>JAKALN010000014.1 GCA_021824155.1 bacterium | reverse complement strand
CGCATCTTTCGGAGGTTACAGCAGGTAGGATTGCCCGTTTCACTCCCACTCGTCTCTGTTGCTCTCAAGTTTTGTTAATTCAAAACCTGTTTCAAGTCTTATATGTGGGTAAAAAACTTGAAAACCAGCTATTTCTAGTCGGAGCTTACGCCCCGTCCCCGGCTTTACACCTGTCTGGACTTTCCTGTCCGCCAGCTGGCGGACTAGCAACTCATCTTCCAAAGAACAGGAGTATTATACCAAAAAACGTCTATTTTACAAAGTTTTTGAGGCTAATTTGCCGCGTCAAACGCGGCTATGCCCGACAAAGAAGCTTATATTCACAGTTTAAACAAAGGACATTTCCGCTGCATTTAAATTCGCTGTTTTCAATCTCTTTTATTTTTTCTATTAAGTCGTCTTCTACTTTATCGAGATCCTCTTTTTTAAATGTCATTGTTTTTTTAGTTCCGTTTTCAAGAAAATACAGGCTTAGAGTTATGTCTTCCGGTTTTCGGTTAAAAATCCTGTCATTTATTTTGGTTGCAGCAAGTGCATATATTTCAAGCTGAAGTTTATGGGCTTTATCTGCTTTAGGATTATCTTCTCCGGTTTTATAGTCAATTATTTCTATTCCCCCGGCTGTTTTATCGACTCTGTCGATTTTTCCGAATACTTTAACCCCGTTTTTTAGAACAAAAGAAAATGGCATTTCTATTCCAAGGGGTTTTACCGGAAGGTTACTTTCCTTTTTATAAAAGTTTTCAATAATTTTAATTGCCTGATTATATCTTTCGTTTTCGTGATTTTTGTTTTCGTATCCGTCGCTCATCCATTCATTTTTTAACATTTGTTTAAATTCTATTAAGTCCGGCGTTTTCCCTTCGGAAACCTGTTTATAATAATCGTAAAGAGCGTTATGCAAAGATATTCCAAAACTTTGGACTGGGCTTATGGGTGTAGGAATATTTAAAATTGCTTTTGCTTTATAATGCAACGGACATATATCGAACATCTGCAGATTGGAATAAGTAATATAAGAAATTTTAAAATTATTTTTTACTTCTTCTGCTTCTTCTATATCTTCGTATGTAGAGAGAATATCAGTGAGGCTGAGCTGTTTTGCGGTTTTTAGCATATTTTCCTCAATTTTTAATTTCGGAAGCGCCTCATACACAAAAACGGAAAGCTTCTTTGAGCGTTTTCCGCTTCCATAATAATTTGCCGCGGTAAAATAAAGAAGTTCTTTTGCTCTTGTCATTCCGACATAAAAGAGTCTTCGCTCTTCCTGCAAATGGAAATCTATCCCTTCGGGCAATTTTTCTTTTATTACCCCTTGGGGAAGAGGAATTTTTTCCGACCTTTCTCTTGAAGGAAAACGTTCGGAGACAAGGTTAATAAGAAAGACAACTTTGAACTCAAGCCCTTTGCTTGAATGGACGGTTAAAATATTTACGGCATTTTTGTCTCTTATATCCAAATCTGCGGCAGTAGGACTGTCTCCCATCTGAAGCATTAGCGTAAGCCATTCGACAACATTAAAAATATTGCTGTCTCTTTTTTCCGTTTCAAAATTTTTTATTCTGTCAAAAAACTTTGCAATATTCTGGATCCGGCGTTCATCTTTAACCGAATCTGTTTTTTGGAAAGATTCGTAAAGTCCCGAATCAATCAAAAAATAATAAAGTATTTGTCCGCCCTGTTCCTTTTTACTTTTCTCGAGGTGTCTTTCGACCATTGTTTTGAATTTTTTTAACTTGTCCTGTGTCTCGTTTTTAAGGAAACTTTGTTCGGTATCAACAGCTTCAAAAAGCGTCAGATTTTTTTTCTTTGCAAAGTTTAGAAGAAAATTCAATTCGATATTGGATATGCTAAAAGCGTCCATAGACAGAACCCTAAAAAGCGATACCGAATCGGAAAGGTTTGTTAAAAATGTCAAATAGGCGATTAAATCTTTTACTTCATCCTGCTGGAACAGGTATCCGGGTCCTAAAAACTGGTATGGAATTTTATTTCTGGCAAGCGCTTGTGTAATGCTTTGGGAATGATTATTGGCCCGGACTAAAATAGCAATATCCCTGTATTCATATTCTTTTGATAATTTTTTTATTGTTTTTGCTATTTCATCTGCTTCATCTTCCGCTTTTTCCGCATGAATAATCTGAATGTCTTTTTCCGCCGTTTTTGAATGGCTGACGAGTTTTTTGTTAATTTTTTCAACAACTTCAAGTCTGTTGGGGTTATTATTTTGAATAAGCTGATGAGCAGCATCTAAAATAGTTTGCGTTGACCTGTAGTTATCGATTAATGTTATAACTTTCGCATTCGGGAAATTTTTCTTAAACTGCAATACGTTGGATACTGCGGCTCCTCTAAACCTGTAAATTGACTGGTCGTCATCCGCTACAACCGTAATATTTTTATTTTCTCCGGTGAGTAAAATGGCCAATTCATTCTGCGAGTAATTTGTGTCCTGGAATTCGTCTACCAGTATGTACTTAAATTGTTCCTGATATCTTTTTAAAATACTTTTTCTTTCTCTAAACAGAAAAAGGGTGTTGGATATAAGATCGGAAAAATCCATGACTCCTTCTTTTGCTTTAAGATCTTCGTAAGCTTTATAAGCGTTACCAAGTTCAAGATATTCTGCTTTTTCATCTGCCGATGATAGTTTTTTCGCCCATTTTAAATATTCTTCGGGTGTTATATCTTCGTCTTTAAGCCTTGAGAAATGGGTAAGAAGGGCATCAAGAAATTTTGTAGGATTTCCCAATGGGCGGAAAAACTTTAATCCTAAATTAAAAATGTTCTGTCTCATAAGCAAGACTGATTCTGCTTCGGATATTAGCCTGTATCCCGGGTCCAGTCCTATTGTGTGTGCATCGTCCCTTAGAACTCTGTCGCAAAAAGAATGAAAGGTATGTATCCACATATTTATGTAGCCGTAGGGCAGTAAAATATCCACCCTCTCCTGCATTTCGAATGCCGCCTTATCCGTAAAGGTTAAGGCAAGAACTTCGGAAGGGGGAATATTTTTTTCTACAATAAGATGCTTAATTCTTTCGGTTATTACGGTTGTTTTTCCGGTTCCCGCGCCGGCAATAATAAGAAGGGGACCTTTATCGTACTTAACTGCCTCAAGCTGTTCTTTATTGAGGTTTTTTTCGGTCTTCATCAGAGGTATTGTACCATAAGAAAATAACTATTTAGTTTCTGTTTTTTCGGTTATGTTTTTGGTGGAGTTTAATTTTTTTCCTATTTGAGAAAACCCCGAAGTCACATTACTAAATTGCACATAAGCATTATTTAGGTGTTTTCCTAAAACGTTAAGGCTATCGTTAGTTTTATTATAGTCTATTTGCAAAGCTCGCAAAATAGCTATTACCTCTTTCGATTTTGTTTCGAGCCTTTTTCCCTCAAAAGAAAGGAGAATGGTCTGGAGATGTGCATATAAAGTAGAGGGAGAAACAATATAAACTCTTGCCAATCTTGCATATTCCATAAGTTCCATATTGTTTACCACTTCATAATAAACGGATTCGCTTGGGACATACATAAGGGCAAAATCCATTGTTCCTTCTTCGGGGAGAATGTATTTTTTTGAAATTGCATCTATATGTTTTTTTACATCCCTTGTAAATTCTTTTTGGAAAACTTCCTTGTTTTCCTCGTTTGCTTTAACCATTTTTTGGAAGTTTTCCATGGGGAATTTTGAATCTATCGGCAGTATCCCTGCGTCCGTTTTTATTGCGGCGTCAACTTTTTCCCCCGATTTAAATTCATACTGAAGATTAAAGCTGTTTTTGGGAAACATCTGGCTTATTAAATCTTTTAGAACCTGTTCGCCGATATTCCCCCGAAGTTTGGGGCTTTTTAAAAACTCTTGAAGTTCCCTCATATTTCTTCCTATTTCATTCATTTGACCAACTTCTTTACTGACGTCCCTCATTGCCAGGGCCGCTTTGTCCAGTCTTTCGTTTAATTGTTTTGAGTTTTCCTGAAGTGTCCGGACCATATTTCCCGTTGAAGAATTCATCGAAGATTGCATTGATTTTAACCATTCCACAAGCGCTTCGTCTGTCTTTGGCTGCGACGTTTTTTTATTTATAAAAAAAAGTACGATTAAAAAACCTAGGATTATTACCGAAAGAATAATTAACAATTCAGTTTGCATATTTACATTTTACTACTTAATCAAAATAAAGTTCAGGGTTAGCGGTTATTACTTTCCAGGATTGCTCTTTGTAATTGAAAAATGCCGCAGCCGCTATCATTGCTGCGTTGTCGGTGCAAAACCTCTTTTCGGGAACGAAAAGAGGAATTTTCAATTTTAAATTTCCAATTTCCAACTCAAACTCCTTGCGAAGAGTTTGGTTTGATGCAACTCCTCCGCCTAAAAGTATTGATTTTACTTTATATTGTTTTGCAGCTTTTAATGTTTTGGCAATTAGAATTTTGAAAACAGCTTCCTGCAACGAATAACAGATATTAGAAGTTGTAATTTTGTCCATAACTTTTACTTTTTGGATTTCCCTTAGTATTGCTGTTTTTAAACCGCTAAAACTAAAGTCATAATCGTTGGAATCTAAAAGAGGCTTAGGAAAATTATAATAATCATTATGGACAGTGGATGAAAGTTTTTCTATTTCCGGTCCGGCAGGATATGGTAGGCCCAAAAGCCTCCCCGTCTTATCGAACGCTTCGCCTGCGGCGTCGTCTCTTGTTCCTCCGAGCCATTTGTAATCTCTATGATTTTTCATCAGAACCAAATCGGTATGGCCGCCCGAAACAATTAAAGCAATAAGAGGGAATTTAATATCTCCCAATTCTGAATTATGAACTCTGGATTCTAAATTATTTTCAATGAAGTTGGCATATATGTGTCCGAATAAGTGATTTACGGGAATAATTGGTTTTTTGTAAATATAGGAAAGGGTTTTTGCCGTCTCAATTCCAACAAGAAGTGATCCGATAAGACCGGGACCCACGGTTACTGCAATTGCATCAATATCTTTTATTGAATTACCTTCCAGCGCTTTTTCAATAACGGGAATAATATATTTAACTTGTTCTCTTGCGGCAACCTCCGGTATTATTCCTCCTGTTTTTGAATGCAGAGCCAGAGAAGTGGCAACGTAATTTGATAAAACCTTAACTTTTTTGGCACTTTTATCCGCCTGTATAATAGCGGCTGCTGTTTCGTCGCAGCTTGTTTCAATTCCCAATATCTTCATAAGTTTATGATAACAGTGTCTCCATTTTTAAATCCATATCTTTTGGAAAGTCCGGCGTTTATTTCCAAAACAGTATCCGATTGCTCTTCGGGTCTATAAATAGGTAAGGCCGAATTGGAAGACACGGGAGCAGGGACGTTAGGAAAAATTTTCAGGATTTTTCCGCTTTTTATAAAAATTATATCTATGGGGAATTTCATGTTTTTCATCCAAAAAGCGTAATAACCGGATTTTATAAAAGGAAAAAGCATTCCGAAATCTTGGGGAATAGAGTCGTATTTTGCAAGGCCTACCGCTTTTTGCTTATCGGTTTTTGCGATTTCCAAATTAAATAGATGGTTTCCGATTATTGCATTTGGTTTGTTAGGCCGGTTGTAAAAAAAATTACTTAATAAAAAAATAGCTATAAAAATTACCGTGATTACTAAAAGAAGCAGGAGAATTTTTTTCATAATTCGTTATTTTTGGCAATAAGCTGTGCCAGTCTTGTGGTTGACCTATTGGATATTCTGTTTACAACTAATGCAAGTTTGGCTTCTACCAGTTTGGCCTGCCGCAGGTTATGTATTACCTGCTTGCTTTTTTTTGTCGTTGCAATTACATCGGGTTTTAGATTAATTATTAATTTGTCATAATCCGAATTGGTTTTCATGTCGGGAAGAATAACTACATAATCCACAGGTTTTAGGGAAGACAAAACAACAGCTCTTTCTTCTTGGGTATTTATTGGTCTGTTTTCCCCTTTTAATTTTCTTACACTTTTATCGTTTTCCAAAAGTATAAATAGTACATCTCCGCTTCTTTTTGCCGCTTCCAGAAATTTTATGTGGCCTATGTGGAGTATGTCAAAACATCCGCCTGCCAAAATAATTTTTTTCCCGTCTCCTCTTAATTTTCTGCTGATTTTTATTGCTTTTTTTGTATCAAGAATTCTATTCATTTACTGTGTACCTCTTAAATAAACTGCCTGCCAGGGTTGAAAATTAGATACAAACTTATCGCTGATATATGGCTGTCCATTTTTAAATACCTGTCTTGTAAAATAAACATCCGCTCCCCATGCTGCAAAGTCGGTTTGTTTTATAACTCCTTTTGGAAGCGTCGGATCATCCTGGTAAAGGTCGGGTGGAGGTGGAGTCTGATTTGTAATTACGGGTTTACTTATGGTAACTTGTCTTCCATCGCTTGTTCCATAAAGATAAAAAGTAAGAGATAAATTATCTAAATCGGTTACGCTTTGGATTAGTATGTAATGTCCGGTATCGTTTTTAAATTTTAAATCAACGCTTGGAACAAAAATTGTCGCGTCAAAACCGGGAGGAGAATCTTCTTCATAATACCCAACCCTATAAGCGTGGGCGTGTCTTTCGACAATGGGAAGCCCTGCGTTTAGAAGAGCCCTAAAAAAAGTTGTAGAAACCTGACATACTCCTCCTCCGTCTCCTAAAATTGTTCTTCCGTTTTGTATAACATAAGCCTGTTGGTAGCCGGTGTATGCCGACACATCGCCAAGTGCTTGGTCAAAAGAAAATGTTTGTCCCGGAGGAACCAAAACACCGTTTAACCTGGAAGCTGCAAGAGCTATGTTATGTACCCTGCTTTGTATAGAGTGATAAAAAAGCGAATGCCCCTCTCCTATTAATTCTTTTATCCCCATGTTATTTGCTTTATCTGTTGTTATTTCCGGCTCAATTGTAGAGATAGGTAAAGGGACAATAATAACAGAACCTTTCTGCCCGGACATGGCGGTTAAAGATTTGGATAAAAGTTGGCTGTTTAAAGCTGTTAAGTTAACAGCCTGTCCGTTTTCCGACGGCTTAAAGGCGGTTACCCTGCCGTTTGAAAACGTAAATAGCGCATTTACGGGGTCTTTATTTATTTTTTCGGTTAAAGGGAGAAGTGCGGCATTTAAATTATTTTGGGAGTAAGTATAAGATGCGGGGAGATTTACACCGTTTACATAGGCCTGGATAATCAAATAAATGTTTGAAAAAAAGCCCTGGGATCTACCCAGCGAAAAAGCCTGGGAAGCCAAAAGGTTTGAATTATATCCATACTCCAGCTGCCCTGCCGAGGCAGTCGCCACTCCAACATTTGTTGTAAATATAAAGTTTACATCTTTAACCTGCAAATTTTTTTTATTAAAAGAATCTGCAACTTCTTTTTCGGTTCTTCCCCCGTAATTAACTCCGTTTATTATTACGCCCGGATAAACGGTATTTTGATAAACGCTTTTAAATATAAGAAAAGTAAAGCTTAGTATAAAGAATAAGGAAAGGGTTACTCCCGTGAAAAACCAGAATACAATTCTTCCGGAGTGGTACAAATGTTTTGCTTTAATTTGAGGAATTTTCATTTGATATGTTCTATACTTGGTATTATACTATAAATAGCCAGAAAATATGGATGAAAATGCAGTTTTTCAGGGACAAACTTTAAACCAGCAGCAAAATTTTTATCAACCTGTTTCCGGGGTTGCCGATGTACAGGCTCCTCCGCCCCCTCCGCCTACGGATAACCTAAGCAACCGTTCCTCACTTTCTCCATTAACCATATTAAAACTTATACTTGGTATTTTTGTTGTTTTAATTTTAGGTGTATTTTTGTTTGCGGTTGTTTTGCCGCAGCTTTCAAAAAACAATAATCAGAAAGTTACCCTTACATATTGGGGGCTATGGGAAGACCAAAGAGTGATGCAGCCGGTGATTTCGGATTTTGAAAAACAATACCCTAATATAACGGTGGAATATTCGAAACAGGATATTAAACAATACAGGGAAAGATTGATTACAAGAATTAACAATGGAAATGGACCCGATATTTTCCGCTTCCATAACAGCTGGTATCCGATGATCGCCAACGTTTTGCTTCCTTTACCTAGCGATACTGTTTCAAAAGCCGATTTTATGCAATGGTTTTATCCGGTTGCTCAAAACGATTTAATAAAAAACGGCGCAATATACGGAATTCCTTTACAAATCGATACACTTGCCTTATACATAAATTCCGATCTTCTTAAAGCTGCGGGGCTTAATCCTCCGACAACCTGGAATGATTTTATAAGTGACGCAAAAACTATGACAGTAAAAGATGCCAGCGGTAAAATAAAAACTTCCGGCGCAGCTTTGGGAACTATGGATAACGTTACTCATGCCCCCGACATTTTATCCCTTCTTCTTGTGCAAAATGGGGTAAATTTAAATAACATTTCTTCAAATTCCCAAAGAGCCGGGGATGCTTTAAATTTTTATACATCCTTTGCTTTGGATAATGCGAATGTCTGGGATAATACTCTCGATCCTTCTATACTTGCCTTTTCCAAGGGAAACCTTGCAATGTATTTCGGCTATTCATGGGATTATTTCACTATAAAGGCTGCAAATCCTACTCTTAATTTTCAGATAGCTCCTGTCCCTCAGCTGCCCGGCCAAAATGTTAATCTCGCGAGTTATTGGGCAGAGGGTGTTTCAATAAAAAGCAAACATCAGAAAGAAGCCCTGCTTTTTATGAAATTTTTGGCAAAACCCGAAACGGAAGAGAAACTTTATACGGAAGAGTCTAAAACCAGAGATTTTGGTGAGCTTTATGCCAGAACCGATTTGGCGGATAAATTAAAAAGCAACTCTACGGTTTACCCCTTTATTAAGCAGGCGCCGACTGCTTCTTCTTCTTTTTTTGTTGACGGAACGTACGATAACGGGCTAAATTCGCAAATGAATACATATCTTGGAAATGCGGTTAATTCTATTTTTAACAGTGTTTCAACCGATACTGCCATAGCCACACTTTCCCAGGGTGTGTCTCAAGTGTTAAAGCAGTATGGACAATAGCTTACAAGCCATAATAAAAACTCTTATTTACAGTGATATATTTGATTATCCTTTAAGAAAAGAAGAAGTCTGGGAATATTTAGTTTCCTCAAAAACAAATTCCAAACAAAAAATTTTTTCATATTTAACTAAAGACAACAACATATTCAGCCAAAAAAATGATTTTTATTTTTTAAAAGGGCGGGAAGGAATAATTAAAAAAAGGCTTGAAAGAGAAAAACAAAGTTTTGAAAAAATTAGGTTTACAAAAAAAATTATAAGAAAATTATCTTTGGTTCCTACGGTGGATTTTATCGGAATAAGCGGTGCTTTATCAATGAAAAATTCTGAAGAAAATGATGATATAGATTTATTTGTAATTTGTAAAAAAAAATCAGTATGGTCAACAAGATTTATGTTGGTTGTAATATTAAAATTTTTAAGGGTTTACCGCGGGAGAGGCGATGAAGACATCTCTAATAAAATCTGTTTAAATTTTCTAATCGATAAAACAGAAATACTTTTTCCAAGGCAAAAAAGAGATTTATATACCGCGCATGAAATTGCGCAAATATGGCCTTTATTTTCAAGAAACAAAACGTACGAAAATTTTATAAATAAAAATGATTGGGTTAAAAATTTTTTGCCCAATATTTCCGGGAAAAGGGCAGAAATAATTGGCAAGAAAAACTTTTTAAATTATTTTTTTTCAGTTTTGTCTGCAAATATAATAACGGAAAATTTAATAAAAAAAATTCAATTTTGGCACATGAAAAAAAATATCACAAAAGAAACAATTACGGAGAGCTTATTGGCTTTTCATCCGTTTGATTATAGAAATTATGTCTTAAACAAATATAAGAAAAAATCAGAAAAATTGATATAGTAATTCAATACTAGAGGTTATTGACAAGAACACTGTTTTCTTATATTATTCGATAAATTAAGCGTATTTATTTTATTATTCCCTCATTCAGTTTCTGAGGGATTTTATTTTAAATAAGCCAAGAGATTATGGACAGCAAAAAAATTTATTTAACAAAAGAAGGTTTGGGAGAACTTAAAAAAGAATACGAAGAGTTAACCAAAACAAAAAGGCCGGATGTTTTATCCAGAGTATCCCAGGCAAGAAGTTTAGGGGACTTGTCCGAAAATGCGGAATACGTTGCAGCAAGAGAAGAGTTATCTTTTATTGACGGCAGAATAGATGAACTTGAAGAGCTTTTAAAACAAGCTGTGCTTATAACGGAAAATGGGCACAGGAACTCTACTCAAACGGTAAAACTCGGTTCGACGGTTCTTGTTAGTATAAAAGGCAAAAAAGAAGCCTTTATGGTGGTAGGTGAATGGGAAGCAGATCCAACCGAAAAGAAAATATCCCACGAATCCCCTTTGGGTAAAGCCCTTATAGGTAAAAAAGTAGGGGAAAAAGTAGAAGTAGAAGCCCCGGCGGGTAAAGTCCTTTACACAATCGTTTCCGTAGACTAAAATAATTAGGATGCCTCAATTAGATTTTTATAAAAAAATTGAACCCGAAGTTTCTTCTTTTAAATCTCCTTATGTGATCGAATCCGGACAGGGTTCGTATTTAAAAATTAACGGAGTTGATAAGCTCAATTTTTGTTCAAGCCATTATTTAGGTTTTGCAGAGGACCAAAGACTTAAGGATGCAGTTTGCGAAGCTGTTCAAAAATACGGAGTTGGAACAGGTTATAGGACCCTGGCCGGGACACATGCTCTTCATCTTAAACTTGAGGAGGCGATTGCAAGATTCAAGGGTACGGAAGCCGCAGTGGTATTTTCAAGCGCTTATATGGCAAACGCCGCCGCAATACAGACTATTATAGGAAAGGATGATGTCCTAATTTCGGATGAGCTTAACCATGCTTCAATTATCGACGCCGTAAGACTTTCACAGGTAAAGAATAAATTCGTATACAAACACGCGGATACAAATGATTTGGAAGAAAAACTTAAAGAGGCATCAACAGTCGTTAAACCCGACGGAGATAAGCCTTTGATGCTCATTGTTACGGATGGAGTGTTTTCTATGGATGGTGATTTAGCACCATTACCTAAGATTGTCGAATTGGCTAAAAAGTATGATGCCCTGACTATGGTTGATGACGCTCACGGAGAGGGAGTTTTGGGCAAGGGCGGACGGGGAATTGTCGACCATTTCGGTCTTGTGGGAGAAATAGATATAGAAATCGGAAGTTTGTCCAAAGCATTTTCGGTAATCGGCGGATTTATTGCGGGCAGGAAGACTTTAATCAACTATTATAATTTAAAAGCAAGGCAAAGACTTTTTTCTATTGCATTAACCATTCCCGATACGGCTGCGGCTTTAAAAGCAGTAAGCATACTTTTGGAATCGGACGCCCAGGTTAAAAAATTGTGGGATAATGTTAATTACCTACAGAAAGAATTCAAAAATTTGGGGTTTAATACCGGAAATTCACAGACCCCCATAATACCCGTTATGATAGGAGATGAAGATAAGGCAAGGGAATTCAGCGCAAAACTATTTGAAGAGAACGTTTTTGCAACACCGATTGTGTTCCCCATGGTAGCAAAAGGAAAGGCAAGAATAAGGGTAATTGCCTCCGCATCCCATTCAAAAGAGGATCTTTCCAAAGGAATTGAAGCCTTCGGAAAAATAGGGAAACAGATGCAAATTATATGAAAAAAATTTTAGTGACCGGTGCCTTTGGTCAGATAGGTTCGGAACTTATACCCGCTTTGTATAAAGAATACGGAAGAGATAATGTTGTTTCGATGGGGCATAGTAACATAAGTCCGGATTTTGACGGTATATTGGAAAAAGCAGATTCAAGAGATAAGGAATCTGTGTCCCAAATAATAAAAAAACATGATATCGGAACTATTTATCATTTGGTTTCTTTGCTTTCCGCAAAAGGAGAGGTGGACCCTTCCTTAACATGGGATATAAATATGAATGGTCTTAAAAATATACTTGATTTGGGGGTAGAAAATAACCTCAAAATATTTTGGCCAAGTTCTATTGCCGCATTCGGCCCTACAACACCAAGAGAAGAAACGCCCCAGAATACGGTTTTGGAGCCGACCACGATGTATGGAGTCACAAAATCCGCAGGAGAAGGATTGTGCCGCTATTACAATAAGAAATACGGTTTAGACGTAAGGTCTATCCGTTACCCGGGTATTATCTCATGGAAAACTCCGCCGGGAGGAGGAACAACAGATTATGCAGTCGGGATTTTTTATGACGGTATTAAGACAGGGAAATACGAATGTTTTGTCGGACCGGATACAATGTTGCCAATGATGTATATAGACGACGCTGTTAACGCAACCGTAGATTTGATGAAAGCAGATTCAAAAAACATAAAAAACTGGAGCAGCTATAATATTGCCGCTGTAAGTTTTAAAGCCAGTGATTTGGAGCTGGAATTAAAAAAATATATTCCTAATTTAGTAGTAACTTATAAGCCGGATCACAGACAAAAAATAGCAGACTCCTGGCCAAAATCGATTAACGATGAAGAGGCGAAAAGAGATTGGGGTTGGAAATATGAATACGATCTTCCTAAAATCACCAAAGTTATGGTAGAAAGTCTCCAAAAAGTTTTGGATAAAAACTTCTGAATTTTGACAACCTTAAATTATTGTGATATAAATCACATATCCAATGACAAATAACATATATCAGCTGATGAAGTCCAAGAAGAACCTCTTAATGAGGGGTTTTGTCTTGGCGTAAATTAGAAATTTTATAAAAAGACACCCCTCCAAGGAGGGGTTTTTTTGTGGAACGGAGCAAAAAAAGTTTTTGCGAGTTCGCCTGCTTGACAGGCGGGGAGGTAGTTATTTATGAGAGAGATTGAGGCATATTCTACGGAAGTTCCTGTAAATATAAAAGGAACGGAAACAACAATGTCTTTAACAAGACGGGGTGAAGTTTGGACCCTAAGTGGAGACGGTCTTGCTGCCGTTGCAAGATCGTCAACGGATGTTTTTGTAAGCGCTTTAGGAATTATAGACGGAAAAAAAGCTGTGAGAAGATGGACTGAAAATATGGAAGGAGGTGAAGAAAATGGAAGGGAGATTGGCTAGACAAATGGGAAGAACAGATGTAGAAGATGTTAACGTGGGAGGAGTTGTTATTAGGACAGTGTCTTTGATTGACAGTCATCCTGCAACGGCAAAACTTGCAGGCAGACTTAACGGCGATACCGAAAGAGCAATGAGATTATTTCATATAAAAGCCAGGGAATATCAGGAAACCGGTTCGATTGCCCAAGCACAGATAATTAGGCATACCGACAGTTCAAGACCTGCAGTTATCGGTGTCCAAAGCGGTGATTCAAATCCCGACAGAAGAGTAAGGGCATTTTTTTCCAGAGAGAGGGGAGACATATATGCTCTTAGAGCTATCTGTAAAGCCGGTGAAGACGGTAAAGTGTTGGATGCGCTATGGAGTATGGGTTATAATCAAGCTCAAAGGACAGGAAGAAGCTAGTTCTATCGGTGCTTTTATTCTTTGCCGGTATTAGGTAGAATATCAATGTATGTTTTGGGCGGATAAAGTAGCAGAAGAAATAATTCAATCCGGGCAATATAAACCTTATTGGGTTGACGATATGTTTACCCCTTCGGGTTTTGCTCATGTGGGTTCTTTAAGGGGTCCTCTTGTTCACGACATTTTATATAGAGCGTTAAGGGACAAAAAAGAGGAGGTTAAGTGGACCTACGTAATAAATGATTTCGATACAATAGATGGTTTACCTTCCGAGTTAATGCAGGATTTTGAAAAATATTTGGGGGTGCCTCTTAGGATTGCCCCTTCTCCCGTAAAAGGTTATGAGAGTTTTGCCGAGTATTTTGCAAAAGATTTCCAAAAAGTATTAATAGGTTTGGGGATTGAAGCAGAATTTTTATCTTCATGGGACATGTACCACGAAGGGAAATTCAATGAAGTTATAAAAATAGCCCTGGATAATGCAGAAAAAATACAGGATATATACCAGAAAGTTTCAGGCAGCAAGAAAAAAGAATTGGGTTGGCTTCCATTACAGGTTATCTGTCAGCAATGCGGTAAATTAGGGACCACCAGAGTTTATGAATGGGACGGTAAAACTGTTGCATATAAATGTGAGTCTTCAATGGTAAAATGGGCAAAAGGTTGCGGTTTTGACGGAAGAATAAGCCCTTTTGACGGCAACGGGAAATTGCCTTGGAAAGTAGATTGGCCGGCCCATTGGAAGGTAATGGGTGTAACAATTGAAGGGGCGGGAAAAGATCATTCTTCCGCAGGCGGGTCCAGAGATATTGCAAAAGCTTTATGCGATGAAGTTTTTGATTATCCAAATCCGTATAATCTTCCTTATGAATTTTTTCTAATCGGAGGGAAAAAAATGGCTTCCTCAAAAGGTTTGGGGTTAAAGGCAAGAGATTTGGCGGATGTTCTTCCTTGGGAAATTGGAAGATTTTTGTTTACAAGAACCGATTACAAAAAAGCTATCGAATTTGATCCGGTGGGGACGCAGGCAATCCCAAATCTTTTTGACGAATATCAAAAATGTGCAGACGCTTACTTTAATAAAGGAGACGAAGACTTAGCAAGGGCTTTTGAGCTATCGCAAATAGGCGAGATAAAAAAAATTCCTCAAGTCAGGTTTTCGGTTCTAACCCAATGGGTTCAAATGCCTAATATGGAAAACACAATAAAAAAAGAAGGCCTTGAGACTTGGGCAAAGTATGCAAGAGTTTGGGTGGACAGATTTGCGCCCGAGGATGAAAAATTTGAAATAAAAAAAAGAATACCCGAAGAGGCAAAAACTTTAACCCAAAAACAAAAAGAAGTCCTTAGCAGAATTTCGAAAGAGTTGGATGAAAAATGGACAGGAGATGAATTTCAAACAAGAATTTATGATTTGGGGAAAGAATTGGGTTTAAGCGGAAAAGAAACTTTTGCAGCCATTTATTTAAGCTTAATAGGTAAAGACCATGGGCCTAAGGCTGCATGGTTAATTCTTTCGTTGGATAAGGAGTTTGTTAAAAAAAGATTTAATGAGCTTTAGGTTCTGCACTCTCTTTTACCGTTTGATGAAGCCTTCGGTCAAATAATTCTTCCATTCTTACAATCGGTGAAATGGGTCTTCCCTGTTTTGATCTTTCTTCTTTAAGAGCTTCTATGTCTGCAATATTTCGAAGAAGATGCCCAACTTCCACTTCATACCTGAACATAGATAAATCATAATTCAATATCTTCTGTAATTCAAGTATTTTTTTGATATACTTTTGAAAATGAAAAAAATACTTGTAGCAACCGGAAACAAGGGTAAGGTAGAAGAACTGGAAGACATATTAAAAGTCCCTTTGGAAATTGCAGATGTTGAAATAGACGAAGTTCAGAGCATGGATTTGGAATATGTATCCAAAAGAAAAACAGAAGAGGCTTACAAAGTACTTAAAAGGCCGGTAATAACGGATGATGTAGGGGTTTTTATAGAAGCATGGGATAATTTCCCGGGCCCTTTTGTAAAGTATGCTTATCAAATCTTAGGGCTTAAAAAAATTCTTGATCTTTTGAAGGATGAAAAAAATAGAAACGTTATTGTAAAAAGTGCAATTAGCTTTCATGACGGAAATAAAATTCACACTTTTATAGGTAAAGTTAAAGGTACGATAGCCCAAGCGGAAAGAGGTACCCGGGGTTGGGGGTTTGACCCGATTATTATCCCTGACGGCGAAACTCAAACCTTTGCGGAGATGGGGGCAAAAAAGAAAAATACGCTTTCCCACAGAAGAAGAGCAGTAGATAAGCTAAAGGAATTTTTGGATAGTAAAACCAAATAAAAAGGGATATAATTTAGTAGATATGTTTGATGTAAAATTTATACGGGAAAATCCGGAAATAGTTAAAAAGGGCGCAAAGAATAAGGGAATTGATATAGATATCGATAAAATTTTAAAGACAGATGAGGAATATAGGAATTTGGATATAAAAGTACAAAAACTAAGGGAAGAGAGAAACAAGTTTGCAAAAGAAAAAAATATTCAAAAGGGTAAAGAGACAAAAGAGCAGTTGGAAATCATAGAAAAAGAGCTTTCCAAAAAACAGGCTGAATTAAGAGAATTATTATTTACAGTACCAAATCCTCCCAAAGCCGATGTAAAGGTCGGAAAAGATGAGAGCGAAAATGAAGTAATTAAAAAATATAAAGAACCCAGGAAATTTTTATTTACGCCAAAAGACCACCTGGAAATTGGAGAAAATTTGGATATTTTAGACGTAGAAAGAGCTTCCAAAGTATCGGGCGCAAGGTTTGGCTACCTTAAAAATGATGGGGTTTTGCTTGAACTTGCACTTATCCAACTTGCAATAAAAACACTTATCAAAGAGGGCTTTACCCCGGTTATTCCCCCAACTCTTATTAAAAAGGAGACTATGCAGGGATTAGGATATATGGAAAATGGCGGAGAAGAGGATATGTATCATTTGGAAAAAGATGATTTGTATTTGGTAGGCACCGCCGAACATTCTATTGCGCCAATGCACATGGGCGAGGTCTTAAATAAAAAAGAGATGCCAAAAAGATATGTAGCATTTTCAAGCGCTTTTAGAAGAGAGGCAGGAAGTTATGGAAAGGATACACGGGGAATATTAAGAGTCCATCAATTTGATAAAGTTGAAATGGTTTCTTTTGTTCCAAAAGGCGAGGACGACAAAGAACATGAATATCTTCTTTACATAGAAGAAAAATTATTCCAGCTTTTGGAAATTCCTTATCAGGTAGTAAAGATGTGTACCGGAGATTTAGGTTTCCCCGCAGCAAGGAAATATGATATAGAAGCATGGATGCCCGGACAGAACAAATACAGGGAGGTTACTTCGGTATCCACAGTAACAGATTTTCAGGCAAGAAGACTAAACATTAAATACCAAGACGGAAATGAGAAAAAATATGTAAATATTTTAAACGGGACAGCTTTTGCAATCGGAAGAACTATTATTGCAATTTTAGAAAACTATCAGTTGGAAGACGGGTCTGTTGAAATCCCTAAAATTTTGCAAAAAATCATTGGGAAAAGTGTTATAAAATCAATAAAATAACCTCGTGATTTTTGGCTTCAAATCAGTCTAAACTTCAATATTTGAAGCAAATAAAAAATCTTGACAAATCAATTAAAATATCTCAACATAAAAGTAGTTTCTGCCCATTTCTTTATTGGAGTGACAGAGAGGAAAGGTAGGTGATCCTGTCCATGGCAAAGAAAAAGAAGAAGAAGAAATAAATTGGTAAAATATTTGGAAATTACCAATTGATCAGTTGGTAAACCCCTCGCTGTATAAGTGAGGGGTTTTTTATGGTAAAATACGGGTATGCTAAACGTGCTTACAAAATTCTTTGACTCCAATGAAAAAGAGATAAAAAAGCTTGAACCGATAGTAGCAGAAATAAATTCTCTAGAAGAAAAAACAAAAAAATTAAAAGACAGCGATTTCCCCAAAAAAACTAAGGAATTTAAAAAAAGAGTCGAGGAGGGAGAGCCATTAGAGTTATTGCTTCCGGAAGCTTTTGCTCTTGTAAGAGAAGCGGCAAGAAGAACAATAGGCCAAAGACATTTTGACGTGCAGCTTATGGCCGCTGCCGTTTTATCCGGCGGAAAAATAGCAGAACAAAAAACAGGAGAAGGTAAGACTTTATCGGCAGTCCCGGCTCTTTACCTTAATGCATTAACCGGAAAAGGAGTCCATCTTGTTACGGTAAATGATTATCTTGCCAGGCGTGATGCCGGTTGGATGGGCCCTGTATTTAATTTTTTAGGAATGAAAGTTTCTTCAATAATAAGTGAAGAGTCGTTTATCTTTGATCCGGAATATATTAATAAAGAAGCGCGTGATTTCAGGCTTTTGCATCTTAAACCGATAACCCGAAAAGAGGCTTATCAAGCAGACGTAGTTTACGGAATAAATTCGGAATATGGATTTGATTATTTAAGGGATAATATGTCGCCGGATTTGGATTCTGTGGTTCAAAGAAACTATTATTTTGCCGTTGTTGACGAAGTAGATTCGGTATTAATTGACGAAGCAAGGACTCCCCATATAATTTCCGCCCCCGATGAAGAGCCTACACAAAAATATTATGAGTATGCAAAGCTGGTAGACAAATTAAATCCGGAAACAGACTATAAAATAGACGAAAAATTAAAGACGGCTCATTTAACAGACCATGGGATAGGTAAAATAGAAAAACTATTTGGGGTTTCGGATATTTATGAAAAAGATTTTGATACCGTTTATCATTTGGAAGCCGCGCTTAAAGCAAGGACACTTTTCCATAAAGAAAAAGATTATATTGTGAAAGATGGAGAAGTTATTTTGGTAGATGAGTTTACGGGAAGACTTATGACCGGAAGAAGACTTTCCGAAGGGCTCCACCAGGCAATAGAGGCAAAAGAAGGAGTCCAAATACAAAGGGAATCAAAAACTCTTGCTACGGTATCCCTTCAAAACTATTTTAGAATGTATGAAAAATTGGCGGGTATGACGGGTACGGCGGTAACGGAAGCGGAAGAATTCCATAAAATTTATAAGCTGGATGTTGTTGTAATTCCCACACACAGGCCTATGGTAAGAAAAGACTTTCCGGATGCAATTTATAAAACCTCAAGGGCAAAATATACGGCCGTTGTTAACCAAATAGAAGAAGCTTCTAAAAAAGGACAACCTGTCTTGGTCGGAACAACGTCTATAGACAAAAACGAAATAGTATCTGAGCTTTTAAGAAGACGGGGGGTAAAGCATGAGGTTCTTAATGCAAAAAACCATGAAAGAGAAGCCGAAATAATTGAAAGGGCGGGAGAAAAAGGTGCCGTGACTGTTGCAACTAATA
This sequence comes from bacterium, assembly GCA_021824155.1. Taxonomy (GTDB): domain Bacteria; phylum Patescibacteriota; class Microgenomatia; order Levybacterales; family UBA12049; genus JAKALS01. The sequence goes on along the minus strand of JAKALN010000014.1, from coordinate 5,146 downwards.
TGGCGGGAAGAGGAGTAGATATTATTTTGGGAGGAGATGCCCCAAAAGACGAAAACGGCATAGAAAAAAAAGGTACTAAAGAATGGGAGAGTTGGGAGAAAAAACATAAAGAGGTTTTGGAGCTTGGAGGACTTTTGGTTATAGGAACCGAAAGGCATGAATCAAGAAGAATAGATAATCAGTTAAGAGGAAGGTCCGGAAGGCAGGGAGATCCGGGCGGATCCAGATTTTTTGTAAGCCTGGAAGATGATATTATGAGGCTTTTCGGGGGAGACTCAATTTCGGGAATAATGACAAAATTTAATATGCCCGAAGATGTCCCGCTTCAGCATCCTTTGGTTTCAAGGGCAATAGAACAGGCTCAGGTAAAAGTTGAAGGTTATAATTTTGATATAAGAAAACACCTTGTTGAATACGATGACGTTTTAAATAAACAAAGGGAAATAATATATCAAAGAAGGAGAAAAGTTTTAGAAGCGGGCGGTAAAGACAGCGAAGGTTTAAAAGAAGACATAAAAGAAAAAATAGTTAACACTATTTCAAGCATTGTTATGGTTCAGCCGCTTCAGAGCCCGGAAGACGGAAAAAGTCCTTCAAGAAAACTGGCGGAGGATTTTTCAACAATAATCCCTTTTGATGAAAATTCTATAAACCAGATAGTTTCTCAGCTCGAACAGATGTTTAACCCCGAAGAAAAAATCAATTTTTTGGTTAACATAGCAAACGATTTATATAAAGCAAGGGAAGAGCAAATGGGAGGAGAACTTATGAGGCAAGTGGAAAGGTTTGTTGAGCTTTCGGTTATGGATAACCTTTGGATGGATCATCTCGATGTAATAGAGAATTTACGCCAGGGAATAGGGCTAAGGGGCTACGGACAAAAAGATCCTTTAGTTGAATATAAAAATGAAGCTTACGCAATGTTTGAAAAATTAATAAGCGCTATAGATGATGAAATAACTCACAGGATTTATAAAATTCAGGTGCAGCAAACTCCTCCTCCTGTTGCAGTGCAGCACCAGCATGTTGTTACCCAAGCGGCCGGTTCTACAGTACAAGCCCAAACCTCAAAACCTAAAGTTAATACTGGCAGCAATAAAAAACCGGGCAGAAATGATCCTTGCTGGTGCGGGAGCGGAAAGAAATACAAACGCTGCCATTACCCCAACTAGTTTATTTTTTATTTTCTTCTTCAAATCTTTTTTCTATTGTTTTCATTTTGTCGTTTAACGCTCTTTCTATGTCAACCCCGGCAACTTCTGCCAATTGGATTGTCGTAATAATTACGTCTGCAAATTCCTGATAAATGTTTCTTCTGTCAAACTTGTCGAGCTTTGCTTTTCTTTGAAGTTTTAATATCCCAAGAATGTCATTGCAAAGTTCTCCGACTTCCTCATTTAATTTAACAGTTTTTGTTAAAATTTCCTTTTCTTTTTGGGAATAGAGTTTATAATGCGGTTTTGTTTTAATGTTTAGCAGGGAAATCTTTTCCTGGAGGGTTTTTATATTCATATAACCGACTTTATTACGATAAGCCAAAAGAGGATAGTAAGTAATATCCTATAGATGCCGAAGGGGATAAATGTATGGGTTTGCACAAAACGCAAAAATAGTTTTACGACAACCAGAGCAACCAGGAAAGCGCCAATAAAACCGACTGCCAAAACTGTATATTCATAAGAAGTGTAATGGAATTTTGTTTTTACCAAATCATATCCCGATGCGGCAAGCATTGTGGGAACAGCAAGTAGAAAAGAAAATTCGGTGGCTGCTTTTCTTTTTGTCCCAAGAAATAAGGCGCTTATAATTGTTGCCGCCGATCTTGAAACCCCCGGAATAACCGCTATAGACTGGAAAAGTCCGATAAGAAAAGCATTTTGATAGGAAATATCTTCAATTTTTGCCGCGTGATGATCCTTTTCTCTGTAGATTAATTCTAATGCGATAAGCGCAATTCCTCCTACAAACAATGCCGCCAGGGTTATGTAAAGATTTCCTAAAAGATATGTTTTTATTATTTTATAAAGCAGAAATCCTATGATTCCGGTAGGAATAAAGGCTATAATAACCCTTGACCATACCTGTTTATTTGTAAGAAGTGTTTTCCAATAAAGCGCAATTATTGCAAAAATTGCCCCTACCTGGATAATTATTTCGAAATCTTTAACAAAAGGCGTTTCTGCAATTTTTAATAGGTCAGCAGCTAAAACCATGTGTCCCGTTGAAGATATAGGAAGAAACTCGGTGATGCCCTCAACTATAGAAAGTATTATTGCCTGAAAATAATTCACAAAGTTTATTATAACATAGATTTTGTTTGCTATAGAACGGTTTGCAAAAGATTATTTCATAACCTACAATAAGCTCATGAAAGAACTTAAACCAATAGAAGAAGATTCCTGGAACAAAAAAAGGGTCTTAATCGGATTACTGGTTTTGATAATGTTACTTGCCGGTTTAATCGGCTTTAAAACTTTTGTTTTAGACAAAAATGCAGCTTCAGCTCCATCGGTAAAAGGGGCAGCCGTAAGCTCTGATTTAAATCAACAATCCCCTTTGCCAAATATTAAGACAAACGTTGCCGACCAAATAAATACACTGCAAAAGGAAGCGTCAAATATAAACCTGACGGATATTGCAACGTCTTCCCCTCAAGTGCAAAAAGTCATAAATGATTTAAAGTCCTTACAGGATTTGCCTAGGAACCAGGCAAAAGATTATTGCCAGCAAATTTGTAATAGTCTGTAATATGGAAGAATTAACAGAAAGAATAAATAATTTAATAAATAAACTTGATATTGAAGAAAAAAAACGTCAAATAAAGTCTATCGAAGGAGAAACGACAGACCCTAGTTTTTGGCAAGACCACAAAAATGCCGCTTCCAAGATGAAAGAACTATCAAACCTTCAGGAAGAAGTGGCAAAAATAGAAAAACTTAAACAGTTGGTTTCCGAAAACAGGCAAAAAGAGGCGGAAGAACTTCTAAACGAGCTTGAAGAGCTTTTGTATTTTTCTAATTCTTATGATAAAGGCGATGCAATAGTATCTATACATTCAGGCCAGGGTGGTGTTGAGGCAATGGATTGGGCGCATATGCTTTACAGAATGTACACCCGTTTTTTTGAAAAAAAAGGATGGAGTTTCGAAGTTTTGGAGGAAACTCCAGGAGAAGAAGCGGGGTTAAAAAGTATAACCATTGCAGTTGAGGGCCAATATTCTTACGGACTTTTAAAAGGAGAGGCCGGAGTGCATAGACTTGTGAGACAGTCTCCTTTTAACGCAGATAATTTAAGACAAACATCTTTTGCTTTGGTTGAAGTTTTGCCCGACGTGGGAGAGGGGAGTACCATAGAGATAAAAGACGACGATTTGGAATGGGATTTTTTCAGAAGCGGAGGCCATGGAGGACAAAATGTTAATAAAGTATCCACTGCGGTAAGGCTTAAACATAAGCCCACGGGGATAATCGTTACAGCACAAAGCCAGCGTTATCAGGGACAAAACCGTGAATATGCACTAAAAATCTTAAAAGCCAAGCTTTGGATTATTCAGGAGGAGGAACGAAAAATTCAAGAGAAGCAGCTAAAAGGCGGTTATAAGACTCCGGGGTGGGGAAATCAAATACGCTCTTATGTATTGCATCCATATAAAATGGTTAAGGATTTAAGAACAGGCTTTGAAACTTCAAATGCGGACGCTGTTTTGGACGGGGATATAGATGAATTTATAGACGAGGAGCTTCGAAAATTATAAAAATGAGGGTAGGTAGGGTTGATAAAAATCCTAAAATATGTTTTACTTAATAAAGGAGGTGAGAATCTTAAAGTAATGGAAGAAAACAAAGAAGAGAAACAAGAACAATCATTGGTCCACGATTTTAGTCCTTCAAAGAGCAATTTTAAATTTTCACCCAAAATTGCTGTTATTTTTGTAATTATCGTAATACTTGGCTTGGGAAGCGGATATATGCTTTCTAAAAATTCCTCTTCAAATGTTAAAATAAGCAGTAGCGGAGTCACTACGGGTAGCGGTTCATCTGTCCAAAAAGGTACAATTGTAGGCTCAAATGATACAAGCACCTTTAAAGACACTGCGGAAGGTGTATTAAAACAGGGAGGGATTGACGGTGAAGGAGAATTTCATTTGGAAAGAAGCGGAGGACCCAGCCAAAATGTATATCTCACCTCATCATCGGTTGATTTATCCAAGTTTCTAAATAAGAATATAAAAGTTTGGGGTCAGACGCAAAAAGCTCAACATGCAGGTTGGTTAATGGACGTTGGCAGAATTGAGGTTTTGTGATGATAAAACTGGATAAAGTTTCAAAAAAATTCGGAACAGGAGTTTTTGGTCTTTCCGATGTTAGTTTTGATGTAGAAAAAGGCGAATTCGTTTTCTTGGTAGGACCTACAGGTTCGGGTAAAACTACAATTTTCAGGCTTTTGATCCGTGAAACACTGCCTACAGAAGGGACAATTACTGTTAATGATTGGGATGTGGTTAGGCTCCCCAAGCAAAAAATACCCCATTTAAGAAAAAAGGTTGGGGTGGTTTTTCAGGACTTAAAACTTCTTTCGGACAGGACAATTTTGGAGAATATCATATTGCCTCTTGATGTTGCAGGCGTCGGACAAACCGAAGCTAAATCAAAAGCAGAATCCGTTTTAACACAGGTAGGTCTTATTTCTCACAAAGATAAATTTCCGATTCAGCTCTCAGGAGGAGAGCTTCAAAGAGTTGCTATAGCAAGAGCTTTAATTTTATCGCCCGAGATATTGTTGGCAGATGAGCCTACAGGAAACCTTGATCCGGCAACTTCGTGGGAAATAGTTAAACTTCTTTCGGATATTAACGATAAAGGCACTACAATTATAATGGCAACTCATAATGCAGATATTGTAAAAAGTCTCTCAAAAAGGATTATCGAGTTGGAAAAAGGTCTGCTTGTGCACGATAGTAAACACGTAAAAGAAGAGCATAAAGAAAAGAAAAACCATAACGGGAAAAAGGAAGATGAAAAAGAAGTAAAAGAAGAATAATTATGAAACATTTTAAAACAACATGGAGAAATATAAGAAGGTCACCCTATCAGGCGTTTGCTGCTATTTTAATTATGATGCTTACTTTCTTAACGGTGTCTTTTTT
>JAKALN010000013.1 GCA_021824155.1 bacterium | reverse complement strand
GAAGATAAAGCCTGTTTCCGTTTGAAACAAGATACGTAGAAACTGTAAAAGTGATTATTCCAACCAGGGTTATTACCGAAACAATGTTTGCGGAAATATGCCCCAGTTTATATCCTAAAAATACCAGGATAAGAGAAAACTCGGAAATTTGGGACAAAGAAAGGCCGGTTAAAAAAGAGGTCCTTTTTCTGTAACCCATAAAGCCCATTATTACCATTACTATTAAGGGTTTTCCCAAAAGGACAAAGGCGGATAAAATAATTGCGGGAATAAGGCTTTGGGAAAGGTTTGCAAATGTCATCTGCATACCCAAAAGGACAAAGAAAATAACTATAAAGAAATCCCTTAATATCTTTGCTTTTGCAATTATCTGGTAGTTTGCCATTGAATTTGCAAGCGAAAGCCCGGCCAGAAATCCTCCTATTTCTATGGAAAAACCTATAAGAGGCGAGCTGACCAAAGCAGCCAACCCGAAAACCCAGGCAATGCTTACCAAAAACAGCGTCTCTGAAGATTTTGCAATAAGCTCAACGATTTTAGGAAAAATATTGGAGCTTAAATAAATAACCGCTTCAAAAAGTACAACCGCCTTTAGCCCGACAAGGGCAAAATCCAAAATAGACCCGTAACCCCCTGTCTGCTGGTTTAATCCGGATAAAAACATTAAGGCAAGTATTGCCAAAAGGTCCTGCGCCAAAAGGATAGACAAAGAAATTTTTGCATAAAGGCTGTGGAGGTCCCTTTTATCCGAAAGGATTTTAACAATAATAATCGTACTGGAAAAAGTCAGGGCCATACTTACGTAGAGCGTTTCCAAAGAATTAAAATGGAAAAGTTCGGAAATCAAAAATCCGAAGAAAAAGGAAAAAACAATCTGCCCTGCCGCCGCAAAGAATAAAGACTTTCCAAGCGAAAGAAGGTCGGAAATCTTAATTTCGAGTCCTACCATAAACAAAAGCAGGGTAATTCCAAGCTGCGACATTGCCGATAAAGAAGCCTGGTCGCTTATTTTAAAAAGGCCTAAGGGCCCTATGAGGATTCCTGTTAAGATATAAGCTAAAATTTCGGGCTGTTTAAAGATTCTGAAAATTATGGACAAAGCGGCCGCAAAGCAGATGATTACGGTAATTTCAAAGAAAAAATCAGCCATTAATTAAATGATACACGTAGTTATTTTTATTGTAAAGTAATCCGATAACCAAACTTTGTGGTATAGTATAAGTCCAATCGGACGTTGATGTTATTGAAGTAGGAAGTGGGATTTTCTTGAACTTGAATTCTGGAATTCTTGAAATCAAGAAATCGAGATAATCAAAGACAAGAATATCAAAGATATCCAACATCAAGGAGTCTAATATAAAATATGGAACTTACACTTTTAGACAAAAAGCAAGAGACAAAAAACGTATGGTCATTCTATTTTACTCCCCCCCCGCCCGTTTTGTGGACAGCCGGACAGTTTATGGTTTACCAGCTTCCCCATGAAAAACAGGACGTAAGGGGAAAAATGAGATTTTTTACCATATCCTCCGCGCCTTTTGAAAACCAAATAGTAATTACCACAAAAATAGACGCTAAATCCGGAAGCAGTTTTAAAAAAGCGCTTTTGGAGTTAAAAAAAGGAGAAACAATTCAAGCTAAGGGACCCGACGGAAATTTTGTTATAGACAGCTTAAAATCAAACTATGTTTTTATTGCCGGAGGAATCGGCATAACGCCTTTCCGCTCCATCCTTGCCCAGATGAATCATGAATCAAAAACCGCGCCGCCGTCAAAGCCTCTGGCGACGCACGGCAATAATCAAGAATCAAAGATTACCCTGATTTACTCAAACAAAGACGAAGATGTGGTATTTAAAGACGAACTGGACGAAATATCAAAAAGTCTTCCGGGGTTAAAAATAAAATATCTTACAGGCGAAAGGATAGACAGGAATACAATTAAGGAAAACGTCCCCGATTACCAAAACTGCATTTTTTACATTTCCGGCCCTAATTCAATGGTTGACTCTATGATGGAATTATTAAAAGAGTTGGGAGTTTTAGAAAAAGACATAAGACAGGATTATTTCCACGGTTACGATAATTAGTTTTTGCCGTCTGTTTTTGCCTGTCCTTCCGTTATTGCCAAAAGTTTTCCAAGTTCCGCCGCAAATTTTTTTGCATGAACCCTGCTCATTCCTATCCTTGATATGACTTTTGCCCTGTTTGTGTTTCCGACCCTTTGTATAAAATCAAAAACGACTCCGTCTTCGTTTGCGTTTATGGAAATGCTGTCCGTATAGTAAATAGGAGTAGTTTCCAAATTTATATCAACTGCCAGCTGATTTTGGTTTTTGTCCATTAAAGTTCACCCCCTTCTATCTTTTTTAAATGGTTAATTATCATATCTACTACGTAACCTTCCTCCTCCGCTGTTATAAATATATCCGCCTCTTCGGGAGTTGGTTTTTCAAACGCGGGTTTTTGCACTTTTTCGTAAAGGTCAAACCATACGGGGACTTTTCCGTATTCCGACTCCTCTTTATCCGCAAGCATTACCCTTTCCACTATTTCCTCTTCCGGCAGGTTTACCCAAAGAAGAACGGTTTTATAACCAAGTTTTCTCGGTGCCTGAAACCTTTCGTCCCTTTGGCTTTTTTTAAGGTTTGCGGAATCGCTTGCCACCCACCAGCCTTCTTCGCAAAGCCTTTCTATAAGAAACTCCCTGATCTCATCGGTAATTATATTCCTTAACCAATATCCTTTTCCGCGGATTGAATTATCGTCGGATAATTCCAGGAATTTTGAGTCGATAATTTTATGTATTTGGTTTGAATTAACGCTTACAAGGTAAGGTATCCTTTTTTTAAGCTCCGAAACAATTATTGTTTTTCCGCTGTGTGTAAATCCTACCGTTGCTATAAAGACTTTTTCTTTTGCTTTTTCCAAAAGCTCTCTTCCTTCCAAAGCCAGGCTTAACGCATCTTCCTTGGAACTATTAAGGTTTTTCTGGTATTCCAAAGACTGTATTTTTTGGGCATTATGGTATTGCTTTGCTTCTTCTTCGTTCATTCCAAATACATTATTTCTTCTTCCAAGTCTATCCCGTATTTTTCCTTTACCGTTACTTTTGCAAGAGCAATCAGTTTTTTTACGTCTTCATATTTGGCACTGCCAAGATTCACAATAAAGTTAGGGTGTTTTAAGGAAATTTGTGCATCCCCTTCCCTTACTCCTTTAAGATTACAAAGATATAAAACTTTTGCAACAGGAATTATGGGAAAAGGGTCATCTTTTGCATACTGCATAAGTTCATTCTTAAACTCTTCGGGGACCAGCTCTTTTCTTATATTTTTAAAAGTGCTCCCGATATTGGGATATTCCATCGGATGTTTTTCATTTCTGTAGTTTATTTTTTCATTTGTAAGTTTATTTATTGTTTCTTTGTCCCCAGGTTTTAGCCCTAAAACGGAAGAAACGATAATTTCATCCGAAGCTTCCCCTTTAAACACGCTGTACCTGTAGTCAAAAGCGCACTCGCCGTTTTCCCTTGTTTTTTCTTCTAACGTATTTAAATTAATGCTTACAACTTTTAGCACAATGTCTTTTGTTTCCCCTTTAAAAGCGCCCGCATTCCCCCTTACCGCTCCGCCCAATGTCCCCGGAAGTCCCCCGGCCCATTCCAAACCCGAAAGTGAATTATCTATGCAGTAGCTGATAATTTCCGAAACCGGCTCCCCTGCCCCGGCTGTTATTTCGTTGTTATTTTTTTCTATACCCTTTATGGCGTTATGGATTACCAAACCATCAAATCCTTTATCGCTTATTAAAATGTTTGTGCCTTTTCCCAGAATAAAAATGGGCTTTTGGAGATTCATTTTTTTCCATTCGTTTAATCCGTTAATTAAATCTTCTTTTGATTGAATTTCCAGGAAATAAGAAGCGGGGCCGCCTATTTTGTAATTGCTGTAATCTTTAAGAGGAACACCATTTTGTATCATACAATGATTCTATCAAATATTTTTGATTATGGATAATAGAAGCTAGACAATAGATCCAGAAGTTAGAAAATAGAATTTAGATATCAAACTTCCATCCTCCAACTTCAAATTCTAGTTTCCAGATTCTATTGTCTAGCCTCAAAAGAAGTTATTGGTTGGGTGCTGTAGCTAAGACTAGTGTAAGGTCCTGTGTTTTTCCGTCTCTGTAAATTGTCAAGCTTACGCTGTCACCGGGTTTTTTCCTGGCAATAAGAGTTGCCAAATCATTTTTGGTGTCCACTTGCTGTCCGTCAAATTTTACTATTATATCCCCCTGCTGTATACCGGATTTTTCGGCAGGAGAACCCGATACAACAGTCTGGACATAAGCCCCCTGTACTACATTATTTAAAAGGGCAACATTTTTACTTAGCATCGTGTAAGAAACACCTAAGTATGGCCTGTTAAACTGGCCCGTCTGGTTAAAATTATTTATTGAGTTTTTAACGATATCAACAGGAAGCGCAAAGCCGATGTTTTGCCCGTTTTGCGCAATTGCCGTATTTATTCCAATAACCTGTCCTGCCGAATCAACCAACGGACCGCCCGAATTCCCGGGGTTTATTGCGGCATCTGTTTGGATAACGTTATTCAGGTTTTCCACATAACCCTGAAACTGGTCTCCTGCCGTTACCGACCTTCCAAGGCCCGAAATTACACCGGTTGTAACGGTATTGTTAAACTGCCCCAATGCCGTACCTATAGCAACCACAAACTGCCCCACCTGAAGATGCGATGAATCACCTAAAATAACGGGCGCAAGTGTTTGACCCGGATTGTCACCAGGATTAATTTTAAGAATTGCTATGTCGTTAAGCGGGTCCCTGTAAATATTCACTACCTTGTAACTTTTATTATTACTTATAATTACGTGGTAAGTTGCGCCTACATCCGCAACAACGTGCTTACTGGTAACTATCAGCCCGTCGGAAGAAACTATAAAGCCCGAGCCGATTGCCGAGGGCTGGGATTGCTGCTGGGGCTGGGGTACGCCAAATATCTGAAACGGGCCGAAATTAAAAGACTGCTGGTTTTGAGGCAAAGCTTCTTCTTCTACGGTAACGACCGAAGGCCCTACTTTTTTAACATCGGCTATTGTTACGGATTCTTCCGAAACGACTTTTACGACCTCCTTAGGCTTATTTTGCGGAATATTAAACCCTTTTGTAAAAAGAGGGGCATAAGTATAAATTGCACTCCAAACTCCGAGGAAAATTAAGAGGACTACAACTAAAAGTATTAATCTTTTCATTGCCGGTTTATTTTACCAATACCTCAATTGCTTTTTCAAGCTGGGTATCTTCGCTTGGGTCTTTAGGGTTAAGCATAACCGTATAATCGGGCGTAAGACCTTTCCCGTTAACCCACGTACCGTTTGGCGTAAGCCATTTTGCAATCGTTACGTGAAGGCCGGCTCCTGACCCTAAGTCTTCCGCCTGCTGGATTGTTCCTTTTCCGAAAGATGTATCTCCTACAAGTTTTGCCCTGCCGTTATCACGAAGGGCCCCCGCGACTATTTCGCTTGCAGAGGCGCTTCCCCTGTTTATAAGCACAACGACCGGAACATTTGTAAAAACTCCCGGCCTTGAAGCGTAAAGCGTCTGTTTGTCGCTTGGAATTCCGTCGTCCTCCGAAACAACAGCTGCCCCCTGGTTAAGAAATTCCGAGGCAACAAAAGTGGCGTCTGTCAAATAACCCCCGGGGTTATTCCTTACGTCAAGGATAACTCCTTTTATTTTTTTACCGCTTTTTATCTGTGAATTTAAACTGTCAACAAGGCTTGACCATTCTTTGTTTGTATTGTCCCCGAATTGAGAAAGCCTTATATAAGCAACATAAGGCGAACTTGAGGTTGCTTTTGAATTATCTATCGTCTGGCAGGTGCCCGAACAGGATACCGGCTTAATCCAACCGTCAACGCTTTTAATAGTTATTACGTCTCTTGTTACGGATATCTCTTTCGGAGTACTTTCTCCCTTATGTATAACGGTTAAATTAACCGTTGTGCCTTTGGGCCCGCGGATTTTTGAAACCGCCATGTTTAAATCCCAACCTGCCGTTGACTGACCGTTAACCGCCATTATTGAATCACCCGGTTTTATCCCGTCTTTTTCGGAAGGGCTCCCAGTTAAAGGAGCTATAACAATAAGCTGTTTATTGTTTATTCCAAGCTCTGCCCCTATTCCTGAAAACTCTCCGGACAAACCCTGTTTAAAGCTGCTGTTTTGCGTAGGAGGAAGATACATTGTAAACGGGTCACCCAAAGACTGGACCATTCCCTCTATTGCCCCGTTTACCATTTTCTGCGAATCGAGCTTTGATTTGTCGTAATATCCTGTTTCAAGCTTTTGCCATACTGTCCAGAAGGGGGTAAAATCAACAGGAATAACCCCGGACGGAGGCTCTTTGCTTGTTATCGATAATTGAGGATTATAATGCTGCCATTCATAATTTACTTTATTAATTCCGAAGAAATAGCCTGCCAGAAGGGCAATTAAAACCATTAAAATAACCTGTACTTTTAAATTTCTGCTTTTCATAAAATGACTACCGCTTTGTTTTTAGCATCCAGATAAACTTGGCTTTCTTTATGTTTTAATAATTTTTTAAAATCTTCTCCGTCTATTTCTAAAACCGGGGATTTTATACCTTTTTCCTCTATATCTTCCAAATCGCCCTGTTTTATCTGTATGCCTATTATCCCCAAAGCGCCAAGGCCTAATGCCTTAAAAATTGAGCCTTTCTCAAAATTCTTTCCTAAAACTATTTTTTTTGAAACCCCGGAATTTATTTTTGTAAAATCTACCTCTTCGTCCTCTATTATGTATAATTCCCCTCTTATGTCTTCCCCTTTTGCCTGTTTTGCTACCAGAGTTTCTTTATCCGTTTTTATGACGATTTTTTCATTATTACAGAAATCTACTGTTCCTTCAACAGGAGAAACTATTACCGCAGGGTTTTTGGACTGGCCTGTATGGATATTGACGTTTCCTGCTTCTTCATCAATCTTAATTACAGTTCCTGAGAATTCGCTGATAATTTTCTTTCCCCCGAAAAGGGCCCCTTTTTTTTCTGCAAGAACTTCAGATTTTGAAATGCCGTCACCCAAATTTTTCTTTAGGTATTTTTTTATTTTTGCTGGGGGAATTCCAAGAATTTGGGAAATATGGATAATTTCTTCCGCTCCTTTTTCTTTTTTTTCGGCAATAACTTCGCCTGCCGTTAATTTATCATTAACAGAAACCTTCGGAGCATAGCCTTCTGGAAGAAGAACCGGCAGTAATGTCATTGTAAGATTAACTTCTAACTACAAAAGGTAAAAGCGCAAGAAATCTGGCGTGCTTAATTTCTGCAGTTAAAGCTTTTTGATGTTTTGAGCATATTCCGCTTCTTGACCTTGGGATAATTTTACCCCTTTCGGTTATAAACCTTTGCAAAGTTGCGGTATCCGAAAATGTAGGTTCTTTTTTCTCGTCATCAAAATAGCAATTTTTAGGTGCATTTACTTTTTGTATTCTTCTTTTTGGTTGTGATTTTTTTGCCATATATCTTCTTTCAGTCGCAAATCCTAATTTCTAAATACTAAATTCTAAACGTTTTAGGATTTAGAGCTTAGTGCTTAGGATTTTTTAAAACGGTATATCGTCCGGTACTATTTCCTCCTCTTCTTTTTCTTCTTCAGGTTCCTTTCCGCCTGAGGCGGATTTCGCTTTGCTCAACTTTTTCTCATGTTTTTCTTCGGAAGGTTCATCAATAGGTGAACCTGCATGTTCTGTTGCCTGTTCGCCGTTTGCTTCCGCGTTTTCCGGCCTTTTTGAATCGAGTAAAATCATATCGGAAATAACTATTTCCGTTGTTTGTTTTTGTGTTCCGTCCTGTGCGTTCCAGCTTCTTGTGGCGAGCCTTCCCTCTACGTAAACTTTTCTCCCCTTTACCAAAAACTGGGAGCAAAGTTCGGCCAGCTTATTCCAGGCAACAATCCTGTGAAATTCCACTTCTTCTTTCTTCTCTCCGGTATCGGTTGTCCAATTCCTGTTTGTTGCAATACTGAATGAGCATACCGCCGTACCCTGGGGGGTATATCGAAGTTCCGGATCCCTTGTTAAATTTCCAATTAATTGTACTCTGTTTAAACTTCTAGCCATATATCTTCTTTCAGTCGCAAATCCTAATTTCTAAATACTAAATTCTAAACGTTTTAGGATTTAGAGCTTAGTGCTTAGGTCTTACTTGCTTCGCAAGATTAAATGCCTTAAGACGTCCTCGTTTGTATAAATTCTTTTTTCTAAATCGGAAGGCAATACCGATTTAACCTCAAGCAATAAGTTTACATAAAAACCCGTATTTTCGTGCTTTATTTCGTAGGTTAAAGGCTTTTGTCCCCATTCCTCTTCTTTTGCTATTTTAACATCTTTCAAAAAAGACTTAATACCGTCTAAAGTTTTTTTTCTTTCCGAATCTTTTAAAGACGGCTTTAAAATAAGTACCAATTGATAATTTCTCATGCCTAAATATCCTATCATAGGTACAGCTTTAACGCAATACCCCTCAACTATAAGTTTTAAGACTAATTTTAATATTTGAATTTCCCTGTACCCTACGCGGTGCAAGGTTTGACAAATAGAATTTATATGTTAGAATTCACGCTTGGGTATGGAAAAAGAGCAGGAAGAAGCATATTCAAGGCGGGAGTTTTTAAGAAGGTACGGAACAAGAATAGGAGCCGCAGTATTACTGGCCGGGGCAGGCTCGTTGACGGCACCTTTAATTGGAAACAGTATCCTGGGTAACGAGCTTTATCCTTCTTCGGAGAATTTAAACCCTAATCCATATCCTTCCCCTTACGCTTCTATTGTTATTCCCGACAGTTCACCGGCACAGCCTTCGTTAATACTTCCTCCAAGTTTTAGACCTACATTTACTCCCGGAACTTTGCCGACCCCTGATTCAACTCCCGGACCTACTCCTGTCCCTACCGAAATTATAAAAGTTAGCACATCGGAAATAGTATGGAGCGGAGATAAAAGACAGCCTTACGTTTATCTGACAGTTGATGACTGTTACGACCCCAAAATGGTTGTAAAAGCAATGAATACAGCCGAAAAGGCAGGAATAAAATTAACTTTTTTCCCTATCGGAACAAACGTAGCAAGAAATCCCGGACTTTTTAAAGAAGTTTACCTTAGGGGCCACGCGATTGAAAACCATACTTATACCCATGAATGGCTGGATAATAAATCGGCATCCAACATTGAATACCAAATTCTAAAACAGCATGAGGCTGTCCAAAATGCAATCGGAAAACCTTATAAACAGCATTTTTTAAGGCCTCCGGGGGGGGCAGGAGTATTCAAAACCGAACACCCCTGGCCTTTGCTTTGGCAGACAGCACAAAATTTAGGGTATAAAATAGCAATGTGGACCGCCGACTCAAACGGATGGAGAATGTACCCGCAAACCGGCCGGGCGGCAATAAATTATATTATGCAAAACGTTAATGACTATTTCTTTAGAGGAAGCATTGTCCTGCAGCATGCTTTGCCCGACGATATGATTGCATTACCGATGATAATTTCGGAGGCCCAAAAAAAGGGATGGAAACCGATAACTATGCCTCAAGGAATTACATAATTAAGTGCCTATTTTAAATTCCACAACATCCCCGTCCTTGACTATATAATCCCGTCCTTCAAACATCGTTTTCCCATGCTCCCTTGCTCCCTTCCATCCGACAAATTCAACAAAATTATCAAAAGAAACAACTTCGGCTTTTATAAATTTTTTAGTAAAATCGGTATGAATTACACCTGCCGCATTTACCGCATTAGTCCCTTTTTTAATGGTCCATGCCCTTACTTCCTTCTCCCCTGCCGTTAAGAAAGAAATTAAATCCAAAATCTTGTATCCTTCTTTTATAACCCTTTCAAGCCCCGATTGTTCAACCCCCAGTTCTTTGAGGTATTGAATTTGTTCCTCTTCGGAAAGTTCCGACAGTTCGCTTTCTGTTTTTGCGCAAACAGGGATTACATCCGGCCCATAATCATTTTTTAAGTCCTCCTCATCGACGTTTGCGATTATAAACATAGGTTTTGAAGTCATTAGCTGGAGGCCTTTTGCGGCATCTTTTTCTTCTTCTGTTAACTGGACGTCTTTAGCAAGTTTTCCTTCATTTAATCCTTTTCTTAATTTTTGTACCGCTTCCCATCTGTAAATATCTTCCTTAGCCGGAGCCTTACGGGGTTCCTGCTGTTTTTCAAGAGTTTGGATATCCGCCAGAATTAATTCCGTATTTACAACTTCCAAATCGTTTTTTGCATCGGTTGAACTGTCGCTTCTTACAATATTTGAATCTTTAAAATACCTGACAACCTGGGCAATTGCATCCACTTCCCTAATATGGGATAAAAATTTATTCCCCAAACCCTCTCCGACACTTGCTCCTTTTACCAAACCCGCAATATCTACAAAAGAAACTGTTGCGGGTATTATCGGTGGAAAACCACTCATCTTATGCTCGTCTTTTTCAATCTGTGATAGCCTATTCAACCTTTCATCCGGAACGGAAACAATTCCGATGTTCGGTTCTATTGTTGCAAAAGGATAATTTGCAACAAACGCCTGCTGTTTTTTAAGAAGCGCATTAAACAACGTAGATTTCCCCACATTGGGCAATCCAACTATTCCTATTGATAAGCTCATGAAGTGATTATAGCAAAGTTATTGTACAGTGGTTGAAGTTTTTCGATAAACATATATGTATCTAGAGGTATTATCTCCCCCACCAGAACCTCCGTCCATACCTTGGCTTAGAAAATACTGCTCAATATTTCTTGCATTCACGTCAGTTAGGCAATTTTTAAAAAACCATCCTCTCCCATGATTTCTGCTAACATTATGGTCAGTAAAAAGCCTACTATTTGGCTCCGATGCTACGCCTACATACCATTCAGAATAAGCACCTCCCCATGTCGCAACGCAATTAACGATTTCATTTATTGTCTGCTGTATTAGATTTATTTTTATTCACCTCCTCTCTAACATTCCTAAGGTTTTCAATCTCTCTAACTAAATTACTAATCCTAAGATTTGTATTTCTGAGATTTAGATTTACAGCCGATGCCAACCAATCCAAGCAATTGACTAATTTATCTACATCTAATTCTCCATTGCTATTCAAAAGAGATTCCTTCTTTAAATACCTCGCCATTTTATTTCACCTCCCTAAACTATTTTGTATTTTTTTCCATCTTCATCATAAATTACTAAACTGTCATGAGAAATTATCCAAACTCTTTGATAAAAGTCTGGCCATTTCGTGCTCCATTTTAAAATAGCTAGCATGCCAGATATTATTTCTTCCTGAGTTGGATTTAGCGTTTCAATTCCAATCATCCCAGGATTGTTAAGAAGATTTTTAATTTCCTTATAGCACCTTTTTATATCTTTAGTGATAAAAATTCTCAAATCCTTTTTTGCTTTGTTTAGGTGTCGATAGTCATCTGCCTCTGCCCCTTCCATATCCTCAGCAGTAACTGCGTTATAACCATTATCATTCAAGAATTTTGCAACACGTGGCATTCCTACATCTAAATAAAACCTCAACGGAGGATATTTCTTATGTATTCGAGAAAACTGATGTTTATCGTATTTGATTTTCATTAGCTATGCCTTTGGAGTTAGTGTCGGAGCGAGCAAAAGCGGATCCTGGCAGAAACCCCGCTTCAAAAAAACACGGAGTTTTTAAGATGCACTAATATTACAGCAATTTGAAAGAAAATGCAATACTATAACCAGAACAAAAACGAACACTCCTACCTAAAATTTTACTAATGAGGTCTAAATCATCCCACCCTTGCCTGTTGTCAAGGCAAAATTTAAGCCTGTTGTTCGATGCCGAGTTCTCCGGTAGATTTAAGCTGACTTAACGATTCCGACGGTGGTAAAACAACCGGATAAAAAAGATGGACTGCATTTCTACTAAAAGCGAGAACCGCCGACGGCTTATTCTTTAAGGCCAATTCCCGCATTGCCAAAGGCATTTGAAAATCCAAACTTGCCTCGGAAATAATACCATAACTACTTCCTAAAGTTCGGGGCAGTGCAAGAATCTGAACACGCCTTAAATATCCCAGCTCATCATCCGGAGCGTCGGGTCTGAAAAAATCAACCAAATCTAAAGTAACATTTCCCGAGGTTGATAAAAATGGAAAAACACCTAAAAGAGCTACGGGGTCATATTCATCAGGAAGATTACCCTTGATTAATAACTCTTGGTATTCATCTCCGGACTTGTGTTCGGCAATTCTGAAAATCTCTTGTTCACGGACTGCCTCTATTTCTGCCGAGACCGGACGTCTATCTCGATCTACTTTACCCATGTGTGGATTATATCCCCTTTTTGATACTTTGCAAGCACTTCGCTTCGGCTACAGCCTGTTATCAATTGCGTGGTATAATTTAATTATGAAATTTAAAATGCCGAAATTTCCTAAACTTCCCAAATTACCCAAATTGCCAAAACGTCCGCAGTTATCGGCTTTGCATCCTCTGCCGGAAGTTAATTTAAAACGTGTCAATAATATTGTTGTATTTTTTCAAAAACACAAAATTTCGGTTTCCGCTTCCATTTTTGTTATCGCGGTTCTTTTTGTTCTGTTGGTTTCAAGAGATTATGTTATGTCCAAACTTGGGGAAACTCCGAAAGTTTCCGGTGAAGACTATTATGCTGCTCCTTCCGACAGTCCTCTTCCGGCAGTGGTATTTCCTTCTCCCTCTACCCCAAGCGGAGTCCTTGGAACTTCCACATACTCCCCTCCTTCAAATAACGCTCCTGAAGCTATATCCACGCCTTTTCCTACCTTTGCTCCCCTGCCGACAGTTATGCCCGTACCCACACCCGCTATTGTAATCCCTACAACCACCAATTCTTCTTCCGGCAATAATTCCTCAAATCCCAACTGCACTACGGGTTCGGGTGTGCCAAACGCGTGGTATTCGGACGTTTATCCTAATCCTCCAATTACAACAAACACCGGTTCTATAACCGTAATCGTTGACATACGTGACTGTAATAAAAATCTGGCCCCTGTAAGCGACACCATATCTGTTTCCCTAAGCTCGGGTGACCCGAATACTCTTGTGAACGGAAACAAATTGCCTACAACTGTAACAACCCAAAACGGAGAAGCAAAATTTTCGGTAAGCTCCCAGGTTTCCGGTTCTGTAACTCTGGTCGTGCAAGATACTACCGGAAATTTTGCGGTAACAGATATCAACAACCATAATCCAACTATTACTTTTACAAACAATGCTTCAGGAAATTCCAACTGCACTACCGCATCGGGCGTTTCGAATTTTTGGTATTCCGAGGTTTCTCCCGCATCTCCCATTTCGGCCAACACCGGCGGGGCGGTAACACTGACAGTTAATATAAAGGACTGTAACAAAAACAATGTCTCGTCTGATAATTTAACTTTTTCCCAAACCTCAAGCGATTCAAGCCTAACTGTTAACGGACATGCTTCGCCAATTACTGTCCAAGCCCAAAACGGAGTGGCGACTTTTAATGTTACCTCCCAAAATGCCGGAACCGACACTTTTACCATTCAAGACACTACCAATAATTTTACTGTAACCGACGCCAATAATCACAACCCGAGCATAGTTTTTAGCGGTTCGTCATCAACGCCCACTCCAACGCCAAGCGCTTCTCCAACCACAATGCCCACCGGTTCACCCACACCAACGCCTTCACCGTCTAATACCCCAACCCCAAGTCCGTCTGCAACACCCACACCGACATAATGCCCCAATCTTAATAATCTTTTCTCTTTTGCCCCTACTTTAAACTAATGTTATAATTTTCCAATGGGACTTACATCACCGGAAACTTCTATCCCCCAAAATACTACTCCCCTAACAAGAACTATAACCGAGGGTTTAACAGCTGCAACGGAAGTAACAGTAAGAGCGGATAACATTGGCGTTCAAAAATGGGCTGAAATGCTTGCCGGGACGCAAACAGACGGAAGAGAACGCGGACTGATCATATTCAAGAGTCCCCTTTCAAATAGTAAATTTTCAACAAGCAAAATAATAATTGGAGAAGAAACCCATGTTGCTCCCCAATATTCCGACATCGGTTTGAAATTTCTACATCCCGTTGCTGCCAAAATCCATACCCACCCAAAAAGTCCCGAAGTACAACATTTAAAAACCCTTCCTCCGGGCGATACTGACTTACAGCTTTTTTTTGGCGATAGTTACAGCGCAATGGTTACCCTGGACCATGGCGGAGCACACTTGTTAATAAGAACAGGAGAATCAATTCAAGAAGGCTTTCCTCCAAAAGACTTAATCGGTAATGTAATAAAACAAGTCGCGGCAAAAGACGGTTTAGTTACAGACGTGCAAAAAAAATTGAACGGTATATTATCCCCATACGGAATCAGTTATTTTTATACGGAAAACCTTACTCCTTCGGAAAACGGAACAGTTACTTTTAAGAAACCTTAATAAGAATGAAAGTCCAAATAATCGCGCACCCTAATTCAAAAAAACCAAGGGTTGAAAAAGACCTTTTGGAAACAATACACGTTTTTGTTAGTGAACCGCCTCTGGAAGGAAAGGCAAATAATGCAGTCAGGGAAGCTTTGGCTATATACTTTGGAACAAAGAAAAGCTGTGTATTTCTTGTTTCCGGAGAAAAATCAAAAAACAAAGTTTTTGAAATTTTAAAAGACTAAATTAACTTCCGTTATTAATCCTTTCTCGGGGTTTCCAGTTCTACCTGAATATATCTTGCCGAAGGAACTTTTTCCCTTATCCTGTTTTTAATTTTATCCATCATTAGTTCAAGTTCTTTTGTCCCCAAATGCGATGACATATGGACATCCAGGTCAACCAGAAGTTTTTCCGAACCAATGTGTAAGGTTTTTATTCCTAAAATTCCCCTTACCCCTTCCACATCCAGCGCAGCCTCTTTAATTCTTAACTCGGTTTCCGGCGATGCCCTTTTTCCTATTAATAATTCCCTTATTCCCATAACCAGAAAAATTGAAAATATAGCCAAAACAATTCCTATAACCATTGCGCCCAACCCGTCAAACCGCAAATCCCCTGTTATGGCATAAATCATAAGCGCCAAAATACCCAGGAGAGAAGCCAATGTCCCCATTAAATCCAATATAAAGGTAGTTTTTGTTTCTGCAAGAGAAGACCTGTAAAAAATTCTGAATATATGTTTAGGTGGCCTTTTTTTTAAAAGCCTTAAAAAACTTAATACAAAAGCATAACCGTTGGTAAAAAAAGTAATCACTAAAATTATTAACGCTAAATTTAAGTTTTTTATAGTTTCCGGGTGGATAAACCTTTGAAATCCAAAATAAAAAGAAAGGGTCGAGGTAAGACCAAACATTATAATTGCGGAGAGAAAACTCCAAAAGTATATTTCTGTGCCGTAACCGAAGGGGTGCAGATCATCTTCTTTCTGCTGGGCCCTGTGAAACCCAAAAAGGACAAAACCAGAAGAAGCAAGGTCTGCTACCCCTTCCAAAACCTGAGTCAGCATTACAACGCTTCCGGATAAAACCGCTATTACAAGGCTTAAGGAAACGTCCAGAAAGTCAACGGCAAATGAAGTAAAAAGAACTTTTCTAGTTGTTACTTTTTGTTCCATCTACCTATTATAACAATTCTTTGAAATTTAGTAACCCGTACCCGATGTTGCCGGGGGCTGTGAACCTCCTCCCGCGGGCACCATTCCCCTTTGCTCTGCGTTTAAAGGGTTTAGCTGAACATCCTGTGCCGTTACGGAACCGTCCGAATTTTGTGTGCCTAAAACCGTTACCGTATCCCCTGTTTTTATGTCGCTTTGCGAAGCCGTATCAGTTTTTAAATAATTGGTGCTTGAAGGAAGTACGATAAGTTTTGTGCTTCCGTCGGAAAGTTTTAGCGTCATTGTTCCGTTACTGAAAGAAATTACCTGGCCTCTTTCGGGACGGAAATTCTGTCCGTTTTGTCCCATCATGCCGAACCTTTGGCGGAAAGTTCCGTTGGCGCCTTGGTTTCC
The DNA here is from genome assembly GCA_021824155.1 of bacterium. Taxonomy (GTDB): domain Bacteria; phylum Patescibacteriota; class Microgenomatia; order Levybacterales; family UBA12049; genus JAKALS01. The sequence continues at coordinate 9,818 of JAKALN010000013.1, read as the reverse complement.
TGCGCCTGCGTTTGTTTTCTGGTACTGAATTCCCCCCACAAATCCGCCGACTCCCGCAAGGACAATCAGAACTATTGCTACTACCATCATTGTATTTTTATTCATAAATTACTCACCCCCTTCTAAAACTTAAAACTTAAATTATAAAACCTAAATTCATAAATCATGACTCTTGAGTCATAAAGTTTATTCATATCTTAATGCTTCTATTGGTGATAAATCTGCCGCTTTTTTGGCAGGATACCACCCGAATAATATCCCTATTCCCCCACTTACTCCAATAGCAAGGATTATTGATGTTAAAGAAATGGTAAACGGTAAACTAATTGCCATTGAGATAAAATACGACAGCGTAATTCCCAAAATCATTCCTATTATTCCCCCACCGATAGTTAAAATTATTGACTCAATTAAAAACTGTGTGATAACTGTTTTATCTTTTGCCCCTAAAGCTTTCCTAAGGCCTATTTCCCTGGTCCTTTCGATTACCGTAACAAGCATTATATTCATAATTCCAATTCCTCCTACCAAAAGCGAAATAGCTGCTATTCCGGCAAGAAGCGCAGTAAATGTTCCCGTAACCGATGACGCTGTATTTAAAATATCCGACTGGGAAAACATTGAAAAGTCGGCCTGCGTTGCATCGTTAATTTTATGCCTTTTTAAAAGAAGGTATCCGGCATCATTTTCCGCCTGCGTTATGGAATCAGGAGTTGCCGCCGATAAAGAAATATCCGAAACATAGTCTATACCAAAAACCGTTTTTTGCGCAGTTGATATAGGAATAAATATAGTATCATCCTGGTTGCCAAATCCTGTACCCCCCTTTGAAACAGTAACTCCAATTACGGTAAATGGAATTTTATTTATTCTTACTGTTTGTCCTGTCGGATCGACCCCATCGCCAAAAAGGTTGCTTACAACTGTCGGACCTAAAACTGCCACGTCTCTGTTTCCTGTTACATCGGCAGCTGTAATAAATGTGCCGGAATCCATTGTAACGTTGTGGACATCCGTATAACTTGGTGTGGCGCCTATAATTGAAGTATTAGTATTATTTTTTCCGGCAGTTACCTGAGTTCTCCTATCAACCTCCGGAGAAACTTTGCTTATTGAAGGGTAGTTTGCAGTTTCAATTGCGGTTGCGTCGTCCAAGGTAAGGGTTTGACTGCTTCCAAAACCGCCCTGAACAGCACCTGTCCTTTGTGAACCCGGGGTAACCGTTATTAAATTTGCGCCCAATCCCTGTATTGAATTTTGTACCGATGCCTGAGTTGCCTGTCCCAAGGAAACTAACGCAATTACAGCGCCAATTCCGATAACAATTCCAAGTCCTGCCAGAGCAGTTCTTACTTTGTTAAGTTTTAATGCTTCAAAAGATGATGCCAAAAGTTCGGAGAACTCCATTATTTTTTCCTTTCTTTCCCGTTTTTCTGTTCTTTTTCTATTTTTCCGTCTTTAATATGGATTACTCTTTCTGCCCACCTTGCTACAGAAGGCTCATGGGTAATCATAACTATAGTGTGGCCTTGTCTTTGAAGACTTTGGAATATACGCATAATTTCATCGCTTTGCGCTGAAGAGATATTACCGGTTGGTTCGTCTGCTAAAATGATAGCCGGGCTCATAGATAAAGACCTTGCTATTGCAACTCTTTGCATCTGCCCTCCGGAAAGCTGGTTGCTTGTATGATTAACTCTATCCCCTAAACCAACGTCATTCAGAAGTTTTTCCGCCCTTTTCATTCTTTCTTCCCTGGAAATTCCCGCATAAACCATAGGCAAAGCTACATTTTTAAGCGCAGTCGTACGGGGCAAAAGATTAAATGCCTGGAATACAAAACCTATTTTTCTATTCCTTATCTCGGCCAACTTATCTTTTGAAAGTTTTCCGACTTCCTCGCTATCCAGGATATATTTTCCCGAAGTCGGGGTATCCAGAGCTCCCAAAATATGCATCAAAGTGGATTTTCCGCTTCCCGAAGGACCCATTACTGCTACAAATTCACCTTTTTTAATTGTAAAAGAGACGTTGTCCAGGGCCACTGTTTCTACATCCCCGGTCTTGTATATTTTTCTTACATTTGAAACTATAATCTGGTCCATAATTATCTTCCACTTCTTACGGCTCCCCCGCCGCCTCCAAATCTGAGGCCTCCGCTAAAAGGAGAAGTTCCTGAGGTTGATGAAGATCCCGAGGAAGCTACTCCTGTTACAACAACGTCTCCTTCGGAAAGTCCGGAAATTATTACCGTTTGTGAATTAGAAGAATCCCCGGTTTGGACAGAAACGGTAACTACCTGTCCGTTTTTTAATACTCTCACCGTTGATTGTGATCCCGCTGTTTGAACTGCGGCAGAAGGTATAAGCAGAACGTTATTGTCTATTTTAGTTATTATATTTGCGGTTGCGCTCATATTGGGATAAATGTCCCCTCCCGAACTGTCGAGTCCGATAATTGCAGGATATGTTGTAACTCCCGAAGTCACGCTTCCCGTTGTATTTATTCCTATTACTTTTCCCGTAAAAGTTTTATTAGGCAGGGCATCAAAAGTGATTGTCGCATCCTGGCCTACTTTAACCTGCGGAGCATCTACTTCGGCAATACTTACCGAAACCGTATTGGGGTTTCCTGTGCTTATGGAAGCTATCTGTTGATTTGAAACATTTGTGGACGAACCCGCTGTGGTATTACTGGAACCAATCTGCATTCCTTTAGTTATTGTCAAATCGCCTATTTTCCCGCTAGTCGGAGCGGTAATTGTCCCCGAAGTTAGTTGGTATGTAAGGCTTGCATTATTTAATGCAGCCTGTGCCTGGGAAATAACGTTTGACTGGTTTTTATAAGCGGCTTCCGCTGCAAGCCAGGCTGCCTGTTCTTCTATATAAACCGGGTCCTGTTTATCCTGGTCCGTCGGGTTTGTAATTCCCTTATCGTTTACAAACTTCTGGTTTGCCACAAATAGCTGGTTTTGTAATGTATAAAGGTTTGCCTGGGCGCTGGCCAGCGCATTTTGCGCATTAAGATAAGAAGACCATGCCTGTGCCTGCCTTTGCTGTCCTGCGGTATCAAGTGTTACGTCTGCAATTTTATCCCCTGCGTTAACATTATCTCCTGTTTTGACATAAACGTTATTCACTATTCCGCTTGCCTGGGTTACAATACTGGCTTTATTTGAAACAGAAACCTGCCCGGTTTCCGTTAAAGAAACCACAAGCGTTCCTTTTGTTACCTGTGCTGTCTGGTACTGCACGGTATTCTTGGAAGAGGACATTCTTGTCCAGAAGAATATACCGATCAAGATTACAATTATTATAATTCCCGTAAACCTCTTGTGTTTTTTTATAAATCCGTTTACTGCCGAAATAAATTTACTCATGTTTCCAATACTATAACCTTTAAATCTGAGAAACTGCTTAAACTATTATGCCTTTGGTATTTCCACAACAAACGCAGTACCTTTACCTTTTGTGCTTTCCACAGTTATTGTTCCCGAATGTAAATCTACAATCCTTTTTGCAATTGATAAACCCAAACCGTATCCGGCTACCTGCTGCTTTGTCCTTGACTTATCCGCCCTATAAAACCTGTCGAATATAAAAGGTAAATCCTGTTTATCTATACCTATTCCCCTATCTTTTACAATAATTTTTATTTTTGAATCCGCGTTTACCGTTTGCACATCTACATCTTTTTTTATAGGACTGTATTTAACCGCATTGTCCAATAGTATAGTAAATAACTCCGTAAGGCTTCTTTCGTCGGCGGAAACGTCTATTTTAGTAACCCTGGAGTTTATTTTTATTTGTTTTTTATCGGCCTGCGGTTTTATTTTTGCAGCTGCCGCGGAAATAATATTTGCTATATTTACACTCTTAATAACAAAATTCCCATTCATTTTTTGGTACTGGGTAATTTCTATAAGTTCTTCCGAAAGAGACTGTAAATTATTTACTTCTTCAAGGTTACTTAAAAGCACCTTTTTTGATTTTTCCAGATTCAGTTTTTTATCCCGGAGGTTAACTTCAATCGAGGTTTTAAGCGAAGTTAAAGGTGTATTTAATTCATGGGAAGCATCGGTAATAAACCTGTTTTGTTCGTCAACCATATTTTTAATCGGCCTTAGGGTCCTTCCTGCCAAAAAATATCCTGCTAAAGCTGAAAGCGCCAATATTATAAGATTAATTCCGGCTAAACCTTCTATAACCCTTATCCTTGATGCCTGTATAAGAGCAGGATCGGGAGAGTTTGGCAAGGGAGGGAGAACATCCGTATCCCACACCGGCCTTTGGATGTATTTCTCCCCAAGATTCGGGTGCGTTGTCCTGAACTCTTCTACCCTTAGAATTCTGTCGAATTCTCTTGTTGCACCAAAATAAATAAACGTGCTGAAAAAAAAGCTTATAGCCATTATTATAATTAGGTACCAGACAGTTAATTTAATTCTTGCCGAATGAAACATATATCAAAACTTAAAATATTAAACCTAAAACATAAAAATTCATAGTCAGCCGATTCTGTAACCGAAACCTCTGACAGTATTAATTAGAGGTTTCTTTCCCCCAAAAGGCCTGTCAATTTTGCTTCTTAAATATCCTATAAATACCTCTACGGTATTGGGAAGTATATCCGCATCATAATTCCAGACGTGGTTTATTATCTGGTCTTTTGTAAGCGTTTTATTTTTGTTGCGCATTAAATATTCCAGAAGGGCAAATTCCTTGGATGATAACGGGATTAATTTTTTTCCTCTTTTTACCTCAAAACTATCCGCATCCAGGCTTAAATCATCTACGTGGAACACGTTTCCGACGGAATCTTTTGGCCTTCTTCCCAAAGCTTTTACTCTTGCTAAAAGTTCTTCAAAAGCAAAAGGCTTGGTTAGGTAATCATCCGCTCCGCCGTTAAGCCCCTCTACCCTGTCTTCTATTCTTCCTTTAGCCGTAAGCATTAAAACCGGAGTATTGTTGCCTTTTTCCCTTAAATTTTTGCAAATCATAAGCCCGTCCATTCCGGGAAGAAGCCTGTCTAATATTATCAAGTCATACTCTTCCTCCAGGGCAAGGTCGTAACCCGTAGTACCGTCATAAGCAACGTCAGCAACATTTCGTTCCTGTTCAAGGCCCTGTTTTAAAAGATTTGCAATTTTGTGTTCGTCCTCAATAATAAGTATTTTCACAAACCGATTATACTACTATTGGCTTAAAAACAGCTGAAACCTATGCTACGTCTCATTATACCCGGGAAAGAAATCGGTTATTATATTGTTTCTTGGTACGCCTGCTTCTAACAGGGTTTTTTCAAACCTCTGCACCATAAGCTGCGGCCCCGAAAGATAAAATTTTCTTACGGCATAATCCGGAATTTCTTTTCTGATAATATCAACATTAATATAACCCGTGGTACCCTGCCAATGTTCGGGTACACTTTTTAAATCCGTCAAATTATATATTGTCTTTAACCCGTTTTTCCGGGCGTCTTCAAACGTATTAGAGAATAAAATATCTTGTTTGGTCCTGTTTGTGTATATAAGAATTATGTCTGTCTGTAAGTTTTTATCTAAAATATACTGAATCATACTTCTGAAAGGCGCTATCCCTACCCCTCCTGCGATAAATGCCAAAGGCTGTTTTAAGTTTTTGGGTAAAACAAAATCTCCTGCAACCTGGGCGGCGACAATAGGCCTGCCGTTGGGAATATTTAAAAGTTCTTTTTTATAAGAACTGGAAGGGTCGTAAAATTTAACCGTCATCATTAAGGCTTCTTCTGTCGGCGAAGATGAAATACTAAAGTATCTTCTGTTTCCCCTGCTGTCGGTATTCTTATGCGGCAGGGTCCATTCCATATATTGCCCCGGCCTGAATTTTAACGATTTGGGCTGTTCAAATGCAAAAACGTAAGTATCCGGAGAAACCTGTTTTTTCCAGGCAAGGGGAAGAGAAAACCTGTAATTGGGGCTTATTGCATAAGAAAAAACGTTTCCGATGCATAGAGCGATTTCGGGAGTAAAGCTTAATATCCTAAGAAGCGGTGTTGCGTACAAAAAAGCCGTAAAATAACCATAATAGCTTTGCTTTTTTTCCGTTGCCGGAGTAGTCAATGGCTCGGTAAGCATTACAAAAGCAAAAAAGAAAAGCGCGGAATGGAAAACGCTTATTTGCCAGGAAGAGATTATTGAAATTAAAGAGCCCGTGTTTAAAACAGAACCTACGGCAACTACCAAAAAATACGTAATCAGGAAACTAAAAACCAGTGTCTCCCTTTGTATTTTCCTTACCAGAAGAAGGCCTCCAAAAAGCACAAACGGAAGCATAGCGGGAGTTCCAACCCACCAGGTAGCTGTATGACTTGGAGATAAAAGGGCTATAGCCGCTACAGACGCAGCTGCCGGGTTGAATATATGACGCTTTTCAATTGTTAAAAGGTATTTTGAGCCCATCGCAACTCCGGACGCCCCAATCATAAACAAAAGATTATAAGGAAACTTAACAGGAACTATCAGGGAAAGAATAAGCGCAGTAATAAAAACAGACTCTGTGTTGGTAACCGCACCGAAAAGTTTTGCAAAAAAATAATTTGAAATGTATGAAATTATAACTGCTGCAAGGGCCTCAATAAGTATATCCATGGGGTTATAGGAAATGAAGCCGAAATATGCAAGAAGCGAAGCTATACCTATTAAAAAAATAAGATAATACAGTGTTAACCTGTACATCGTAAATTTATTTAATATTGCATCTATATAATTCATAATTATAAATTTGATGGTAGACGCTAGATGCTAGATATTGGACCTTGAAGTTGGATTATAGAAGTTTGACTCTAGCTTCTAACATCTAGTTTCAAATTCTAACTTCAAGTTTCTAGTGTCTACCCTCAACGTATTGTCCAAATCCTGATGTCATAACGGCAGTTTTATCTTTCTTAATCATATACCCCTCGAATCCTTTAAGGCCATCTATAAAATTAATCCCCTTTTCTCCCATCGCAAATGCCGCGGTTGCAAACCTGTCCGCTTCATACACATTGGGGCCTATTACAGTTATGCCGGCAATTTCATCAGCCGCCGAATTTATTTTCGGGTTTTGTATATGCTTTCCCCTTAAATATGTACCCGAAGTTGCAATTCCCTTATTTGTTAAATAAACAATTTTAATTATTTCTTTTAAATTAAAAGGGCTTTGTATGCCTACTTTCCATTTTTTACCTTTTTCATTAAATCCTTCTGCCTGTATATCCCCGGCAATCTCTACATAAAAATTTTTATAGCCTATTTTTTTTAAAATTCTTGCGCCGTTGTAAATTGCGTATCCCTTTACCAGGCCCGAAGGATCTATTATTCCGTTAATGTTAATATCGAAGTATCCGTAGGTTTCCTTTTTTGTTTTTTCGCAAAGGTCTAAAATTTTTTTCATTTCCAAACTCCATTTTTTACTTGATAATTCTCCCCTATTTATAAGTGATATTTCACTGTCTTTTTTATACGTACTGAATTTTTTATCAATATAATGAAAATAGGAAAATACTTCGTTGATTGCTTCATCCGTAGCATTTTTATCGGCAATATCTACCGTTACCGGCATACCCATAATTATTTTTTTTCTTTTCATTATTTTGCCTGGGAAAGAGCATCAGAAAGAGACGCCTGAAACGCCTGGCTTGAGGCCGAAGCTCCCGAAACTATATCTACTTGAGCACTTTGCGCCTGAATTGCTTCCTGTTTTAACATAGGATCAGCCTGGCTGTTTATATACTGCGAAGTTCCGTTGTCGTTTGGAAATTGCAGGAAAATAACATCTGTAATTCTTCCTCCCGAAATTACAGCCTGAACCTGGATATTTCCGTAATATGCGTCCTGGACGCTTCCCGTATAAGATCCGTCTTTATACATTCCCATTCTTTTCATCATAGGCATAGAGGTAGGAGCAGGTGTCGGAGCGGGAGTGGAAGGGGAAGCGGTACTGCCTGCAGGTACCGGTGAAGGAGTAGATGTTGCAGAGCTTGGCGTTGGCGTGGGGGTAGGAGTAGGTAACTGAACATTTCCGACAACCACAGGGCGTTCATCAGAACCAATCGCATGCCTTACCAAAACCATTAATCCAAATATTCCCAATAATGCACTTATCTGTAAATATTTTCTCATATCTTTATTTTACATAATTTCCTGAATTTTTACTGAAAATAACATATGCTAAAATAATTATATGATAAATAAATATGCAAGTTTACTGCCTCTTTTAGCAGTTATTATTTTAGCCTTTTTCTTCTATTCAAAATCCATTACAAACTCCTCTTATAACGGCCTCCCTACAGTTCCCTGCATCGACCAGACTTTGCCTATTAAAGAAAATTTCTCTTTTCATATCGCCATAAGTATTAACGGAAACAACTACCCTATCGAAACAACAATAGGCCATGATTACGGCCAATGCCTTCACAGTATTTACGTAAATGATTCAAGCGGAACAGTAATTGTAAAATCCAATACCGTACAAAATTATACTCTTGGAAATTTTTTCCAAGTTTGGCATAAAACATTTAACAAAAACCAAATATTTGATTATCAAGCTTCCAATACCCATTCAATCCGTGTTTTGGTAAACGGAAACGATGTTCAAACCTTCGAAAATACAATCCTTCATTCAGGAGACAATATAGAAGTCATCTACCAATAAATTTAAATGCTTTTTTTAAGACAGAGCCGACCCGGGGAATCAAATATCTGTCTATTGTGTATTTATCCGCAGAATTTATTATTAAAGAAAAGGAAATTCCGTAAAGCATAAGATGCGGCCAGAGCATTTCGTGGAAATAAATAAGCGAAAGAGTAATAAATACCAACGAAATAAGAATTGTAAACCTCATAACAAAACCAATTAATATAAAAACCCCTATGAGGATTTCCGAAAGCCCGGCTCCTGCTGCAATAAACTGCGCCGAGGCGTGGAAAAAGTCTTTAAGATGATACTGGTTATATACCATTACCGAAAGCTCCTGATGCTGGAATTTAATGCTCCAGCCCGCATAAATTAAGGCTAACCCATAAAGGACCCTTACTATTGGGACCTCCAATTCCCTGAATTTTTCCATTTTTTTAAACCAGAGTTTTTTACCGAAAAAATACCCGTCAAAAGACAAAAGTCTGGAGCCGAAAAACAACAAAACCAAAAGCTCTCCAAAATAATTAAGGTATGTAAGCATATAAATCCCGTAAATATTGGAAAGATAAATGAAAAGAAGAATACCTATAAAAGCAGCCACTTCGACAAAAACCCCCAGTAAAACCATAAACGCTATAACAAAAAGAAGAAGCCTTATTATATCCCCGCCGGGTACTGCTGAAAGGGAAAGTTCCGGGCCTAACATTGAATTTATTTCCGCCGCAAAGAAAAACGAAGAACTTATTGCAATTCTTATTATAAAAGGACCGAAAACTTTTGCTTTCCTGACTACCCCGTCCAGTTTTTTCGCTATTGGTGTAGTTGCCCAAAGAACGGCGAAAAAATAAGAAAGCATAACAAGAAAGGTAATTATTGCGGAAATTTTTAAATAGGAGGGGTCAAAAAGGGGCCCCAGAGGATTTGGGGAATTTACTAAAAGTCCCTTTGAAAACTCCCGGTGCGTTAAAACATAAGCTTCGTGGGCAAAAGCCTGTGAGGAAAATAAAAAAAGAAAAGATATAGAAACAAAGAAAGAAAATATTTTTTTTACCATTTCACCCTAATATGATCCATTGCGTATTCCAAACTTCCGCCTACTTTCTTGCCGGGGTTAAAAATATTCTCTTTATCAAATATGTTTTTTGTGTCTTCAAAAAG
>JAKALN010000012.1 GCA_021824155.1 bacterium | reverse complement strand
ATGATAAAGGTTGTTGCTTTCGATTATGCCGGGGTTGTCGCCGAAGGGCCGATGACCAAATGGATAAGGGAAAATGTTACGCCAACAGGGGAAAAATATTTATATTACAAACAAAACGCGCATAAATGGGACACCGGCCAAATGGATTTAAACGAAGTTTACAGGGTATTGGGGGAATTAACAGGGACTCCTCCCGAACTTATTTGGGATAATTTTTACGAAAAGTCAAAAGCAAACCCCGAAGTTATAAAAATGATAAAAAAGCTGAGGAAAAAATACAAAATAATTTTGTTCTCAAATTTTATCTCGGAAATGCTCCACAAGCTTTTGGAAAAATACGGAATCAAAGACTTATTCCACGAAATAATTATTTCTTCGGACCATAAAATGAAAAAACCCGACCCCAAATTCTTTGAACTATTAGAAAAAAAATCAGGCGTAAAAAAAGGCGAGATTATATTTATAGACGACACCGAAATAAACGTAGAAATGGCAAACGCATACGGCATAAAAGCTTTTCAATATAAAAATTTTAATCAGCTTGAGAAGGATTTAAAAACCGCGGGAATCTCTGTTTAAGGCTTGAAATGACGCAGAATTTTCCTTATAATAGGTAGGTTGATATGGATTTATCTGTGCTTTTTGTTCACAAATTAATTATCCCCTTTGTGGCGGGACTCCTTTCCATACTATACGGGTTCTTCTTAACATACAGGGTTCTTAGTAAGCCCCGGGGCGATAAAAAAATGAATGAAATTTCCGATGCAATTGCCGAAGGCGCAAACGCATATATGAAAAGGCAGTACACCGTAGTCGCCCTTATCGGAGTTGTTATTTTTGTTGTTTTGTACTTTGCACTCGGCTTAGTCACTTCGGTTGGGTTTGCAATCGGGGCAGTATTCAGCACTGTTGCAGGTGTTATAGGAATGAACGTTGCAGTAAGAAGCAATATAAGAACAGCCGAAGCCGCTAAAAAAGGGCTTTCTTCTGCTTTTTCCCTTGCCTTCCAGGGCGGGGCAGTAACAGGGCTTATGGTAGCCGGACTTGCGCTTATTTCCGTTACGGGATTTTATTGGTATCTTCATAAATTTATGGAAGGAAATCTCCAGCCCCTAATAGCATTGGGATTCGGGGGTTCCCTTATTTCCGTTTTCGCAAGGCTTGGGGGAGGAATATTTACAAAAAGCGCTGACGTTGGAACAGACATGGTCGGAAAAATCGAAAAAGGAATTCCGGAAGATGACCCCAGAAACCCCGGAGTAATAGCCGATTTGGTGGGGGATAACGTAGGAGACGACGCCGGAATGGCAGCAGACCTTTTTGAAACATATGTAATAACGGCAGTTGCCGCAATGATTCTAGGACGTTTGACATTCCCCAATAACCCGGCGGTTGTATTTTACCCTCTTTTAATCGGCGCTATTTCTATTATTGCAAGTATAGTAGGGACATGGTTTGTAAGGCTTAGGGGAAACGCAGTAATGCGTGCTTTGTACCAGGGCCTTATTGCAGCAGTTTTGGTTTCGGTAATAGGATTTTATATATTAACCCTTGGCGTATTTCCAAACGGAATAGAAAATATCCCTTATCTTCACCTTTTTTATCCTTTAATAATAGGGCTTATTGTAACTTTAGGAATGGTTGTAATAACGGAATTTTTTACGTCTAAAAAGTTTAATCCTGTTAAAACAATTGCAAAAGCTTCGACAACGGGACACGGGACAAACATTATCGCGGGGCTTGCGGTTTCGATGAAATCTACAACCGCCCCCATACTTTTAATAGCGGCAGCAATATGGATATCTTATCTTTTTGCCGGACTTTACGGAGTAGCACTGGCTGCAATGAGCATGCTTTCCCTGGCGGGAATTATTGTTGCAATAGACGCATTCGGCCCTATTACCGATAACGCAGGAGGAATCGCGGAAATGGCAGGACTGCCGCAGAAAGTAAGAGACGTAACAGACCCCCTTGATGCCGTAGGAAATACGACAAAAGCGGTTACAAAGGCATATGCCATAGGAAGCGCGGGACTTGCCGCCTTGGTTCTTTTTGCAAGCTATACACAGGAACTGGCTAAATCGCAAAAATTCTCGGTTATGGGCGGAGCATTTTCTCTTTCCGACCCAAGCGTTATTGTCGGGCTCTTTATAGGGGGAGCCCTCCCGTACCTTTTTGCGGCACTGGCAATGGAAGCAGTAGGCAAGGCAAGCGTTGCCGTTGTAGATGAAGTTAGAAGGCAGTTTAAAGAAATAAAAGGGTTAATGAAAGGAACTGCAAAACCCGAATACGGAAAAGCGGTTGATATTGTTACAAAAGCCGCAATAAAAGAAATGATTTTGCCTACAATAATAACCGTACTCGCTCCTATTCTTGTCGGATTCTTATTAGGGCCAAAGGCTTTGGGCGGACTTCTTATCGGAAGCATAATAACAGGACTTTTTGTCGCCGTGTCCATGACAACTGGCGGAGCCGCCTGGGATAACACCAAAAAATATATAGAAGAAGGAAACTTTGGGGGCAAAGGAAGCTTTGCGCACCAAAGCGCAGTTACGGGAGACACGGTCGGTGACCCTTATAAAGATACCGCTGGACCTGCAATCAACCCAATGATTAAGGTCTTAAACATCGTTGCTCTCTTAATTGCTTCTTTCATTATCTAAAACCTATAACTTAAAATTTAAAACTTAAATTCGTTTTTATTTTTACGTTTTATGTTTTAAGTTTTACAATTTAACGATGGCTGATATAGGAAAACTTTTAAAAACTGAGATCTCCGGAGAAATGAAGCGGGCTTACCTTGACTACGCAATGTCTGTTATCGTATCAAGGGCCCTCCCCGATGTTAGAGACGGATTAAAACCTGTCCACCGAAGAATACTTTTTGCAATGCACGAGATGAACCTTACCCATAGCATGAAATACAAAAAGTCCGCAACCGTTGTCGGAGAAGTAATGGGTAAATACCATCCCCACGGAGACGTTCCTATTTATGATTCTCTTGTAAGAATGGCGCAGGATTTTGCCATGCGTTATCCGCTGATTGACGGGCAGGGAAACTTCGGTTCGATGGACGGAGACCCGCCGGCCGCTATGCGTTACACGGAAGCAAGGATGGCTGCAATTACAAACGAAATGCTTCTGGATATGGAAAAGGAAACGGTTGATTACATCGATAACTTTGATGCAACTTTAAAAGAACCGGTCTTTCTTCCCAGCCTTTTGCCAAACCTTCTTTTAATGGGAAGCGAGGGAATTGCGGTCGGAATGGCCACCAAGATTCCTCCCCATAATTTAAGCGAGGTAATAGATGCAGTAATTCATGTAATAGGAAAAACAAAAATAACCGCAGAACCGTTTAGCATAACAAGCGATGTAACGGTTGATGAGCTTTTGGAATTTATAAAAGGACCTGACTTTCCTACGGGCGGGGCAATTTATGACTGGAACGAAATAAAAAATGTGTATATAACCGGCAAGGGAAGAGTACTAATAAGAGGAAAAGCTGAAATAGAAGATATAGGCCAGGGAAAAAGCGCAATAATAATAACCGAACTTCCTTACCAGGTTAACAAAGCGCTTTTAGTCGCAAGGATTGCCGACCTTGCAAAAGAGAAAAAAATTGAGGGAATTTCCGATTTAAGGGATGAATCAGACAGACACGGAATAAGGGTTGTTGTAGAGCTTAAAAGGGATAGCTCGCCGAAAAAAATCTTAAACAACCTTTATAAGCATACCGCGCTTCAGACAACTTTCCCGGCAAACATAGTTGCCCTTGTTGACGGAACCCCGCAAACACTTAACTTAAAAACAATTATCGAGGAATATTTAAAACACAGGTACCTTGTTGTAAAAAGAAGAAGCGAATTCGAGCTAAGGCAGGCAAAAGCAAGGCTGCATATTTTAGAAGGGCTAAAAATCGCAGTCGAAAACATAGACGCGGTCATAAAAACAATAAGGGAGTCAAAAACCCAGGAAGAGGCAAAAACCAATTTAATGACAAAGTTTAAGCTATCGGATATCCAGGCAACGGCAATCCTGGATATGCAGTTAAGAAGGCTGGCAGCTTTGGAGAGGCAGAAAATCGAAGACGAATACCAAATGGTTAAAGAAACAATAGCATACTTGGAAGACCTTCTTGCACACCCTGCCAAAATATTAATAGTTGTTAAGGACGAACTTATAAACTTAAAACAAAAATACGGCGACGAAAGAAGAACCAAAGTCTATAAAAGCAAAGTGGGGGAGTTTTCCGAAGAAGACTTAATTCCCAACGAACCTACAGTCATAACATTAACGGACACCGGATACGTTAAGAGGCAAAGCCTGTTAAGCTTTAAAACACAGCAAAGAGGGGGAAAAGGCATAATAGGAATGACTACAAAAGACGAAGATACAATCTTAAACATCAGATACGCCGAAACCCACGATAACCTTTTATTTTTTACAAACAAAGGCAAAGCATACCAGTTAAGGGCCTATGAAATTTCCGAGTCTCAAAGGACAAGTAAAGGCACCGCAATTGTTAATTTATTAAACATTGAAGCCGGGGAAAGAGTTGAATCTTTTATAACCTACCATAAAGACATGAAAGGGGCCTATGTATTTTTAACCACAAGAAACGGAACTGTTAAAAAGTCCAGGATTTCGGAGTTCGACAATATAAGAAGGAGCGGAATACTGTCGATTAAACTGGACAAAAAAGATGAACTTGTCTGGAGCAACTTTACAACAGGTTCCAACGAAATCCTTATAACAACAAAGGACGGAAAATCAATAAGGTTCCCCGAAAGCTCGGTAAGGCCGATGGGAAGAAATACAATGGGGGTAAGGGGAATAAGAATATCCGGAGATGACGAAGTAATACAAATGGACGTTATTACAAAGGGGGACAAATGCGACCTTTTGACAATAATGGAAAACGGATTGGGCAAAAAAACTGCTATTGAACAGTTTCCGATACAGGGAAGGGGAGGACAGGGAGTAAAAGTGGCACAAATAACCGCTAAAACAGGAAAAGTCGCCGCGGCCCAAATAATTCCGCAAAATTCCGAAGAACTGATAATAACTTCCAGAAGAGGACAGATTGTAAAACTCGGGATTGATTCGATTCCAAGGCTTTCAAGGGCCACCCAGGGCGTAATACTAATGCGCTTCTCCAAAACCGACGACAAAGTTGCTTCCGCAACTTGTATCGAAAAAGCATGACATCGTTGAATTGATGATAGACGGTAGAAACTAGATACTGGATTTTGATGTTAGAAGATAGAAGTTCGATTGTCTACTCAATAATTATTTTATGATAATTGACGGAAAGGAAATTGCCGCTGGAATCCTCAAAGATTTAAAACAAAGGGTTGAAGAACTCAAAAAAAAAGGCGTAACCCCAAACCTTTATATAATCCTCCTCTCCGATGACCCGTCTTCCGGCTCTTATGTAAAGCAGAAGATGCTAAGAGGAGAAGAGATAGGGGTAAAAATAACCCTGGAAAACGCTGACCCGCAAATTTCAACCGAAAAACTTATTGAAAAAATAAATAGACTTAACAATAACCCTTCCGTACACGGAATTATAGTTCAAAGGCCTATGCCAAAACAGCTTGATGAGGAAAAAATTGAATTTTCTGTAATACCCCAAAAAGACGTTGACGGGTTTAACCCAAATTCAAAATTCGGAGTGCCCGTTGCCTTAGCGGTAATGGAAATACTCTCGAAACTTAAAACCGAAAACCTAAAACTTAAAAATTTGAATTTTGAAGGATGGTTAAAAACTCAAAAAATTACAGTAATCGGCAGGGGATTAACTGCGGGAAAACCGATTATCAATTCTTTTAAAAAAATGGGCATTGAACCTTTTGTAATCTCAAGCCAAACCCAAAACCCCGAAGAAGTTTTAAAAAATTCGGACATTGTTGTTTCTGCCGTAGGCAAACCCAATATTATAAACAGTTCCAACGTTAAAAAAGGAACAATACTAATAGGGGTAGGTATGCACAGGGAAGAGGACGGAAAATTCCATGGAGACTACGATGAAGAAGAGATACAAAACACGGCTTCATTTTATACCCCCACACCCAAAGGGGTAGGGCCGGTAAATGTTTCCATGCTTTTGAAAAATTTAGTTGAAGCTTCGGAAAAATAGTTAAGGTCTTCGCCCCCTTTATAACCTTAACAGTGGATGCTCTAGGTCAGCCTAGACTATTAAGGGAGCCATCCATATCTAGTGTATAATTTAAGTTTTAAGCGGCAACTTCCAGATTTTGTTTTGCCCAGATTATTTGGCTAAACACTTGACCATCCGGTTGTTTATCTAGTTCTTTCATTATTTCTACCTGTATTCTTTCTTGTTGATCTAAATCGTCTTGATGCGCCTCGCAGAGAAGAATTGCGTTTAAATCGGGGTCTGAAATTACACGGGGATCTAGCTTTTCATGCTTTGCGATAAAACATCCTTGTAAATGGTTTACCTGATTAGTATTGGGCTCTTCGCAAAAAAATCCGGGGAACTCACAACGGCCTTTTGCCCTATCTCGTGCTTTTTGTTTTGCTTCAAGAGAAAAATTATAACCCTCACGATTTTTTTCTCTCATTTCGAAATTTTTATATTCATGCGGCTTTTTTTCTAACAAAAACAGGATGTTCGTCGGGATTGGGCATGCCGGCAGCCTTTCTAATTCTTCTTGCTTCTCTTCTGACGGTCCCTGTCATTTGTTCATTATCTATAAGGTAATAAGCCCTTTGCGCGAGCTGATATTGGGCTGCTTCGATAGGACTAAGGTGGGGCTGCATATCTTGATGTTCTGGAAAGAAGGTTATTGCAGTACCGCTTGGTTCCCCGTCCTTTCCTGACTGATCCCTTTGCCAGACATCGTTAGGCGCATTTAATTCTCCCGAAACGTTTCCCTTATAACTTCCTGTCCTAACCATTACAACTTTTTTTCTATTCGGGGGCTGGCCGTAATACGAATGCTCTACTTCTGCTACATGCGAGTGGGCAACCATAATGGCGTCGGGAATACCGCGCCTTACCTGTCTTTCCTGATACCATGAAGCATAATTTTTATTGTTGTCGCTGCCGTATCCTTTTCCGAACTGATGATACAGAGCCAGCCTGAACTGTTCGTCGTTTGGGAATGACAGAACTAATGTTCCTCCGTTTTCAAGCCTTGGAATTTCCGTACCCATAAAAATTATTTGCTGTATATCAATTCCCGCTCTTTTTTCCGTCCATCCTTCATGACAGGGGGAACGGACCATTCCCAATACTTTTTTTTGTTTATCCAATTCTCTTATATAGGCATTCATTGCTTCCGCTTGCTGTCCAGCGGTAAGCCCGTTTGCCAGCATTGAATCGGGAAATTGAGCGGGCATAGCAGTATCTATAAGGTTACTTAAAAATACGGCATACATTCCGGGAGTACTATTTATTATATTCATGTCCCTTTCAAAAAGATTTATATCAGAGTAAATGCTGCCCATATGGACGTCACCTATTCCTACAACTGTTATAGGTGCGTTTTCCAAAAAATTTATTGTAGCTTCTTCCTGATATCTTCTGGTTTCAGCAAAATGGCGCCTTTTCGCGTCGACAACCGCGTTTCCTTTTTGCCAAAGACTTTCCTCGTCAACGGTTTTTCTGTCCGAGAATACCGGTTGGGGAGGCCTATTACCGATTCCGTGTACTTCTTTCATCTTGCCAACCTTAACCTTTCCTCATTTGCTATTCTAATTGCTTCTTGTCTTTCGATTGCTTCGGTTAAAAGTGGCTGCGCGGGAAAAATCTGCTGCTCCAAATAGCGTAATCCACGCAAAGAGGACAATTTTCCCACCCTTGATATATCCGTTAGATCTGTTACAAGAGAAGCTGCCTCACTTCGTCTTCGAAGCTCTTCTAAACTTAAATGGACTTCAATAAGTCTTGCACCCGCGTAAAGCGTCACCGACTGGCCTGAAGGCTCCCCCTCCCTTGCGGTTTGATCCCTCATTTTAAGGTCGCTTAAATGTACTTTTTCGCCTGTTATATCTCCTCTGTAAGTTCCCGATTGAACTATTGCTAAGGTTGACCTTTCGGAAGAATGTCCCACGTATAATTCAGACACATCGGCAATCCTTTGATATGCAGTCATAACTACATCTACCCTTCCGGCCTGGTCCAATTCGAATTCTCTTTTTGCCCCATGACTTCTGTTTATGTAACTTTTGTACGGTCCTGATTTACTGTAAAGACCGATCCTATATGATAATCCCGTAGGAAAAGATACTACAAGATTTCCTCCGTTTATAAGAACAGGGAAGGGGTCATCCGGTTTGTACAACCTTTTATTCACATCGGAAGTTTCTATATCTTCTTCTATGTCGCTTTTATCATCGGTAAGATTTATGCTTGATGCAACTTTACTGTCATCATCGTAAGGGGAGCGCACCGCCGCAATTATTTTCCCTTCATCAACAAGTCTTTCAATTAAAGCCCGCATGAATTCAATCTGTTTTTCGTGGGGTATGGTATCTGTCTTTTTTTCTTTTTTTCTTGAGGGGTTTGAAACAAGATTGCCTAAAAATACTACGAAAGCTCCAGGAGTATTTCTTATAACATCTATATCATCCATAAGTTTTGAAACGTCGCAGTACCTTGAGCCAAAATAAGGGTCGCCGATTGCTATTAGATGTATAGGTCTGTCTGTTTGGACTTCCACAGTAGCTTCATTTTCATAAATAAATTTCTTAGCATATTTTTCCTGTGCCTGATTGTGCATTTCTACAATACTGCCCATAACAAAATCCTTATCTTTGTTTCCTTTTCTTTTTCTTTTTTTATGGTCTTTGTCTTTAACAGATACCGAATTTTCATTGACTTGAGTCAATGCGGCTGGAAATGCGTCAACAACCGGAGTATAAGGAAATGGTATAACATTATTATTTTCTCCGGGCCGTGCAGAGGAAGGGAATGGAATTATGTTGGAGTCGGGAGACTGGGGAATTTGAGGAATGGAAGAAAATTCTGGCTTTGGAATTTCCTGAGAAGATTTTTTTATTCTTCTTTCCATCTTAATGATTTAAAACTAACATACTCATTGATTCATGTCAATAGGCAATTTGACGCATGTCTAACAATTCTATTAAGTAACTCTAAATTGCTTTTTTCAAGTAATAATGTTAGTATTATTTATTACCCAATAATTAGTGCCGTGAAAAAGAAAGCCGAAATACCTCAAGAAGAATACATGGGCAGGAAAATAGGAAAGTATATAAAATACCAACGTCAAAAGCGCGCCCTCTCCCTTGCCGCTTTTGCGCAAGATCTAAACCTTGACGCATCTTTTATATTAAGACTCGAAAACGGAGAGTATAAAACTTTAAGATTGGATGTAACGGAGAAAATTGCTAACGGCCTTGATATGACAATTGGTGATTTTTTGCTGAAATGTCATATTTTAGATAACGGCAGCAAGTCCTATATCCCTTCTTTAGAATTTTATTTAAGGGAAAAATTCCAATTTCCGGATGAAGCTATAGAAGATGTGAAATTATATATAAAATTTATACAGGAAAAATATAAGAATAAAATAAAAGAGATGAAAGATGCGCATAATAAGTATTGGAATCTTTGACATAAACTCCATCAAGTAGTAAACTACGCACCATGGCTGAACGTTTGGGAACATCTATAATAGAAAAAACAAAAAAACACTGGAAAAAAGCTGCTGTTGCCGGAGCAGCCGGTATAGTCTTTTTGGGTACTCCCTCTGCCGTTAGGGCAGCCGATGAAACTGCCGCAAGTGCAGATATTCCCCTTAACATTGTCCCGGGAAGGGCATTAGAACTCGCAGGCTACACCGTTATAGACATAGTTGCATTCGGAGGAGTAATTTATCTGGCAAATAAAAGAGAGAAAAAACCCATTGACAAGAACAGGGAATAAAGTTAATTTGGATTAAATGGGCAAAAAAAATTTATTAAGGCTTTTTTTCCTGCTTTTAACCTTAATCTCCGGAAACCTTTTCTGGTTTTTACTTGCAAACGACATTAAGGCCCAGCACCTTCTTACAAATTCCCCAATTTCCATTGCTTTGTCTTTTGTGCTCCCTATTATTGTCTTTGGAATTTATCTGCCGGGCATTTTATATTTTTCAATTTTTTTAAAAAACAGGGCAGCCTGGCTGGTCCTTTCCCTGCTTTCTTTTGTTTTATTTCCTTTAATACTGGGAATTACAATATATACGGTTTTAGGGGAAATTATTATTTCTTTGGCAATCTTTACTTTTCTTATCGGTTACCACCGCTCGCGCATTATATTTAACGGCAGGAATTCGCACCTGGGACAGTTTTATGTCGCCCTAAGCGGAGCAACTTTAATAATTTCTATAACTGTGGCAATTTCTTTTTATAATTTTTACGGGAAAACCCTGTCGCAGGCAAACGTTCTTTTATCCAACCAGGGATTCGTTTCCACGCTAAGGCCGGTTATGAGGGCCTACTTTGACGACCTAAATATAAAAAACGTAAATGAAAGCTTCGGAAGCTATTTGGCAAGAAGGTCAAGGGAAACAAGGACTGCAGAGGCAAATGTGGAAACTAAAACCCTTTTTGTTCTTGGCATAGACAGCGCGCAAAAAACGGATACTATGGAAGCTTTAATCAATAATTCCATAAAAAATTCAATTCTTAAAGTTTTTCTTTCTTATAAAAGGCAGATTCCTATTGTAATTTCCTTGGGGCTTGGAATAATAACCCAGACAATCCTTTCGGTAAGCACCTTTATCGGCTATATTTTTTCTATTCTTATATTCAGGATTCTTATTAAACTTAAATTTATTAGAGTAGAAAAAAGGACGATTGAAGTAGAAGATATATTAGTATCACTTTGACCAGCGGCCAAAAATTCCCGTTGAAAGAAAACGTCCCGAGTCTTTTTCTTCTAATGCCAATTCTCCGTATTCAATCTTCCCGCCCAAAGTCCCGAGATGGTCGCTGAGCACATTTAGAAGCATTACGGAAGATGAAGAAATCGCATAGGCATTTACAATAACAAACAGGGGATTATCGGATAAAACTTGTTTGCAAAGTTCCATAAGCTTTGGAAAAGATTCGTTAAAATCCCAAATCTCGCCTTCGGGGCCGTGCCCGTAAACAGGAGGGTCCATAATTATTCCGTCATATTTAACCCCTCTTTTTATTTCCCTTTGCACAAACTTAACCGCGTCATCCAGAATCCAGCGGACGGGTTTTTCCGAAAGGCCCGAAGCCTGCTGGTTTTCTTTTGCCCATAGGATTGAGGGCTTGGAAGCATCTAAATGTGTTACCTTAGCCCCTGCCGCTGCCGCTGCAAGAGTTGAAGCACCGGTATAGCCGAACAGATTCAGTATATTAGGCTGACTGCCGCCAGTCAGACGCAGGGCTATTTTTTCCCCGATAAAATCCCAGTTTAATGCCTGCTCCGGAAAAACCCCTGTATGTTTAAAAGGAGTCAGCTTACAATAAAAAGAAAGGTTTTTATACTTTATAGCCCACTTTTGGGGAACGCCATTTTTATTATTCCAGCTTCCTTTATTTCCATTTTGTATATAAACAGCATCTGCTTTTTCCCAAAAGCTCTGCCCAAAGTTTTGCTGCCAAATCGCCTGGGGGTCCGGCCTTGATATCATGTATTTGCCGAAAACTTCCAGCCTTCTTCCGTTTCCGCTGTCCAAAAGCGCGTAATCTTCAAAACCCTTTGTCGATAAAATATCCATTAGACTAATTTTACCATTTATTCTTTATGCTGACAAAATTTCACATATATAGTAAAATACAATCCATGGTAAAAAACCTTTCCATAGGAATTGGCGTAATACTTCTTATAGCTTTGGGGGGTTATTTATTTGTATCCCAGTCAAGACAAAATAAGCCTTTGCCTACAGGAGAAGTTACATTTCCCAAAGCCCAGACCCAGTCTCCGCCGGCCCAAAGCCCTACGCCTTTGCCCACCCAACAAGTCCAGCAATCAGGGACACAAAGTGGTAATATGGTAACTACTATGCCGGACGGGTTAAAAATCCAGGATATAACAGTAGGAAGCGGAAGGGAAGCCAAGTTAGGCGATACAGTAACTGTAAATTACGTGGGAAAATTGCAAACCGGCCAGGTTTTTGACAGCTCTTACGACAGGGACCAGCCCTTTACCACGCAAATAGGAGTGGGACAGGTAATTAAAGGCTGGGACGAGGGAATTCCCGGTATGAAAATCGGAGGAAAAAGAATGCTTGTAATACCTCCGCAATTAGGATACGGGGCCCAGGGGGCGGGTCCGATACCCCCCAATTCGACGTTAATTTTTCAGGTTGAACTTTTAGACATAAAGTAAACCTCTTGCCCCGAATTTTTGACATTTTAACCGCGAAAAAGTATAATAAGCACTCCAAAAATGGTAGAGGCAAATCCGGTAACCAAAACAGGAAGAGAAAGAAAAACTTCCCGCGAAAGACCTCCGTTGGGTGAAGCTTCTATGACCAGAAAGCTGAAAGACGTTGCCGTTGAAGCAAGAAGAATACAGGTCACATATCTTGACGAATACCCCAAAAGTAACCCCACCAGCTTTGAATTTACTTTCCAGAATCAAAGGGTTGCGGTAAGGTTTGATTTTGAAGACAGGGAAATAAGTACCTTCGGAACGGCTGCAGTAACAATTGCCGATGCTCAGTCAATTGAAGACAGGGAAAAAAGAAGGGATATTGTAATTCGTATAAAAAGGGGAAACCAGGTGGAATCGGGCGTAAAAGATTATATAGCCGATAATTCATCTGACCTTTATAAACCGGCCGGTTATTATCAGAGGGTTCTTGCTGACAAAGATAACTTAAGGCCGGTAACACCGGACGAAATAGAAGAAATTTGGAGCATATTTAATGATTTATACATCCCCTGGGAACATTTAAAATCTTCAAGTATTTAACATTCTGTTCATTTTTAGTTCATTTTTGTAGTTTATAAATAGTTTAGTAAATATTTTACAGGAGGTAAAAGTTAAAATATGCCAGATATTAAAAAAATAATAAGCATAATAGGACTTTCGGCGGTATTGGCACTAAATCCGGGATTGGCTCTTGCACAAAGTTCTCCTGCAGGAAGCCCGGCTTCCAGACGGCTGGAAAACCAGGAAACACGCCTTACAAGACTCCATGCCAGATGCGACCAGGAAGTAAATGTAAGAATAAATAACCTAAACGGTTTAAATACGGCAGTAGGGAATCTCAAAAAGCTTTCTTCCGCGCAAATTTCCCAATTCCAAAATGAAATTCAAACAGATATAAACGGGTTAACAAGCCTTAAAGCAAAATGCGACGCCGATACAGATGCGCCTACTTTGATTTCGGATATAAAATCAATTTTTACAAACTTTAGGGTATATGCGCTATTCATGCCGCAAGTAAGGCTTTTGGCCGCGGCAGACAGAATGGGAGTTACCGTAGATTTATTCGGGGATTACGCAAATAAATTACAGTACAGGATTAACCAGCAAGGAAATCCGGCAAACTTGACGGCGCTTCTAACAGACATGAACGCTAAAATTGCCGATGCAAAAACGCAATATACAGACGTTATAAACCTGGTTTCACCGCTTTCTCCCTCCAGTTTCCCGGGGTCAAATCCTACGCTTAAAAACGCAAGAACAGACCTTAAAACAGGATACTCGGATTTAAGAGCGGCATTCCAGGATTCAAAACAAATTAGGCAAGGACTTAAATCACTTGGGGGGACGAGCATAACCTCCAGTCCTTCGCCTACTTCTACTCCCTAAAAAGGGTAGAGTAAAAAAAACAAAAGCCGCGTTATACGCGGCTTTTGAGCTATATAGATGGTATAATACGGCCATGAGAATTCTGGTAGTAGAAGACGAAAAAACACTGGCCGAAAGCCTTAAAACAGGTTTAACGGACGAAAAATTTGCCGTTGACGTAATAAACGACGGCAAAGAAGGATATGAATTGGCTGCCACCGAGGAATACGACACAATAATCTTAGATATTATGCTTCCCGGAATGGACGGAGTAACAATATGCGGGAAACTGCGCGCGGAGGACATACATACCCCGATAATAATGCTAACCGCAAAAGACGCGCTGGACGATAAGCTTACCGGATTCATGTACGGAGCAGACGACTATCTGGTAAAGCCTTTTTCTTTTGAAGAACTTTTAGCAAGGATAAGGGCCTTAATAAGACGCTCTACGGTAAAGGAATCCGTATTAAAAATTGATAACCTCCTGCTAAACCCCTCTGCCCATATTGTAACAAGGAAAGGAAAAGAAATTTCCCTAACCGGTAAGGAATATGCGCTATTGGAATATTTTATGCACCATCCAAACCAAATTTTGACAAGGGAACAAATTCTAAACCACGTCTGGGATTATTCCTACGACTCAATGAGTAATATCATAGAAGTCTTAATCAGGAGGCTTAGAAATAAAATAGACAGGGATTTCCCCGAAGACAAAAAGCTTTTTACAACAGTAAGAGGATTGGGATACAGGTTAGGAACGCAAGATGAAAAAATTTAAGATTAGCCCTTTTACCAAAACAAAAATAACATTTACCCTTTGGTACTCGCTGATTCTTTTTGTAATTCTTCTGGCCTTTTCGGGTTTTATTTATACCCTGGAAACCCAAGACGTTACAAGAATAGTTTTACTCAGGGATTACGGAACAAATGTCCCCAAACAATTAACCAACGAGGAAAAGAAAGAAATAATACTGCAGATAAATGAAGTAAAAAAATCCTTCATAATAGATCTTATACTTGTTGACGATATAATTCTTCTTTTGGGAGCGGGCCTAAGTTTTTTCCTTTCGGGGATTACCCTAAAACCTATACAAAAAAGTTTCCAGAGGCAGAAAGAATTTATAGCCGACGCATCGCATGAATTAAGGACCCCTCTTGCCGCAATACAAACTGCATCCGAAGTAGCCTTAAGAAACGGCAATAAAACCAAAGAACACTATAAAAAAGTGATCGAACAGACGTATAGGGAAAACCGGAGAATGGCAAAAATGGTTGACGAGCTTCTTACCCTTTCCAGGGCCGATACGGAAATGACGGAATTTATTTTTGGTGAAGTTGAGCTTGACAAGATAATAAAAGACGTAGCGGAAGAAACAAAACCTTTACTTTTGCAAAAAAAACTCTACCTAAAAAATAATTTGATAGAAAAAGCAAAGGTAAAAGGGGACTCCAATAAAATAAAGCAGCTTGCCCTTATAATTATGGATAACGCAATTAAATATACCCCAAAAGGAGGGAATATACAGGTAAAAGTGGGAGGGAAACGGAATCCCTATTTTTCTATAGCCGATAACGGGATCGGAATATCAAAAGAGGAAAGGAAAAAAATTTTTTACAGGTTTTACCAGGTGGATAAAGCCAGGTCGCAAGGGGGAGCGGGTCTGGGGCTGTCCATTGCCAAATGGATTGCAGACTCGCACAAGGCCGAAATTATAGTAAAAAGCAATCCGGGAAAAGGCAGTGTTTTTAAGGTTGTTTTTAACTCCTAAGCTACTGTACGGGGGCGGGGTTTGTATCGTTTGATTGGCTGTTAAGCTGTTGGTCGGCGCTGTTTAGGTCGCTATTTAAACTGTTTAGACTGCTGTCTATTTGCGAGCTTTCGCTGTCTAAGGAGGCGTTATTTGAATTTTGGGCATTGGGGGTAGCCAAAGGAGTATTATTCTGTGAACCCAAAGTAGATGCCGGCGAAGGCTGGGCTGAAGCATTGTAATTTTGGCTTAACATTCCGCCGGTTTTTAATTTTTTATAAGCTACAAATCCTCCTACCAGAATAAGGACCACGACCAAAGCGGCTGCAATAAAAATAGTTTTGTTGGATGATAAACTTTTCATATTCCGCCTTTTATAATACCAAAATCTTATATAAATAAAATGAACAGAAAATGAACACTTGTAAAAAGATTTTTTTTATATATAATTTTAATTTGTGGGAGTACCGGAAAAAATACTTCATTTACAACAGGAAAAAGTGAAACCACGCCGCCGCCCTGACGCAAGACACAGTCTCCCTGCCGAAATCCGTGAACTGTCCGAACAGGCAGAAGGCGAAGTAAATACCGCGGAACAATTCCTGGAAGAAACCGGAATAAGACTTGCCCTCTTTGAATTCAACCAGGATTTATTAGGAAACAGGGGAAGGGTAACAACAGACAGTTCATTCCGCTACACGGAAAAGGCAGAAGGGACAAATCTTATTTATCACTCCAACCTAATTTTAAAATGGGGAAATATTGGACAGCCTTACTACTCGCTTGTTGTAGGCATAGAGGGGGATTTACTTGATACATTTGAAGACGAATATGGGCAGGAAGATTATGTTAAAAGATTAACCATGACATTATTCCAAAGCAGCAGCCCGGAAAATAGGGGCCAGCAGGTAGGGCCGCGTATAGATTTCGGAAGAAATTTTGATATTTACGACCCCCTTAGCTTAAGCGATTCAAGCATTATGGACGAATTTGAATCCGAGGAAGATGCAGATAAATACATAGAAATGGAAGAAAAAGAAGGAACAGAGGATTTAGGCGGAAACACTTTTAAAAACTGGGTTGAAGTAAACATAGCGGGTTTTATATCTTATATGCAAAGGGAGATGCACCAGGATCCTCTTGCTGCCTCCTCTACTTGACAGTTAAACAAGAAGTGATAGCATATTAGTGTGAAGAGTTTTTTAAATAAGTACGAAAAAATAATAGTTATTATATTTCTTCTTTTTGCAGGCCTTTTTCTATACACAAAACTTGCGGGCCCGATCCCTTTTTACATAAATAACGTTAACACAAATAACACGGACCTTTTCAGCGCAGAAGGTACGGGAACCGCGACGGCCGTACCCGATACGGGAGTAGTAAATGTTGGAATAACCCAAACAGCGGCAAACGTAGCCGAAGCGCAAAATAAAACTAACTCTATAGCAAGTAAGACCATAGAAGACATAAAAAAGTTGGGAATAGATGCCAAAGACATAAAAACAACAAATTATTCCGTTACTCCCAATTATTCCTCAAACCCGGAGCCTCTGCTTCCGGCAAACGGTACTGTCCAGCAGGTTTATCCGGTAAGGCCCCCAAGCCAGCAGCAGATAATAGGTTATACCGTAACGCAGAATCTGGAAATAGACGTTAAACAAACAGATAAAATAAATAAAGTCGTGGATACGGCAACCGCAGACGGAGCAAGCCTGGTGGGGCAGGTAGTTTTTGGTTTTAGCGATGAAATGAAAACAAAACTTGAAAATCAGGCAAGAGAAGATGCAATAGCTTCGGCAAAGGCAAAAGCGCAAAGCCTTACAAGCCTTTCCGGGATACATTTAGGAAGACTTGTAAACGTAGTGGAATCAAACGAAATAAGGCCGTGGCCTGTTGCTTATATGGGAGCGGGGAAAGCTGTTACGGACTCAAACCAAATTCCTACAAATGTTACCCCCGGAGAAAGCTCTGTTTCGATAACCGTAACATTATCCTACCAGACATATTAAAAATTACCCCAGGGGAATAAGAACAGAACCGAAAATTTTACTGCATTCCTGCCAAAGATTTGCCCGCGTAAGGGATAATCCTGTACCCTGCTTATCACCCGTAAAAAGCCTTTCCGCATTAAGTACCGCCTTGTACGGGCCCAAATTCAAATACTGTTTAATATTCGGGGCCACCTGGGCTGCCATTGCAGCCGCTTCCCGGGCGTCGGTTTTATTTCTTGTCTTTACGCCCTGCAGATATTCAAGTCCCTTAAAAGCATTGGCGACAAAACTTTCCGGCCACATCCTGACATCCCTTTGCCAGCCTCCGAAATATGGATAAGAACCTCCGTTAAAAGCAATTTTACTGTTTGAAGCGCCGGTTTCTCCCTCGTGGTTAATCCATATCAGATACCAGTCTATATTAAACTTATCGGCAACTGCTTTATAGATAGGGTAATACATTTTAATATCCGTTATGTCCTTTTGGCTAAAAACCTCCGGGTGACTTTGCATTTCATAAACAACATTATCAAAAGGAGTGCTTACGTTAATATTTTCTAATTGTTTTCTTATCTTGTCGGCTGAAGGCTCCTGGGGGACCGGGGAGGGAACAACAACGCTTAATATTTTACCGGGGCCCCGCTCGTTATCCTGTACGTTTGTCCCGGGTAGAACAAAAGGCTTAAGGTCACTTTGAGGATAAGGGGCGTATTTATAAGGCTCTTTTCCTGTCGCAGGGTTTCCTTTAACACCCACGGCAATAGCAGCGGCAAAAGCCGTTCCTATAACCAAATCCCTTTTTCTTATAGTAAATCTTTGCCTTGATACGTCTTTTTCCATAGCTAAAATACTAGATACCTATTATGCGTGCACCCCGGAAGGCTGCTTGGGATCTTTAAATGTGGATATGCACATTATAAACTATGCGGGACAAGTTTGGCAACCCCTTAGCCTTATTTATTGCCCGAGTGGAAGGTTTTATGGACGTTTCGAAGCTGGGGATTGGTTACATGGGTATAAATCTGTGTTGTGGCTATGTTTTTATGGCCAAGCATTTCCTGGACGCTTCTAATATCCGCTCCGTTAAAAAGAAGGTCTGTTGCGAAAGAGTGCCTTAGGGTATGCACGGTTGCATCAACCGGAATCCGTGCCTGTCTTACGTATTTTTTTACCAGCCGCTCTATGCTTCTTGCGGTTAGCCTCATTTTTTCTCCATTATTTTCTTCTATTATTGCCCCCGAATATCTTATAAAAAGAGGCCTGAACCTGTCCTGCCTCATATCCAGGTATCTTTTTATCCAATCTGCGGCCCTGTCGGATACAAAAACAATCCTCTGTTTTCTGCCTTTTCCGATTATTCCGAATTCACGCCTGTCAAGGTTAATCTGGTCCCTGTTTAAACTTACAAGCTCCGAAACGCGGAGGCCTGTGGAAAAAAGGAGCTCCATGATCGTCCTGTCCCTGACCCCTTCTTCTTTTGAAGTATCCGTTGCCATAATAAGCCTGTCCACCTGCTCTTTGTTAAGGAATTTAAGGTTTTTGCTTTCTGCTTTAGGCAGGTCGATTTTTGAAGGTTCCAATGTAGCATGGTCGTTTTTTATAAGAAAGCGCAGAAACGACCTAAGGGCTATCACATAATAGTTTTGGGTAACTCTTTGAAGGGTAAGCCCTTTATCGTCGGCTCTGTTTGCAAGATATACGCGGTATTTCCGGACTGTTGCCAAATCCAGGTCTTTTACGTCTTTGCCCGGTTGGGTAGTAAAATACCATTTGTCAAAAGTTTCAAGGTAGTGCCTGTAATCCCTTATTGTAAGCTTTGAGCAGTTTTTTTCTATCTCGAGGTATTCAAGAAAATCATCAATAAAAGTTTGCAGTTCACTTTTCTGAATAGGTTGTTCATTGTTCGTGGTAGGTGGTTTATCCATATTAAATTTTGATTGTGGACAGTAGAAGCTTGAAGCTGGATATTGAAGCTGGAAAATAGAGGATTGAGTCTAACCTCCATCTTCAAAATATCAAATTCTAACATCTACTATCTATTGTCTATCATCAAATATTGTCCGACACGAGGAGGACTTTGTCAATCTATCCTATAGGATTGATTATCACGTCCGCTCTTTGTTATAATATCCTTTATGGGCAATGAAAGAGGCACACCTGCCGGCCTTGAACAGGAAAGAATACAGCTTTTAAAAAGCGCTATCGAGCTGGAATTCAAAAAAAATTTTGATAAATTCCTTAAAGAGGGGGACGGTGTTTTATTCGAAGGAAATTTTGTTCCCGAAGCTTATCCCTTTATTTTAGATGTTGCAAGAAACGGGGAAAGGCTGCAAGTGCCTTACGGCAATTTTGATTTAGTGTTTAAAAATATAATCCGCGGATCAATGGACAGAAACCCCAATGATTATCCGGCAAGAAAAGAAGAATGGGCTTTAGGACCCGATGCCGGGCTTACAAGAAATCTAAAACCTTACGCGGGAAAAAATGTAAATGTCGAAATAACAACTTTCCCTTTAATTAAACCAAGAGACGGAAGACTAAGAAAAATAGAACATGTAAGATATTTCGACCCCTATCTGCCTTTAGTGCCGCTTGCGGAAATTTGGTATGGAAAAAGTATGGGCGGGACAAACCCCAACAATTCCATAACCGAAAGGAGACTCTTGACTGCCGGAGCTAACCGTTAAAATGACATCCGAACGAGAACCAAGAAAAACCACGCCGGAAGAGCTTACGCCCTATTATCAGGAAGGTGTAAGAAACTTTATTGCTGAAAGATTTGAAGACTGTTATAACTTTTTGAAAACAAGAAACAGTGGAGGAGTTTTGGCACAATGGGATCTGGCTACTGAATCGGAACCGAGAGTAATCTCTTATAAAACAAGAAACAGCACGGTTTTGGTTCCTTATGTTGATTTGGACCAAAGGTTTTTACAAGTTTTTGCAGGCGACATAGAAGAAGGCACCGAAATGAAGGTTACCGCACATGACATCTTTGTAAACGACGAAACCGAACTGGACGAACTGCATTCTAATTTAAGAGAATACTGGGGGCAAACCTTAATAGGAATTGTATATTCATATAAACTGAAACCCGGAAGAAAGGGCGACAGATTTGTAAAACAGATTACGTACTATTCCGGCTCACACTCTATGAAAATGATAGCAGAAAGGTGGATTCTCGAAGAAGAAAATACCGACCCGTTAAACGATAACCTTCAATTCCAAAATGTAAAGCCAAAAGAACCCTTATCCGAAACTGGGGGCGTAGTAAGAAAAGAAACGTTTATTCCGGTGACTGTTTTTAACTTTAGCAGGAATTAACAATCTAATTGACACATTCCAGATATTTGGTATAATCCCAATTTGTATGTCGAATATAGAAACAGGAAGAAGAGGAAACGGGTACGAACGGCTCAGGGGGGAAAAGGCAGGCCTTTTAGAAAAACTAATTTTTAACAGATACACGGCAAATTTCCTCCGTTTTGAAGAACACGACAAATCCACACTATTTAGCTCATTTAATGTTTCCGTAGATAGCGATGGAGAATACTGCATTGTATTCCCATATAACGGAGTAAATTATCTTATACCCTACGGCATTTTTGACCACAGGGCGGAAAACCTGATGCAAAAAAATTTAGTTGACCAAAAATTCCACGAAACAGACCTTCGCGTAAGCGGATATTCGTCAACAATGCCGCCGGATTTAAATAATTATGTCGGAATGGATGTAAGAACGGCCAACGGAATTTATCTTTTAACCCCGTCCACAAGAGGAATGCATAGATTTGTAGTACAAACTACATTTATGGAACTTGGAAGTAATAAGCCTATAGGCGAGTCTTGGGCCGGAATTATAATTCCAAAACCCCAGCCCGAACAAACCACACTTTACCAAAGCGCTTTTGCAAACCCAAGATCGGTAAATACGGTAGTCACCAAATGGGTACAGGGAATTTAAATACAATTGACAAGGTTTGGGTTAACATGCTAATCTGAATGTATGGATAACAGACCCCCGGAAATTAACCAGGCTTTACCTGCAAAAGACAGACAGCCTAAAACTTCCCATAAACCAGTCCCCGTAAGAAGAAAACTTATGGCCGGCGCTTTTGCCGCTCTTTCGGCGCTCGGGCTTGTTCACCATGTGGATAATAATATAAACGGGCCTCTAAATACGGGGGCAGCTGCGGATTTAGTCGGAAGTGCAACGGTTGACCTTGGGGCCCAGGCAATAGGAAATTACGTGGCAAAACCGGCAGAAGATTTTGCCGGGGCAGTCGGAGACGAAGTAAGCCAAATAATTGCCGGCAAAAAAGCAGACGTTTACGCCAACAGGCAAAGCGAATTGGCGGATAAACTAAAAGTTAATTTAAATAACGTGGACGAAATCTTTAAAGGGGAAATAACCGTAAAAGAGGGCGTTGGAATAAGGGTCCTTCCCGACCAGTCTTATTTAGATACAGACATCGGAGGAAATGCGGATGTTATGGCAATTGACTGGAACGATATTACAAGCATTAACGGAAAACCCTGGAACCAAACCGATAGCCAGTTTACGGTTAAAGATGCGGAGCTTGTTTTCGGACAAAATCCCGGAAACTATTCCGACGGGAGCAAAAGGAGCTGGATGAGGCTGGATTTCGGGATTAAAGGTTCCCCGGAAAAAACAGTAACCGGATTTATTTCCATAAGCCCGGAAACTTCAGGTTTTGTAACCGCAAATGGGGAACATGTCGGGGTAGAATCTGCGGGTACCGACGGTTATAAGTCCAGGATGACGGAAGAAATATTCAGGCCGTTTGAAGTCGGACAGGTAACCGTTAACCCTCCTGTTATAGAAGCTGCAAAACCCTAATGGCAAATATTTTCTTCACAAAAGAGGGAATCGAAAAAGTAAAAAAAGAATACCAGGAACTTTTGGAAAAAAGAAAAGGTGCAGTAGAAACATTAAAAAGGGCAAGGGAAATGGGCGATTTATCGGAAAACGGATTATACAAAGCCGCAAAGTTTGAACTCGGAAATATCGACAGGACATTAAGGCAGCTTTCCCATTTTATTAATAAAGGCATTATTGCCGTAAAACCAAACGGAAAAATAGGAATAGGTTCAAAGGTTACTTTATCGGAAAAAGGGGAGAAAAAAGAATTACAGATAGTGGGGGATTTGGAAGCAAGCCCGGCGGATAATAAAATTTCCTCTAATTCCCCTTTGGGAAAAGCCCTTATGGATATGGAAGAAGGACAAACCGCCGAGGCAGAAACTCCGGGAGGAAAAAAATCCTACAAAATTATTTCTATTGCTTAGGCATACTATTGTAAACCGAAAGCCAGTCTGTTGAAATCTCTTTTTGTGCTTCCTGCAGACTTATCACTCCCGAGCAAACCCTGCTATGGAGATAATTTTCCACAAGGTCTTTTTCGTGGAATCCGGGGACAGGCAGAGCCGCTTCCGGCCAAAGATTTGCAATATCGTTTGAACCTCCCAATTCCAGACTAATTAAATGGTCCACTTCGTATTCTCCGGTTTTATGGGAATATATTCCGTATTCCTTATAAACGGCGTCTTTCTCCGATACGGGAACGTTTCTAACCGATGACGAGTACCCTTTTACGCATACCTGCGACTTTGTCACTTGGGCAAAGATACTGCCGGGGGTACAATTTTTGTCCTGCAGCCCGTTTATGGCCTCGCAGCCCGAAGTCTTTGTTTGTAATCCCAAAACCGCGCTTTGACTCGAACTTTGGGCTGTTTGGGCAGGGGGAGTTACCTTTAAAACACCTGTTTGGGCGCTTGGCAAGGATTTGTTATTTTGGAAATAATTTATTGCAAATCCCAAAATTAAAATTAAAATTATTAAAAAATATTTTTTCATTAGATTTTGACAGTACTAAAAGTATTATAGCAAAAGGGGAGAGGTTGAAATATTTTTAGCCAAGTGAGACTATGATAAGGTGAAAAGGAAAAAGAAAAAAGGCTCTTCTCTTATTGAAATCATAATTGCAATAGGTATTATGGCAGTACTTGCGGCCCTCGCCTTTGTTTACGTCGTGCCCCAGATTACAAAAGCCCAGGATGCCAGAACTAAACAAAATTTGATAACAATAAGAAGCGCTTTTCTGCAGTATTATGATGACTACCGCTGTTTCCCCAAATCAATCCCCTCCTGCGGGCAGGAATTTAAACAGGGTAATGTAGTATATATTAATTCATTTCCCTGTAACGATGACGGTACCCCTTACGAATACCAAACAGACAATAATACGTGCCCTACATGGTATAAGGTTTTAACTAACCTTAAAAATACAAACGACCAAAGCATAGATGCAATCGGATGCAGAAACGGGTGCGGCGCAAAATGCAACTATAATTACGGGGTTACAAGCACAAACATTTCTATAAACCAGAACTGTCCTCAAACCCCGCAGAATAAATACGCCTGTACTCCAAGCGGGCAATGCGTAATCTTTGCCGACCCCAATATGAGCAGGTGTCCTCTTGTTTTTTTAAACGACCCTACGTGCCAGAACAAGTGTTCAGCCCCCGCCAACAGATGCCATGACAGCCGCGGAAAACAAAATTAGAAGCAGTATGCTATAATTCCACCTTAATGGAAAAAAATCCTTTTAGTGGTGCTTCAGGAGAGATTCCGGAAAGAGGCCCCCTCGAGGGTTCGGTATTATATGCAAACCGTTCGGAAGAAATTGCCGCCCTGCCGCCTGAAATAAGAACCCGTATGACATTCCTTTCCCTGGAACACCCCAGGGTTTATGAAAGAGAGATGCTTTATTTCCGGCTTGGCGAAAGGCTTGCCCACGGGCCAAACCCGCAAGACGGATCTGCCGAAGAGCTTGTCGATAAAGCTTTAGATATAGAAAGAAAAGACTGGAAGCGGAACCAATATTTAAGAAACGCAGCCATTGAATATGTAATCAGAGACAGAATACCATTTGACGTACGCGTTACCGCAATACTTAATGCTGTGTTTAATATGGACGGCACAGTTACCACGGCACTTTGCCGTGAACTTTTAAGACGGGTCCAAAATAGCGGTATTTAATATAGATTGTATCCCTCTTTTACACTTTTTGCTCCGGGGAGGTGAAAAAACTAAATATTTAGCCTCGATTAGCCTCAAAAAAATTATAACCATTAGTCCTGTAGTAGGGGACATGACAAACCTGCCGAAAATAGGGGTTTAATTGGTAAAAAGAGTACTGGCATAGGAAAGTTTTATCAAATAACGTCAGAAAATTACATGGAAAAAGAGGTCTTCCCCCGGGAGCCGTGCCTGAGTGGCGTCGTAAAAGTATTATTGTGCGACATAATCAATTACCCTCGCCCGGGCGCTAATAAGCCTTTTTTTAATAAGGCACACCCGCCGGGGCAATATAGGTCTTTTAACTCTCTGTTACTGATGACATACAGTGCTCTCCACTAAAACGAAGGCCGAATTTTGCATTACAGTGCTCTGCAGGGACACTCCTCTCCGGAGGTTTCGGAGATGCTTTAATTTAGGGCGTCATACCAGTCTAAACGTATGATTTTAGCCTCGAAAATGATAAGTTTTGCAATTATATGTATGTACTATTCGGGAATAGAGGCAAGCCGTAAAGAAGCGTTCGTATTTTTTTCTTATTGTGAGTTCCTGCGCCGCGTTAATTTGTGCTCTTTATGGGTCGAGGACGTAGCTTTGCGAGTAAGCAGGCCGGGTACGGTGTGAAAATTCATATCAAAAGCGTGTGAAAATACAAAGTTATCCACATTTAAAACGCGGGATAGTCCTATAATAAAATTAGTTAGTATATCAAACTATATCATTTATTTTAATTTAGGCTCAATTATCTTTTATACCACTCCTCTCTTCCCCATCTTTACTGCCGGTATTTTTTTCCCGAAATCCGAGGCCAACTGAAGCTAAATTAAAAAATATCCCGAAGCTATTTATTAATTCTTAATTTTGAATTTTGAATTCTAAATTGGGTGGCTTACCTATCCCCAAGTGGTAAATAAAGCAAGTACAACAAATACTACAAACGCAACCCATACGTATTCCAGAATCACGCTTTTAAAAAGCCTTCTTTCAAACCAAGCCTGGGACAAACCGACTATGCTGTAGAAAATTCCGGTAAGAAAAAGGGCTATAACCGTAGGAGAGCTGGGCCAAAACCATAAAAGAATTGCAACTTCAAATAAGCATAATGCAAGAGAAAAGACCCATAAAATGTCCTTCTTAAAGTCTTTTTCAAGCGTGTATATCCATATCGAATTCAAAACCAACGGAAAAGTTACTACAAAAATTAAAAGAAGCGTTATTATAACGTTAATATGGAAAGTAAAGATGACATTTGCAAGGAAGAAATAAGAAAGTAAGGTAAGGACAAAAGCTACTGTTCTTGCGCTTGAAAGAAGGGCTATTGTCCTTATGGAGGATACCGTAAATATATTTTCGCTTAAAAAAAGCGAGTAAAGCCCTATCGCGTAAACTGCGGTCATTGCAATCCTTGTTAATAAACGCGCGGGAATAAGAAGGTAAAAAAGGC
Source organism: bacterium (assembly GCA_021824155.1). Lineage (GTDB taxonomy): Bacteria > Patescibacteriota > Microgenomatia > Levybacterales > UBA12049 > JAKALS01. Next base: position 1,232 of record JAKALN010000012.1, on the reverse strand, counting down.
CGAAAGCAAGGCTAAAGAAAAACGGAAGAATAAAAACCTGCGGACTAAAATTGTCTTCCAAATCCCCTCTTAAGGAAAAGAATAAAAATATATCGGTTAAGACGGAAATACCGATAACTATATATATTGCCGACCTGCCTAAAAAATGCTCCGTTATAAAAAGACAAAGGGAAAGTATTACCACCGAAAGGATAAATTTTTGTCTTTTATTTAAAAATTTTATCTTATCCAGTTTGTGGTTTTTATTTCGTGAGAGTTTGCGGTTAAATGTAAAGAGGCTTTTACCGCTTTTCATAAGCTAATCTCCATATTCGAATAAACTTTTTGTACATCATCCATCTCTTCTAATGTATTCAAAAAAGAAGCTATTTTATCGAATTTTTCTTTTTCGGTCACGGGTACGGTAATAATCGGAATCCGTACCAAGCCGGCCTCTATGACTTCTAATCCTTGCGATGTTAGATTATCCTTTACTTTAGCTAAATCATGCATACCCGTATAAATAAATACCTCATCTTCGGCATCCTCCAAATCTTCTGCTCCGCCGTCAACCGCAAGGCTAAAAATATCATCAAATGATTTTCCGCTCTTTTTTACTATTATTTCTCCTACATGTTTAAATTGGTAAGAAACAGAACCGGGCTGGCCGAAGCTTGCGCCTGCTTTGTTAAATATATTTTTTATTTCCGAGGTAGTTCTCATGCTGTTGTCTGTTGCCGCCTCTACAATTACGGAAACTCCTCCGGGGGCAAATCCTTCGTAAATTACTTCCTCTAAATCCCCTCCCTTGGTATTTTGTGCCCTTGCGATTGCCCTTTCGATATTTTCTTTGGGCATATTTGCGGCTCTTGCGGCGTCTATTGAAAGCCTTAACCTGAAGTTCTGACCGGGGTCCCCTATTCCACCGCCCTGCCTTACGGCAATGGTAATTGCATTAGCAAGTTTTGTAAAAGTTTGTCCCCTTTTCTTGTCGTTTACGCCTTTTTGTCTTTTAATTTGTGCCCACTTTGAATGTCCGCTCATACTGGTTTTAGGGTGAATTGTTAGTAGCCAATAGTGTTTACCAAAAACTATAAACTATTAGCTATGATCCGCCTCAACCAACCACTATTATACCTTTTATACCTTGACTTTTGCAATTAATTTTAGTAGAATTTTCCAATCGAATTTATCTCCTAAATGACAGCATTAAAGTTGCAAGCAATACAAACAGCATTAAGCGGCGATTGGAA
>JAKALN010000026.1 GCA_021824155.1 bacterium | reverse complement strand
AATTCAAGGACAAACCCCGAAATCATAAAAAATAACGGGACCGCAAAGCGCGAGGCTTGGTTTAAAAATAGCGTCCAGGGCATTTTTTGCAGATCATAGGAAGATGCTTCCAGGGTCCTGGTCGTAGTATGTACCAACAGAACTGCTAAAATCGCAATAAACCTAAGCAGATCAATTACGGGATTGTGTTGTTTTGGAGGCATAAAAAGATTTTAACAACATTTAGATAAAAAAGAAATAATTGTTATAATAGTTCTATGAGCGACGTTGTTCCCGAAAATACGCCTGTCATAGAAAAAACAAAGGTTGAAATCCGTCCGGAAACCCCAAAGCCTCCATTAATTCCGAAACCGGAAGACGATAATGCTGTGAGCAAACTAGCAGAAAACCTTGGAGCACAGGAAAAAGCAGATGAAGTGAGAGAGGCGCTCGAAGAAGAAAAAGAACCCTATAAAGATAGTACCGTTCTGGAAAAATTAAGACGTAGGAAAGAACAGGATTTGCCTTTAAAGATCGCCTTTTTAGATATAGATTCTACACTTTCCGGAAATCCAAAAGAGGCAGTCAAAATTCGAGAATTATTAGATGAAAAAGGCTATGTGGTATTTTTTGTTTCTTCAAGAACCGAAGAGATGACAATGAGTAAGGCAGAATACAAAAAGTCTGTTGAGCTCGGACTTGAAAGGCCTGCGCCAAAACTTGCCGTGGGAGAAGATGGAAAAAAAATAGAAGCATTCCCCGATGAGGTTGAAGATTTTGCTGGACTTTATGATGCGGATGGTGTAGCTGCTGCAACAGGTTCAAGAATTTTTCTAAGACAACAATCAGGAGGGTATGAAGAAGATAAAGGGTTCACTCAAAAGATGAAACAAGACAGTACTGAGTTCAGGCAAAGGACAATGGACATATTAAACCGGATAGACCCTAAACATTCACTTTTTGTTCTTTCTCCTGTTGATAATTCACAAAACTTCGAGCAAAACATCACCGATGTGGAATCTCCGGATTTCAGAGTTCAGCTTAACTTCCAGCCCTCTACGGCAGAGCAGGTAGTTGAAACTACAGGGGCAACAGATGCAAAAGTATCGGCTACGGAAGGTCAAAAACAAACCGAGCTGCAAAAGAAACAAGAAACAGAAAGAAGGATAAGGGCGCTCTTGGAAGATCCCGGTATTGACGCGGAAACAAAAAATTATGTTAGAAATTTAAAGATCACAGATGACAGTAACCCGGATAAAGGAAAATATTCTTTATATTTAACTCCTTTGCATGGAAGCAAAGAGAGGGCAGTTGATAGTACTTTAGAACAATTATCCCAAAGGTTAAATGCAGATTTTAGGGATTTCGAACTTTTTATGGCGGGAGACAGTTGGCCGGATGTAGCGATGGGTCTTTATGCGGGAAGAAGCGCAAAAGTAGATTTTTTTGTCGCTTTAAATTCACGGCTCACGACCCCATTAACCGAAACGGAAATAAGAAGTTTTGCGGGTCAGAAACTTCCCCTTTTGAGCAGATTTTTTCCCAGAGAAGAAGGGGTTATCGATTTTAAAAGGCCAAGTCCTCTGGATTCTGGTGGACAAAGGATAAACAGGGAAAGAACAGTTTATATAGGGGATAAACTCTTCCCGCAGGCGAGTACGGCTCCCCAGTCTGTCAGGCAATTTATTGAAACAAAACTTTAGGTTATATATACTTAATCTAAGGTGGTGTTCTTTTCAAAAATAAAAAAAATCTTTAAGACTTTCGGGCCCGGTGTTATAACAGGGGCGGCGGATGACGATCCTTCGGGTATAGCTACATATTCCCAGACAGGAGCGCAATTTGGCTACGGACAATTGTGGACCGCGCTTTTTATGTTTCCTTTTCAGGCGGGGGTACAGGAAGCATGCGCAAGGATAGGAGCAGTAACGGGAAAAGGAATATCTGCCGTTGTAAAACAGCACTACAGCAAAAAAGTTTTATATATTGTCGTACTGCTTGTCCTTGTTGCAAATACGATTAATATAGGCGCGGACATAGGCGCGATGGCTGCTGCCGCTGCTCTTATAGTTCCGATAAATTTCGTTTTTCTTACGCTCTTTTTTACCGCTTCGATGCTGATTCTCGAAATCTTTACTTCCTATAAAGTTTATTCAAAAATCCTTAAATGGCTTGCCATTTCTTTATTTGCCTACCCGCTTACCGTTTTTATTGTAAACCAGCCTTGGGGAACGCTTCTTAAGGCGACTTTTATTCCCCATATCGAACTGAATTTCCAATTTTTATTCATAATTACCGGAGTATTGGGAACAACAATTTCACCCTATATGTTTTTTTGGCAGGCATCCGAAGAAACGGAAGAAGAACGGCTGAATCATTTACTGGGAAGAAACGGTAAGCCTGTAATAAACTGGAAATTTATCAGGAACTTGCGCATAGATAATTTTATAGGAATGTTTTTTTCCGAAATCGGTACATGGTCTATTATTGTAGTGACTGCAACCGTATTAAACGCACATGGTTTTACCGATATTAAAACAGCCGCCGACGCTGCTAAGGCTCTGGAGCCTTTAGTAAGCAGTTTTCCAAACGCCGGGTATATAGCGAAGGTAATATTTGCAGTGGGAGTTATAGGCTTAGGCCTTCTTTCCGTTCCTGTTCTTGCCGGCTCGGCAGCATACGCATTTGCAGAGGCGTTTAATCTAAATGAAGGATTAAGCCGGAAATTGAAAAAAGCGCATGGGTTTTATGGGGTAATTACTATTGCTACCCTAATTGGTTTGATGATTAATTTTATCGGGTTTAATCCTATAAAAGCTTTGGTTTATACGGCGGTAATCAATGGAGTAGTTGCGGTTCCACTTATTTTTATAATAGCTCTTATTGCCGGAAATGGAAAAATCATGGGACAGTATAAAAGCGGGGTTGTTTCAAAAGTTCTTGTTTGGATGACGTTTTTCGGTATGGCTGCAGCGGCAATAGGTATGTTTTTAACGCTTAGAGGCTTGTAAATTAGGTTCAATTGTTGTATAATCCGAAGAACCTTGAGCACCATTCAGAAATCACCAGTTTTAAAATGCAGTCAGTGTGGGAGTGAATTAATACTTGTATCCTCCAAAACCCAAAAGATAGATACTTATTCTTCTCTTATAACTACAAAAGTATATAAATGTTCAAATCAAGAATGCCAGAAAGATATAGATAAAAAAACTTCAAGCAGAATTAAACTTCAAAAACAACAAAATGAAGCAAAAGAAAGCAGGTTAAAAGCAAAGATAGGTTTAAGATTAAATAAAAGCAAAATCCTCCGCTAAAGTTTATTGTTTTCCCCTAAATTTTGATGTTAGAATAAGTTATATGCTCAAAGAGCAGTTCATAGGAAGGAACCCTTCCCATTTTAAGATTAATCCACTGGTTGAGGCCTTTATTCTTTCCGAAACATTCCTTTGGTCCGCATGGTATTTTGTAATTCCGATTTTGGCTATTTTTGTGGTTAAAAATGTAAAAGGTGGGGATATTCAAGTTGCCGCTCTTGCTTTCAGTTTCTATCTTTTTGTGAGAATAGTTTTTGAAATAATCATAGGAAGATATTTGGTAAAAAAAACGGAGCAATACAGTTTTATTGTGACTTTTACAGGAATAGTTCTTTTAAGTGCTTCATATCTTGGTTTTGCATTTTTTCATAGTATCCTTTCGCTTTTTTTATCATACGCCATAATGGGTATAGGATTGGGAATAGCATCTCCGGCAAAAAACGCTCTTTTTGTTACCCACTTAGATAAGAACAAAGAGCCTTCCGAATGGAGTATTTATGACGCGGTAACTTTTATAGGTATGGCTTTCTCAACTGCTTTAGGGGGGTTTATTGCCGCTCAATATGGTTTTGAATTCCTTTTTATTTTTGCAAGCATTCTTAGTTTATTTAGTATAATTCCTTATCTTCTGTATACTCGCTGATGTCTTCATCATCCCATTTGGAAATGAATACGAATCCTTCTTCAATTGAGTGTTCTATGATTATTCCCAAGCCAAAGCCTAAAAGGAAAATAGTTGTTATAACATGGTGCCCTGCAGTAAATGGAGTAATAAAAAGTGTTGTTACTCCATACATACTATGGTGCAGATGATAACCTTTTGGAGTCGTCAAACGTTCCATTGTTTCTTCCTTAGATTCGTATATGAAGTATAAAAACCTGCTGAACAAGAAACCGAAGAATAGTGCAAATAGAAATAAGATTACTTCTTGCATTCGTAAAAATAATTCTATCATAAAAGTCATTTTAAAGAAAATACCCTAGAATAAAATACCCAGTTGACTCATGGGTGAGGGTAATTTATACTAAAGAAACTTTATGGCTGTAGAATCCGTTCCCGGCAATGTAAGGCGTGTAGATTTCGGAACCGGTCCGGAAGCTCCAAGGGAAGTGCCCTTTTGGGAGACAACCTCATATGAAATGACAGTCCGGGCAGCTTTTACGGAAACACAATCCCCCGGAGAAAATACAGATGCATTAAAATCTTTAAATTTTACAATTGGATTGACTCTTGCTACTAAACCCGGCCAAACGATGGAAAGTTTTATTGGAATGTACCAAACGGTAGTTAGAGGTCCTCAGAGAGCAAGGATAAGCGCGTTAAAAGGTTTAGAATTTGCTGGAGAATTAGGTTTAGCCGCTTTTCCGGTTACTCAAAGGGCTATTAATGCTTTACGGTCCCCTCTGGATTAAATACATTGCGCTAAAATCCCTTTGGGAAAATTAAAGAATAAAGATAAAAGATAGAGGCAAGAGTAACCCCAACACATGTAATTATTAGTACGGTGTTAATAAACTTGTTATTTGAGTATTCACCTAAAAGTTTTTTGTCATTTGAAAGTATATATAGAAAAATAAAAATAGGCAGAAGCAATACCGCATTTAAGGCCTGAGATACTACCAGAATTGTTATTAAAGGGAAAAAGGGAAGTATTACCATTAAACCTCCTAGTATCAAAGAAAGCGCAAAAAGTCCATAGAATTGGGGAGCCTCTTTAAAATTGAAATTTAAGCCCGATTCAATTCCGAAAGCCTCTGTTATAACATATGATGTAGCTACGGGAACAAGAGCGGCGCCAAAAAGAGATGCGTTTAGAAGGCCAAAAGAAAAAAGAATTGAAGCAAAATTTCCCGCCAAAGGTTTTAGCGCCAAAGCAGCATCTTTAGCATCATTTATAGAAATTCCCTTTGCGAATAATGTGCCTGCTGTGGCTACTATTATAAAAAAAGCAATGAAATTGGTAAGAAATGTCCCCAGAAAAACATCTCCTCTTTCGATTTTTAAGTCCTGTTTGGATAATTTTTTATCAACTACGTAATCCTGAATAAAGAATTGTCCCCAGGGAGTGATTGTGGTTCCTATTACAGCCATCATCATGAGAATATATGAGTTACTAAGGTGGAAAGTGGGCACTACAAGACTTTTTACCGCAAGGCCCCAGTTTGGATGAGTTATTACTGCAGAAAGAATATAGGCAACGTAGAAAAAAGAAACCGCCAGAAAAATTCTTTCAAGTTTTCCATAACTCCCTCTGGTCACCAAAAGAAAAATAAAAATGACTGCAATAGGTATTGAAATAAGACGGGGAATATTAAAAATTCCCAAAGCGCCGGCTATTCCGGCAAATTCCGCCGCAATCGTTCCCATATTGGCTATAAAAAGGACTGCCATTATAAAAGTTGTCCAGCGTACACCGAATTTTTCTCTTATAAGCGAAGCAAAGCCTTTACCCGTTGCAAGGCCCATTCTGGCTCCTATTTCTTGTGTGATGGCAAGGGAGAAAGTTGTTAGGAATAAAACCCAAAGAAGCGAATATCCAAAGGACGCTCCGGCGACAGAATAACTCGTTATGCCTCCCGCATCGTTATCGACAGATCCGGAAATAATTCCCGGTCCTATAATTGCGAGTATGGGCAGGAAAAGTAAAAATCTTCGTTTAAATAAACTAAATAACCTCATCTTCTCTTGTTCTC
>JAKALN010000011.1 GCA_021824155.1 bacterium | reverse complement strand
GAAGATTATAGGAGACTTTTAGGATTAGGATTGGATGATGATGATCTTGCTACGGAAGATTTCTATCAGATATTAAGCGATGCAAACAGCCTTTTTTTACTTGATCCGAATTTCGGTTGGCCGGAAAACGACAATAAAGAAATGCGGGCAATAGTCCGCAAGGGAGTTATTCAGGCAAGGGCAAATGTTTTAGAAAGAGCAGGGACCCCCAGGGCGAATGTTGTTGAAACCAATTATCAGGCTGCGATTGTATTAGGAATTACCAATGAACAATTACGGGTATTAACGGTTGACGAATTAGAAAAGTTACCCGCAGCAGCTCATAGAAGAATTAGCAGGGGGGCCTTGAATAACGCACAGTTATGGGCAAGAGAGCAATTAAGGTACTTGGAAGATTCTGTAAGACAGGAAACAGACAATATTCAAACCGCTGAAGGCGTTCAAGCAAGGAGACTAAGAAGTATTGATATGGATGCGGAGATTGGGCAGCTTACAATGATAAGGGATATTTATATGGGAAGAGATGGGGTTAAGACAAGAGCGGCACAGGCTTATTTCCTTCCGGAGCAAAGAGCGGGTCTTGAGGACGTAAATCCTGTAACGGGAGGAGCTGGAGGATATACTGCAGCAGAACAGGCGTCGGGCCTTCCGCGAAACGTGCTTGAAGTTTTAAATATTTTAACCAACTATCAAAGCGCTCCTGATAGAAATGGAGCCTTCCAACAAATTTGGAGAAACTTAGGTTCAAATGCCGATACAATACTGCTTCCAAGACTCAGAAATGCATTCGGTACCCCGGGAGCCGATATAGCTGCTTTTGCAAATGAGTTGCATACAATAATTAACACTCGGGCAACAGCTGCGTCTGATTTCGGAAGAGCAGCGGGAGAAAATGCGGTTAACGAATTCGTCCAATGGGGGTTAAGCATAAGCACATGAAAGACTTAAATACAAAAAGCATAATCAATTTATTGCCTTTCCCTGGGAATTTTAAACTTGATCTTTTGGAAAAATACGACGGTTTGCCAAGAGAAGAACAGCTTAGGATTTCTGACCTTGTTTGGGAAGCATATTATGCAGTTTACGATTTTAAAATAAGGGAAAATTTTGATAAGGCAATTGAGGCGGCAGATAAAAAAAGAGAAAAGCCCGACAAGAAGTTTTACGCGAAAATAGTTGAAAAAACAGATAAAGAGATAGAAGACCTTCTTACATCTTCTTCGGAAAACGTAGATTTATCCGCTGCAAGAAAAAGTATGGAGATGATCATAAAAGAAATTAATGCTTCTAAGAAGAGTAACCCCGCTTTGGTCAAAAATTAAATTACCTGCTGGTTCTTAAAGCATTTACGATAACTGCAACATCAATTGCCTCCTGTAAAAATGCCCCTCCAATCGGCGGTACAAAACCGAATGAGGCGACAACCATGCCTAAAATGCTTAAACCTATTCCAAAGAAAATACTCTGTTTTGCGATTTTTATGGTTCTTCTGGCAATATTTAAAGATTCGACGACAAGGGAAAAATTCCCTCCTAAGAAAACAATGTCCGCTGCCTCAGATGCTGCCGTTTGCTCTTCGTTTGAAAACACCATTCCAACATCTGCCAGAGCAAGTGCCGGAGCATCGTTTATTCCGTCTCCTACCATTGCGGTTATTTTGCCCTCTTTTTTAAGTTTTTGAATGCCTTCTTGTTTATCTTCGGGAGTGCATTCGGCATTAATTACCACGTCAAGGCCTAGTTGTTTAACAAGTTTTTCCGCAGCCTCTTTCTTGTCCCCTGTAAATATATAAAGCTCAAATCCCCAATTTTTAAGGTTTTGAATAATGTTTTTTGATTCCTGTTTTATTTCATCGTCGAATCTAAAAAAAGCAATAAGACTTTTTCCCTCATAAACCCCAATTGTCATTCCTTTGTTGCTTTCAAGTCTTGCAAGCTTGTATCTTTTCCCGTTTACTGTTCCGGAAATTCCCTGGCCTACTTTTTCTTCGGTATTTTCCGCGTGAATCACTTCTGTTTTCTTCTCTTTTGCAAAATTAACAACAGCTTTGGCTAAAGGGTGCAGGGAGTTTCTTTCTATTGCCTCGGAAATTGCCAGAAGTTCTGCCTCCTTATAGTTACTTTTATTGTTAAATTCTACGACCCGTGGTTTTCCAAGAGTAATTGTACCTGTTTTATCAAAGATTAAGGCATGGGCTCTTGACAAGACTTCAATACTTGCAAGTTTTTTTACAATAATATTTTTTTTGGAGGCAGAATTAACTCCTCCTAAAAGCGCAATAGGAGTTGCTATTATTAAAGGGCAGGGGGTCGCGATAACCAAAACAGCTAAGGCCCTTGTTAAGTCAAAGCCTGAAAAAACATAGGCAAAACCGGTAATTACAAGAGTTATTATTGTAAAAAAGCCACTGTATTTATCGGCCATTCTTATAAAAGGGGATTTTTCGTCCTGGGCTTTTTTAACAAGGTCAATAATTTTTTTGTAGGTTGAGTCTGCCTGAACTTTTGTGACTTTAATAATTATCGCGTCGCCAACATTTATTGTTCCGCTTCTTACCGGGTCGCCTTTTATTTTTTCAACTGCGTAAGGTTCGCCGGTTAATGAAGATTCGTCGGTAAACCCGGCTTCGGAGTCTAAAATTCCGTCAAGGCCGATTACTTCACCCTTTCTGATAAGAATATAGTCTCCTATTTTTACTTTTCCTATGCTTATTTTTGCCCCCGCTTTTTTGTTCTCCCATAAGACTACCTGGTCGGGAATTCTCTCCGCAAGTTTTGTCAGGGATTTTTTAGCCTGTGCCACTCCATAATCTTCCAGTGTCCTTCCGCTCTCAATCATCAGAGCCAAAATTGCCGCAACGATATATTCTTGTGTAATAAGGGAGACTACAATTGCAAGGATAGCGATATAGTCCAAGGCATATTGCTTTTTCAAAAGCCCCAGAACAGATTCCTTAAAAAGGCGATAGCTTCCTAAAAGAGTAATAAAAACGGCAACAGCGATAGCGGGAGTTTTTATTCTTAAAATTTCAAGAGCTATATAAATAAAAATTCCAACAAGAATAATTGCCGGAATTTTAAATGTGTTTAAAAGGTTCAGTTGTTTATTCATACGACCTTCTCGTTATTCGTTTTAAAGATGATTTTCCTTTTGATGTTTTGAAATAAACTTTTCTTCTTTTTGCATCAAACCTACTTTTGAATGCTTCATAGAAAATTAATTCAAAAGGTCTTCTAGGTTTTGTTGATAAGACTTTTCCTTTTTGGTGTTCTGCGAGCCTTTTTTTGAGGTCATTCGTGTATCCTGTATAAAGATTATTATCTTTTTTGCTTTTGAGAACATATATGAAATACATAGAGCAATAGTGGCGGCATAAACCACGTAGGGTTTATGCCAGCCATGTACCCTACGTGGTACATGGCGGAGGAGGTGGGATTCGAACCCACGCGAGCCTATTCGGCTCAAGGGTTTAGCAAACCCTCGCAATGGACCTAGCTATGCGACTCCTCCTTGGTGTCCAATTATACCATTAAATATCTAAATTTCGTAAGAGTATATTTTTCCGGGCGTATGCTCAAAAGAGCACATTTGGTCAACTGTTATATGTTCAAAATATCTTCGCATGGGCCTTAGGGAGTTTCCGTGGGCGGAAATAAAAACAATTTCGTTATTCTTAAAAGTAGGCAGCACATCATTTAGAAATTCAAGGACCCTTTCCTCGACCATTTTTATACTTTCCCCGCTTGGCGGAGGCACATCGTAAGAGCGGTGCCAAAGTTCGTAAAGTTCTGGTTTTTCTTGTTTTATTTCGTCTTTGTTCTTACCGGTTAAGTCTCCATAATCCCTTTCTTTTATTCTTGAATCCGTAAAAATTTCTACATTTTCATGCCATGGCTTTAAAACAAGGTTAAGTGTATGCTGTGAGCGGACTAAATCCGATTGATAAGCTTTTACAACAGCTTCATTTTTTAATTTTTCTCCCATTCCTTTTGCTTCTTCAATTCCCTCGGGAGTTAAATCTGTCTGTCTAAAACCTGAAAATATATGCCCTTTGTTATCAAAAGTTTGTCCGTGACGGAAAATGAATATTTTTGCCATACAATTAGTATATAGTATTTAGTATATTGTATCTAGTATGGACCTTTTTGGATTGCTCTTCCCAAAAAGATGCGTTTGTTGTAGAAGTACGGGGGAATATCTTTGTACAAAGTGCTTTTCCTACTTATCATTCGATACAAAACCTCTTTGTCTTGTTTGTGATAGGCCAAGTTTTAACAACCTTACGCACCCAGTATGCCACAAAAAATTTACAATTGACGGATGTTTTTCTGCCGTTTCTTACAATAAAACCGCAAAAAAACTTATTTACAGCTTTAAATATAAACCATATTTGAGTGATTTAAAAAATTTATTATCGGAACTATTTTATGAAAGTATTATTCAAAAAGAATTATTTATGAATCTAATAAAAGACGGAAATTGGATAATAGCTTCTATACCTTTGTCAGATTCAAAATTACGGAAAAGAGGATATAATCAGGCAGAAATTTTAGCTTTTGAACTCTCGAAAAGACTAAATATTCCCCGAAAAAATTTATTAAAAAGAGTTAAAGATACAAAAAGCCAGTTTAAATTAACTAAAAAAGAAAGAGAAAAAAATATAAAAGGGGCATTCAAGCTAATTCATAATTCAGAATTCATAATTCAAAATGTATTGCTGGTAGATGATGTGGTTACAAGCGGAGCTACGCTATTGGAAGCTTCGAATATCCTTAAGAGAAATGGTGCGAAAAGAGTAATCGGTTTGACATTTGCTAGGGATTAAGCGGTAGCGGATTGGGTTTGGGGAGCCCGGACTGAGGCAGTTTTTTCTGAATCTCTTAGATTTTCCAATACGGTTTTACTGTATCCGCTGAAGATAAGAGCAGTATCCAGTGCTTCGGGGTCTGGGGCTGTACCGTTTGCCGCGTCAGCTTTAATTTGAGTAAAAATTTCGGTAGCCTTTTCCATAAGAACTATTGCTATGTTTCTTTCCTGTTGCGGGGTTAAAGTTCCTCCTTCGGGAGTTTTGAATTCCGCCTGTGCCTTTTTTAAGATTTCTCCCCTTCGCTCAAACCTTTGGGATAAGTCCTGGTTTATAGATGGGTTAATTGTTGGAGTTTCTGTTCCGGGTATAACCGGAGGTTGTGGTTGAGTTGGAGCAGTGGGTTCCATATATTTAATTTGCCATAAATTCACTCATTTGTCAAACACTTTCCAATAAAAAACCCTGAACATTATGTCAGGGTTTATGTGGAGATGTCCGAGAGTGACCCGGAGTCCAAGAAAACAAGTTAAAAACTTCTACAAGCTTATCCGATTTTTAAAAGTCGCCCTGTTTCTTTCCAATCGGAGGGAAATAAAACAAGGTCAAGGTTTAATAAGTTCTAATAAGGAACAAACCTTTTTCCTTATTGTTCTCCCGGCTAAAGTTATGCCTTAAAAGTTCCACCGAGAGAGAACCTAAAAGACAGTTCATCAAATTACTTAAGCGTATGCTAAAGCGGGTTGACGAACGCTAGGAAATAAATTTCTAGCATTTATTTTTTGATTATGTTTTACGGCTATTAATCAAAGCCGGCTTGCAGTTTTTAAGGTGCGAATCTTGTCGATGCAATGCATCCCCAATTAGCGGTAATTATACTAAATTGAATTCAGAAAGTCAAGTTTTAAGTTCAAATTTCCAATTCCTGCTCAAGCTCACGTTCTATATCTTTTTTCTTTATTGCCTGCTTTTTTTCGTACTTTTTCTTTCCTTTGCCTAAAGCTAGGCCTACCTTAATAAAATGGTTTTTTGTGTATAAAGAAAGGGGAACAATGCTTAAGTTTTCGCCCTCCATTTTTGATTTTAAAGCTAATATCTCTTTTTTATGAAGCAAAAGTTTTCTTGTTCTTCTTTCGTCGTATCCTTCGGTTCTGGCGTTTTGATAAGGGAAAATTTTTGAATTTACAAGATATGCTTCACTTCCAATTATTTTTACAAAGCTTCCGGTTAAATCCGCCTGTCCAAGTCTTATTGCTTTGACTTCAGAACCAGACAGGTTTATGCCCGCTTCAAAGTGTTCAAAAATCTGATAATCATAAAATGCTTTTCTGTTGGTTATTTTCATAGTTGGCTTCGTTTACTATTACAATAAGCCAATCATACTTCAAAAGAGGCTAAATGGCAATTTCCCCTTGATAATAATAAAAAGATAGATTATAAATGTTGAAATGGCATTTTTAGAGCTATTTTCCCGCATTCCGATAACCGAAATTCCAAACGAGTTTCGCATTGATCAAATAGAAAGACAAAGGCTTCTTTCGCTATCTTTTTATAATAAAAGCAATTTTCCCAATCTTCTTAAAAAACTTGAAGCAGTAGCAAATGGCAAAGTAATTGAAGGAAGAGAAGACTTGACTCCTTTGGAAGGTGATATTCACTGGCCTTTATATGAAGAAAGCGTAGTAATGAGCTTTTTTTGGGGAAGGGAGGACGCAGAAAGGAGGGAATATACAGACAGCGCTCTGGGAGTAGAGACAATGCCCGACGGAACAATATATATTCATGGGGGCGGAATGTTTATAGACGAAAGATTTCCTTTTGGTTCTTCTGTCCTTTTGCTTTCCGAATGGAAGGAAGATAAGGATCTTCAGTTAAAAGTGCTGCAAAAGGCCTTTTTATCTCCTAAAGTTTTACAGCAAGGTGAATACATGCCAAGTGCGCATGAGCAAGGTTTTGTTATTTGAGGTCAACTTGATATACTTTTCCGCCGGATAAGACATAAATCTTTTTATCTGCTTCCAAAACCTCAAAATCCGAAGCGTTTTTTAATACCGACGCCTGGTATTGAGCTTTATAAACGCCATTTTTATCTAAAACTACGATTCTTGAATTCCCTTTGTCTAATATATATACATTGCTGAAGTCAACCGTTGTATATATTCTTGTAGGAGCGGAAAATCCCTTATCAAGTCCTGTTACGGAAAAGTTATCGGCGTTTCCTTTTGTGAATTTTTCTATTGAACCGTCTGAAAACAGAACCCAGATAGAGCCGTCAATTGTTATTGCGGTTGCATTTGAAAGGTCGGGCGATACCCCGCTTGAAAAATAAGAAGCTTTTGAAAACCCTCCCGAAGTTTGAATGAATTTATTTATTTGTTTTCCCTCTTTATCCAATACATAAATATTTCCGTAATAAACCCCTAAGCCTCCTATGTTTTTGGGTAAATCGGAAGGTTTAATAATAACTTTTGCGCTTCCTCCTGTTTTAGGGACAGAAGATATTCCGTTTGAGTCGGAAAAGTAAATATTTTTATCGTCCTGGGTAAAATAGTTTGCCCCCGGATTCTTTATTTCCGAAGCTAGAATTGCGCTAATATTATCATCTACTTGGTTAGCGGAAACGGAGGTAACGCCTGAAGAAGAGTTTAGCGCCTGGTTTACTTTATCTAAGAGGGCAAGGATTTGTTTTTCTTGGGCAGAATTTTTAGGGAACTTTGACTTTCCGTCTTCAAGGATTTTTTGAGACTGCTGGAAGCTATCGTGCGCAAGATTTTGGTTGAGTCCTAAAAGACTTTCTCCTTCGTCATATTTTTTCTGTGCCTGGGGGTAAACTTGGGCAAAAAGAGCCTGAGTTTTAGCATCATTTTGCTTCTTGTTGGCTAGAAAAATGCTGGATACAAAAACAACGGCAATAATAACGGCTACGGTTAAAAATAATTTTTTAGAATGGGTCAGCTCCTTCGTTCTAGGTATTTTAATTTTTTCAAAAAGAGCCGGAATATAGCTATTAAGCTTGGATAAATAATTTGAAGATTTTACTTCTATTGAAGCTTGGGGAAATTGGTCTTCGCCTCCTATTTCCTCTTCCTCCTTTGGTTTTTCTTCCTCTTTTTGTTCTTCTTCAGGAGGAATATCCAAGTCTGAGGCTGCTTTATAAGAAACTACTATCGCGGCTGCGCCTGATTGTTCTTTTTCATGGGAATGCAGTTTTGGTGCAAGAGTTTCAGCTACTTCGCTTGGCGGTTGGTGGTCTATGGAAGATGAAATAACCTCTGAAGGAAAAATATCCGTAAATTGTTTTGTTTGCAGTACTATAACATCATCGTTTTGTAAAAACCCTGAAGCTGCTTTAATTGAAGAAGACGGGCCTTCTTCAATATGGAGTATTGTCCCGAATTTATCATCCCTTTTAATATCAACTTTCCCTTTTCCCAATACAAAAGCATAGAGAATATTATTAACTATAGCGCCTATTACAAAAGAACAAAAAACATCTTCGGTGATTTTTTTTGAAGTCACCAATACGGCATTTTTAATTGATTCAAGGTCTTTTGTCTCAAGGCTGTAAAATTCCTGTTCAAGGTTATCGAGGATTTCTTTGCCTAAGAGATTTAGTGCGTCTTTTTCTTCCAGCTCTTCTTCATTTTTTTCAAGAGAAAGTACGGCAAAAAGTTTACCTGCATTATAGGCCTGTGCCCAGGAGAAGAGGGTAGGGTTTGCAACAATTTTTGCAAAAGTTACATTCGTTTCGGCCATTTTCTATAGTATAACTTAAACTTTGAAAAAAGCAAAAGCTATCTTTCTATGTTAAACAAAGGACCTACAATTTGGATATTTGACGGAGCCCTTAAATCAAAATAGTTTTTAAAATCCGAACCCGAAAAACTATTACTTTTTCCATCGCCTGAAACATTAACGCTTGTTGTGATTCCCGAACCGAAATCCACAGACACTGAGATATCGCTTATATTATTGTATGCGCTTGAACCAAGCTGTTGCTTTACTTGATCTGCGCTCCAAGTATCTGTTCCGGCGGGATTAGGTTTATCTGTTTGGTATAAATGATTAACCGTACTTGAATCTTTTTGAGCAAGAAGAATAACATTAACTATGTCGGCTACCTCGGAAGAAGTAAGCCAAGCAGTACCGTTATAAGAACTTCTTGAACCCCAATCGCAATAAAACCAAGGAGAGCTTTTATCGTAGGCATTATTTTGTAAGTCTGAAAAGCTTCCGGCAGAGCCCGACGTTGTATCTACTGCATTTTTAGTCCAAGGGCCACCGGAAATATCTCCTCCTGAAGCATGAACATAGCCACCATGAGTAGAGGAAAACCATGCTGATATTGGACTTCCGTTATAAGTCATTATTTGATTGGTGGTTGCATTTACTGCGTCAATCCATGGTTGACTATTAAGCTCATTTTTAAATTCTTGGCAATGGTCAGAGGGGCAGATAGGATTCTGCCCATTATTTGTATATGCAAGAACATAGGATCGTGCCGCGACAACCTGTGCTTGCAAAGCCGGAGCCGGCCAGCTTGCCGGCATTTCATAAATGTGTTGAAGATACTGTTCAAGAGGCAAATTCATATCAATGTTTTGTCCATAATTGTTGGTTCCGACTACATGGATATTTGGATTATTTGACGTTCCCTGAGAAAAGTTATAGTAGGCTTTTAGAATATCCCAATAACTTATACCAGGATTAGCTTCCGCCCTCCCTTTAGCTCCATATTGATTAAGCCCGACTCTGTTAGGAACACCATAAGTAAAGAAACCGAATTTGGGTGAAAAGCCCGGGTCTTTTCCTATATCGCTTGAACAACCACCGCCAAGTCCTGCATAAGCAGTTAAAGGTATGTTAAGGCCTGCAAGTCTTGCGCTTAGAATTGATTGCTGGATTGAGTTAAGTTCGGATAATTGCGTAGATAGGGTTTGCTGGTACGCTTTTGCTTTTGAAACAATAGAATCAAGCTGGGCCGATTGTTGGTCCAGACTTGACTTTAAAGCGGTTAATTTTACCTGTTCTTCTTCAAGATTGGTTTTTTTTATCTCTAAATCCTGAATTGAAAGAGCAATGTTTGTAATTATTTCCTTGTCCTGATTAGTAGCAGCTCTTTGGTATGCAAGTATTTGGGTAAGCTGCGATGCGGACTGTGCGGATAAAAGAGCTAAAAGAGGGGAATTGTAATAGCTTTTAATATAATAATCGGCAATGGCCCTGTTTAATACCACTTCTTTTTTTGCTATGTCGCTGTATCCTTGGTCTATCTGTGTTTTTTTAGTGTTTAAATCAGCTTGTATCTGAGAAAGTGTATTCTTTAACCCAGTGATTTGGGTTTGCAAGCTATTTAATTGAGATTCTAATGGAGAAGTAGCGCTTATGGATTCCTGAAGAGCTTGGCTTATACTTGTAGAACATTGAGCAACTTTGTCGCTACATGCCGATCCCCCAATTCCATTTCCTGAGCATGGCTGCCCTGGCCCTGTTAAATTATCACAACTAGTATCTTGCGCGTTTGTTTTCGGGAGAGAAAAAACCAACCCCAAAAGCATAAAAACAAACACAGTTAGGAAAAGGATTTTTTTCATTCACTTTTATTATACCAGACAAATAAAAGCTGGCTTGCTAACAGATTCAATAAGTGCTATTATTGCCTAAAGCGTATGGAAGACCAATTTCAGGAAATTCCTCACGTTTTTAATCCGAGCAGGCCTCAAAAAAGTTTGCCTAAGAGAACTATTGTATTAATTGCCGTTATTGTTCTAATTCTTATTTCCGTAGTTTTTATAAAACTTAGCAGTTCAAAAAAACAAAGTGTTCCATCCTCGGCAACGCCTTCCCAGTCTTCTGTAAGCTTTAGCCCTATGCCTACTATATCGTCATCACCTTCTTCTTCCGAAAGTCCATCCCCTACCTCCGTACCAAGCGTTAATCCCGTTGATAAAACAACAGGTCTTGATAGGAGTAAATTAAGTGTTGTGGTTGAAAACGGAAGCGGCGGGGCAGGAGCTGCCGGAAAGGCTGCGGATTATCTTAAGGGGCTTGGATATAACATTATCTCAACCGCTAACGCAGACAGTTTTAGCTATTCAAATGTGGTGATTCAGATAAAAGAAGCAAAAAGCGATTATCTGGATCTTTTAAAAAAGGATTTAGGATTTAACTACACGGTTGGGTCAACTTCAGCAGACCTATCCTCTGGTGCTTCGGAAGACGCTCTTGTTATAATAGGACAATAATGAAAATATATTTAGCATCGGATCACGCAGGTTTTGAACTTAAAGAGCAAGTCAAAAAATTTCTACTGGAACAAAATTATAAAGTGGAAGACTGCGGCGCTTTTTCCTTTGATAAAAATGACGATTACCCTTTATTTATAAGTAAGGCAGCGGAAAAAGTATCTGCGGATAAAGCTTCGCTTGGTATTGTTTTCGGAAAATCAGGGACAGGGGAAGAAATTGCGGCAAATAAAATAAGAAATGTCCGGGCTTTTACCGGTGTAGACGAAGAAAACGTAAGG
This sequence comes from bacterium, assembly GCA_021824155.1. GTDB lineage: Bacteria > Patescibacteriota > Microgenomatia > Levybacterales > UBA12049 > JAKALS01. The sequence continues at coordinate 18,512 of JAKALN010000011.1, read as the reverse complement.
CTTGCAAGAGAGCATAATGACGCAAATGTCCTTTCTTTGGGCTCTGAATTTGTTACTGCCCAAAAAGCAAAAGAACTCGTACAAATTTTTCTTGAGACACCTTTTTCCAACGAGCCAAGGCACGTAAGAAGGCTCGACGAAATATCGGAAATTGAAGAAAGTGAAGAACAGTAATATGTTTGAAATAATCCCCGGAATTTTAGAGAAAGACTTCTTGGAAATTGAGAAAAAAATAGAACTTGTGAAAGGTTTTTCCAAAACAATTCATGTTGATATAATCGACGGAAAATTTGCGGACAATTTAACAATTTTAAACCCCGACCCTTTTAAAAAATATGCAAACGACTTATTTCTGGAGGTCCATTTAATGGTAGAAGAACCGATAAATTATTTGGATTCTTTTGCAAATGCCGGTTTTAAAAGATTTTTGGGGCATATTGAAAAAATGTCCTCTGTCACCGATTTTGTCGCAAAGGCGGAAAATTTAGGAGAAGTAGGTTTGGCGTTAGATTTATCTACCCAACCGGAAATTATAGAAGCCAACCTTGAAGACCTGGACAGTATTTTAGTAATGAGTGTTAAAGCCGGATTTTCAGGCCAGGGCTTTTCCCAAAACGCATTAGATAAAATAAGAAAAATAAGAGAAAAATCCCAAGTTGCAATAGAGGTGGACGGGGGAGTAAACGATTCAACAATCGCTCAGGCTGCAAAGTTTGGCGCTAACCGTTTTATAACAACAAGTTTTCTTTTTGAAGATAGTCCTGTTAAGCAATACGAAAAACTTCGCTTAATAATCAATGCGCAACAGGCGTAGCGCTTGGAGTTGCTATAAAACTGCAATTTACAGAATTTTCAGTTCCCCTAATAAAATATTCCGGTTTTCCGTAACAGGTTTTCGTAATTATGTCATCAGGAATTTTAAGAGGCGGATCCGATACATTCCCCAAAAGCGAGGACATAATTTTATTCCAAATAGGTGCAGCTCCTGTAATTCCCGATGCCAGCGTTTGGCTCATTGGGCTGTTGTCGTTATTTCCCACCCAAACAGCAACAACGTATAAAGGCGTAAATCCAATGGTCCAATTGTCCCTTTTGTTATCGGATGTACCGGTTTTTACAGAAACAGTGTGATTTGGAATATTAAGGGGAGAATTTGCGCCGAATTCCCAGGACCTCGCCTGGTTATCGGAAAGTATGCTTGATATTATATATGCAACTCCGGGGTCAATAACCCGTTTTCCTTCGGGTTGCCCTTTGTTAAAAAGAACGTTTCCTTCATAATCGGTCACTTTAATAATCGGGTTTAGATTTACAGTTTTCCCCCCGTTGGCCACGGTTCCAAAAACCGATGCCATGTCAACCATTTTTACATCTGCAGCCCCAAGCGTTATTGCAAGCCCGTATTGGGAAGGATCTCCCCAGGTTGTAATTCCCATTTGTTTTCCCAAGTCAACCATTTTTTCAATTCCGATTTTTTGCAGTGTTTTAACGGCAGGTATATTAAACGAATTGGCAAAAGCTATTCTTAAAGGGACGTTTCCATGGAAAGCTCCGTCGTAATTAACAGGGCTGTATGGCGGAATACCAGGGAAAGTAATAGGCGAATCATTTAAAACCGTTGCTGCCGTAAACCCGTTTGAAAGAGCAGCGGCATATGTAACAACTTTTATAGAGGAACCGGGTTGTCTTAACGCAGTTGTAAGATTAACGTTTCCTCCGTTTGGATCGTTATAGTCTTTGCTTCCTACCATCGCCAGTATATCTCCGTTTGCGGGATTGGTTATCAAAGCGGCTCCGTTGGTAAGATTAAGATATGTGTCGGCGTTTACTTCGTTAGCTACGATTGTCTGAGTTTGGTTTTGAAGGTTTAGGTCAAGGCTTGTGACAACATTTAATCCGCCTTTCTCAACTGCCGGCAGACCGAATTGCTTTATAAGCAGGTCTTTGACATACATTACAAAGTGGGGTGCATATATCGGGATTTGCGGAGGCATAAAAACAAGTTTTTCCGCCAAAGCATTATCTTTTTGTTCTTTTGTAATATAACCTTGTTCATACATTTTTTCCAAGACTGTTGTTTGCCTTTGTTTCCAGAGATTCGGATTTTCCCCATACGGCGAATATACCGTAGGTTCCTGGGGCATTCCGGCTAAAAAGGCGCATTGCGCCAGATCCAAGTCTTTTACGTTTTTCCCGAAATAGACTTCCGCTGCTGCTTCTACTCCCCAGGCAGTACCCCCATAAGGAACTTGGTTAAAGTACATTTCAAGTATCTGGTTTTTTGAATAAATCCTTTCCGCCCAAATTGCAAGCACAATTTCTTTTATTTTTCTTTGAATACTTACCTCAGGCGTTAAAAGAGTGGATTTTATTAGCTGCTGCGTGATGGTAGAGCCTCCCTGTATAGGTTTTCCGGAGAAATTTGCAATTGCAGCTCTTATTATTCCATTCAAATCAAAACCGGGATTTTTATAGAAATCTTTGTCTTCAACGGCAATTGTTGCGTTGATAAGGTCTTCCGGTACGGAAGTCAGCGGTACGAGAGTCCTGTTTTCATTTGCGTAAATTTGATAGAGAAGAATGCCATTTCTGTCGTATATTTTTGTGGTTTGAGCAATTTCTCTAAGGCCAAGCTGCTTTGGGTTCGGGAGATTATCAAGAAAAATTACCATAATAAGCGGCAAAAAGATAAAGATAAAACAAAACAGCGCCCCGAAAAGGAAGTATTTTATTCTTAACCTTACCAGATGGGGCCGTTTATACACCGTAACGGGTTTCTGTTTTTTTTGTATTTTAATTTTTTTTGGCTTAGCCGTTTTTTTAAAAGAAAACTTAGGAAGTTTAATTTTTGAAAAAGATACTCTAAGTGGGGGAAGCTTAAGTTTTGGAAAAGATAAACCCCGGAATTTACTTGTGTAAACCACTGCCCCCTTTTTAAACGCCAATCTTCTTGAAAGATATTGTTTTTCCGCTGCCTTTTTAATAAAGAATTTTTTGTATTTATAGTTTAATTTTGATTTTAAAAGCAGGGTAATTTTAACCGGCAAATTGAGTAACAGGAGGACAAAGTCGCCTATTTTTATTAAAATGTTTAAAACAAGCACGACTAACTCTATAAAAAGGCTCATAGTCTAAACAGGCAGAGGGATTGGAGGAATTATACTATTGAGTATCAGCTTTGAAAAGAGGCAAAATTAATGAGCCGGAGTAGGCGTAGGGGTAGGCGTCGGATGGGGGCAAGTTATGCAGTATCTGTCGCCTGTCGGGTCGGTATATACTGTTTCGGTTTTGCTTTCAAGGTTGTCCGTTTGTCCTTTTGCCGGCAAATCCTGGGTATTTTTATCTACCAGGGTATCTCCCGATGTTAATGATCCCTTGGTTACTTCGCTTCCTTTTATAAAATATTCAAACCTTGTTGGGCATGATACTGCTCCCTGGGCCATAGAGGGGAAGAAACCTGTATCCGAACAAACGGATTTCTGAATTACACTAAGGGGTCTGGATAAAGGTTCCGGAGTTTTTCCTTTTAGAAGATGTGACATAATGTCGTTCCATATAGGAGCAGCGCCCGTAATTCCGGAAGCCAATCCGCTCATGGGGGTATTATCGTCATTTCCTACCCATGCGGCAACTAAAAATGAAGGAGTATACCCTATTGTCCAGTTATCTCTGAAATCGTTCGTTGTCCCTGTCTTTACAGATACTACTTGCCCCGGTATTTTAAGTGAAGAATTGTCACCAAACTCCATAACCCTTGCGCCATTATCCGCTAAAATGTCGGAGATTATATAGGCAACTCCGTCGGGTAAAACCTTTTTGCCAAAGATAGGACTTAAAGGCGGATTATATTCTTCCAAAACTTTTCCGGTTTTATCGGTTATTTTAAGGATAGGATGGAGGTCTATTTTATATCCCGAATTTGCAAAAACTCCGTAAGCGGTTGCCATATCGGTCATTCTTACTTCTGCTCCTCCCAAGGTTAAAGACAGCCCATAATTTTGCGGGTCGTTAAAAGTTGTTATTCCCATTGCCGAGGCAGTTGCAATCATAGCTTTTATTCCGTTTAATTCAAGCATTTTTACAGCCGGAATATTGATTGAATTTCCAAGAGCATATCTCATTTGGACAAGCCCATGCCATTTTAAGTCATAATTGAGCGGACAATAATTTTTTCCTCCCTGGTTCGGAAAACAGATTGGTTCGTCTATAAAAGTTGTTGCCGCGGAGTAATTATTTATTAAGCCTACGGCATAATTTATAGGTTTTATTGAGGAACCCGGTTGTCTTAGGGCAGTGGTCACATTTACATTTCCGGCTATTTTTGTGTCAAAATAGTCTTTGCTTCCTACCATTGCAAGAATCTCCCCGGTTGCCGGGTCTGTAACCAGAGCTGCTCCGTTTGAAACATGATAGTAAGCCGGTAAAGCATCAACTTCTTTGGCAACAGAACCTTGGGCAAAGTCCTGTATATCTGAATCAAGGCTTGTAATAACTTTTAATCCGCCTTCGTCAACTGTTTTTTGTCCGTATTTTTGAATAAGAAGGTCTTTTATATATAAGACAAAATGGGGAGCTTCGATATTGTTTGAGATCCGCTTATAGTTTAATACCTCATTTTCCGCTTTTTGCTCCTGGTCTTTTGTAATATATCCCTGTTCCAGCATGGCTTTTAATACCTCAACCTGTCTTTGTTTTCCCAATTCCGGGTGGGAGCCAAAAGGCGAAAATTCGGTGGGGGCCTGAGGAAGACCGGCTAAAAGTGCGCTTTCGGCCAAATCCAAGTTTTTTGCGTGTTTTCCGAAATAACTTTCGGATGCTGCCTCGACTCCGTAAGCTGTCCCGCCATAGGGCACTTGGTTTAGATACATTTCAAGTATTTGGTTTTTTGAATAAAGGAGTTCGGTTGCGAATGCGAGAATTACTTCTTTTATTTTTCTTGGAATTGTCTGTTCTTGGGTTAAAAGGCTGTTTTTTACCAATTGCTGGGTTAGAGTTGATCCTCCCTGAATTTGTCTATGGAAAATAGTAGAAACCGCTGCCCTTGCAATGCCCCTGAAATCGACAGCGCCGTGGTTATAGAAATTTTTATCTTCAATTGATATTGTTGCTTCCTGCATATATTTGGGAATACTGGATAAAGAAATAAAGGTTTGGTTTTTCTTGTCGTAAATGTTGTATAAAAGTTTTCCGTTTCTGTCATAAATCAAAGTTGATTGCGGAGTTGAAGCGCTACTTAATTTGGTAGGAAGAGGCAAGTCTTTGAGTATTAAGAAATAGAAGGCTAAGAAAAGCAAAAGAAGGGCGGAAGCAATTATTAAGTTGTTTCTTAAAAAATGTTTTTTATAATTCCCTAGAGTAAAAATTTTTAGCGGGGATTTTGTCACAAGTCATATAATACCATTATATTTAAAGACTGACAACATTGCCGGAGATTGTATATAATATACCCAACGACTATGGATATAAATACTCTTCTTAATTCTATAGTAATTCCCAGTTTAGGCCTTAACTGGATAGATTTGGCAATAATAATAGTTCTTTTATTTTATTCCTTTGAAGGATACGTATTGGGTTTTTATGTTGCGCTTTTGGATTTAATAAGTTTTATATCGTCTTTTGCCTTGGGACTTGCCTTTTACGCGTTTATAGGAAGAATTTTAATACACGTATTTTCGATGCCAAACGGTTTTGCAAATGCGATAGGATTTTTTATAATTGCCTTTTTTTCGGAAATTTTAGTCAATTTCTTGTTAAAACATTTAGTTTTGGTTCTGCCTTTTTTCACCGAGTTTAATTCACTACAGCCTGCCTACGTTAAAAGACTTAACAATTTTTTCGGCATTATTCCTGCAATTTTTTCAGGATTTCTCCTAGTTGCTTTTATTCTGACGATGATTATTATTTTGCCCCTTTCCCCGTTTCTTAAACATTCGGTTTCTTCTTCCAGAATAGGGAATGCACTGGTAACAAATACCCAGGGTTTTGCAACAGATTTAAACAATGTTTTTGGAGGAGCAGTCAACGAAACTCTGGCCTTTTTAACAGTAGAACCAAAGAGCAATCAAATAGTAAATCTTAATTTTAAAACTTCCAATTTTACAATAGACCAGGCAGGAGAGGAAAAAATGTTTTCAATGGTAAACCAGGAAAGGACATCAAGAGGAATTTCCGCTCTGGACTTATGGAGTAAGTTAACCGACGTTGCAAGAGCTCACTGTGAAGACATGCTCCAAAGAGGATATTTTTCCCACTATACCCCGGAAGGGCTTTCTCCCTTTGACAGAATGGCCCAGGCAGATATAAGTTTTAATTATGCGGGAGAAAACCTTGCTCTTGCTCCAAATGTTGATTTGGCTATGAAAGGATTAATGCAAAGTCCCGGACACAGGGAAAACATTTTATCGACAAATTTCCATAGGGTAGGGATAGGTGTAATTGACGGAGGAATTTACGGAGAAATGTTTTGCCAGGAATTCACAGATTAAAAGATGGATATAAATAGTATAGAAAGCGTAAGTTTGGAAGGTAAAAGAGTTCTTCTTAGGGCAGACTTGGATGTACCTTTGTTAAACGGGGAAGTTTCAGACGACCTTCGTCTTGTTGCATCTCTGGAAACACTCAAATACATTTTAAAACAAACAAAAACAGTGGTAATTTTTGGCCATCTCGGCCGTCCGGAGGGCGGGGATAAAAAATTTAGCCTAATAAACGTGGCTAAATGGTATGCAAAAGAACTTAACGGGGATTTAAAAAAGGCAGAAATTGAAGGTTTGTCAGGTTGGGAAATTCTTCCGGGCCTTGTTCTTTTAGAAAATTTAAGGTTTTATAAAGAGGAAGAGGGAAATGATGAGGAATTTTCTAAAAAGCTGGCTTTACTGGCAGATATTTACGTAAATGATGCTTTTGCTTCTTCCCACAGGGCACACGCGTCAATCGCGGGGGTGCCAAAGTATCTGCCTCATTTCGCAGGCTTTCGGCTTTTAAGAGAAGTTGAAGTTCTCTCAAAAGTTTCAAGAGAACCTAAAAGGCCATTGGCAATTGTTATAGGAGGAGCAAAAATTGAAACAAAACTTCCCCTGGTTGAAAAAATGCACAGGTTTGCGGATTATGTTTTGGTCGGAGGGGAGATTGCCGAAAACGACAAAATCCTTATTAAAGTGCAGCATGAAAAAATAACGGGCAAAAAATCGATAGTTTTAGTAGCAGATTTAAATGAAAGCAAAAAAGATATAACACAAAAATCTTCCGAAAATTTTTCTTCGGTATTTAGTAATTGCGAAACAATTATCTGGAACGGACCAATGGGGCAAGTGGAAAATGAAAATTATCAAAAGGGAACAGAAATATTGGCAGAAGGGATAATTTCTTCAAATGCATATACGGTTGTCGGAGGAGGAGATACTTTGGGCTTTCTAAAAAACAAAAATTTGCTCAGCAAATTTTCTTTTGTTTCAATGGGCGGAGGGGCAATGCTTGAATTTTTGGCAGGAGAAAAACTCCCGGGTCTAGAGGCACTCCGATAATATAATTCTTCTTGTCCTTTTTTTAAAATCTTTGTTATACTAGTTTTATGATTAGGGTTGCGATTAATGGTTACGGAAGAATTGGAAGGCTTGCTCATAGGGTAGTTCTGGAAAGGTTTACAGACGATATAAATATAGCCGCAATAAATGCAGGTTCCTCAACAGACATTAAGGGCTGGATGTATCTTCTTAAATATGATACAACCTACGGCCCAATTTTAGATAGGCCGGTTTCTTATCAAGAGGCAGAAGGAAACCCGGATAGCAGCAAACTTTTAGGATATATCCTTGTCGGAGATGCAAAAATCCCGGTATATTCGGAGAAAGACCCGACACTTCTTCCATGGAAAGACTTAAATGTAGATGTTGTAATAGAGTCAACGGGTCATTTTACAACAGAGGAAAAGTTAAAAACACATATTCAAGCCGGCGCAAAAGCTGCAGTATTATCCGCTCCTGTTAAAGAGGGAGATATAAACACTTATGTTTTATCCGTTAATGCAAAAGATTATAATGGAGAAAATTTAATAAGCAACGCTTCCTGCACCACCAATTGTATTGCCCCGGTTGCAAAAGTAATGGTTGACGGTTTTGGGGTGGAAAAAGCAATGATGACAACCGTCCATGGTTATACCTCCGATCAAAAACTTCAGGATGGGGGGCATAAAGATTACAGAAGAGCCAGGGCTGCCGCGTTAAATATTATTCCGACTTCAACCGGAGCAACTATTGCGGCGGCAAAAGCTGTCCCGGAACTTTCCGGAATTTTCCAGGGCCTTTCGATAAGGGTTCCTGTTCCGGCCGGTTCACTCTCGGATTTTACTTTTCTAATAAAGCGGGAAACTACAAAAGAAGAAATTAACCAGGTTTTAAAACAGGCTGCTCAAAACCCCCAGTATCAGGGGATTCTAATGGTAACGGAAGATCCCCTTGTTTCAAGCGACGTTATAGGAAATCCTTATTCCGCAATCGTTGATTTATCTCTTACGCAGGTTATGGGAAATTTGGTAAAAGTTGTTGCATGGTATGACAATGAATATGGATATGCAAACAGGCTTGTTGAAGAAACAATAATGGTTGGAAAAAAACTTGCCCAAAGCGCTTTATGAATTCCCCGATAGACCTTTCAGGTATTAGAAATATTACTATCTCCGGCAGAATTGGAACCGGAAAAACAACTCTGGCGACCAAACTCGGCAATGCATTAAATTGGCAGGTTTTAGACGGAGGAAAAATCTTCAGAAAAATTACAGAGGATTTAGGCAAAAGCATAATTGAGACAAGCCAAAGACCCGATAAATTTGATTTGGAATACGAAGAAATGATTAAAAAGCTTTTAAAAGAAGAGAAGCACCAGATAGTGCAAAGCCATCTGGCGGGTTTTGACGCCCAAGGGATAAAAGGCGTTTTTAAAATCCTTGTAATTTGCAGAGACGATAAGGGAGACGATAAGGCCGATATAAGAATAGACAGGCTTATGAACAGAGACAGCGCTTCTATAGAAGAAGCAAAATACGAAATTTTGGAAAGAGAAAAACAAAATCTTGAAAAATTCAGAAGATTATATGCAAATAACGACCCTAAATGGGTTTACTGGGACGAAAAATATTATGATTTGGTAGTAAATACGTATTCCCATAATGCGGAGGAAGCGCTTAGAATTGCCCTGAAAAGCATAGGATACAAAAAGTAAATACTGTATATTACAGAGCAGGCTTTACAGAGGTGTTATAATATCTGTTACAAAAAGTACTTTTAAAGACTTAAAAAGGGGACTGTAAGATATGAAAGTAGCGGATATCATGTCAAAGCAGGTTGACTTTGTAACCACAGATACCTCGGTTAGAGACATATCGCGTCTTATATTCGGCCGCGGAATAAACGGAGTACCTGTATGCAAAGGGAAAAAAGTCGTAGGATTTATAACCGAAAAAGATATTCTGGCCAAATTTTACCCCACAATGCAGGAGTACATGGAAGACCCCGTTCATGCGAGAGATTTTGAAAATCTCGAAAAAAGAATCCCCGAGATTTTAAATATCGCTGCGGACAAAGTAATGAGCAAAAAACCGACAACGGTTTTTTCCGACACCCCGCTTCTTAGGGCACATTCAATAATGCTGCTTAAAAAGGTAGGCAGACTTCCGGTTGTTGATAAAAAAGGAAACTTAATAGGTATTGTATCCAAGGGAGATATTTTCAGAGGGGTTGTAGGGGACAGGCTATATACAGAAGCAGACGAAGAATATAATGATTGGCTGTCCAAACATTACATATTGTCTATAGACTGGAAAAAAAGGCTTTCCCATGAAATTCCGGATTTGGTAAAGACTTTTAAGAAAGAAAAAGTCAGAGACATTTTGGACGTAGGATGCGGAATAGGAATGCACTCTATTGCCCTTGCCAGGGAAGGGTTTAATGTCTGTGCTTTTGAAAGAAGCGAGCTAATGATAAAGGAAGCGAGAAAAAGGTTGGCTGACCAACCAAAGGAAGTACAATCCCGGGTTAATTTTTTTGCGGGTGAGTTTGAAGATACGATAAAAAAAGCGGGGAAAGAATGCCAGGCGGCAATTTTTTTGGGAAATAGTATAAGCTATAACCCCAAAACGTATAAAAATATAATCGCCTTAGCTTCGGGTTCATTGACCAAAAAATCTTTAATGGTTTTCCAGATAAGAAATTATGAAAATATATTTAAGAAAAACCGCAGGATTTCCCAGTTTAGGTTTGCAAAAGGCAGTGTTTTTCCAGAGCATGCTTTCGTCGAATATTATGATCCGGCAAGAAACGGAGGAAAAACAACGCTCAAAACATCGGCAATTTTTGATTTTGACGGAAAACGCTGGAAATTTTACGGGTTAAGAAATTCACTTTTTGCATATATTACAAAAAATGAAATAAAAAATGTGTTGTCGAAAATTAAATTTAATAAAATTTATTTTTACGGTTCTTATTCCCAAGGGCATATAGACAATTGGGATTATTTATTCCGAAAACCCTTCAACCGGAAAGAGAGCGACTGGCTTAATGTTATTGCAAAAAGGGTTTAGTTTTAATTTTTTATTCTTTGTTGTATAATTCAATAAACAATGAAAAAAATCCTATTGTTGTTATTATTAATCTTATTTTCTTTTTCGGTAACTAAAACGGCTTTTGCCCAAGATAACCCTAGTCCCTCGCCGGTTTCTTACCCCAGCGTTGATTATCCTCTCCCGTACCCGGGAATTTTACCGGATAATCCTTTATATTTCATAAAAGCTTTAAGGGATAATGTTTACTCTTTTTTTATCTCGGACCCCTTAAAAAAAGCACAATTTGATTTGCTTATGTCGGACGTACGGGTAAACGCAGCGGTATATCTTTTTGCAAAAGGGGAAAGTAAATACAGTCTTGCGGAAACTACGGTATCAAAAGGAGAAAATTATTTTTATAATTCCTTGCAACTGGTTCAGGGGGGAAAGCAACAGGGGATGGATGTTGGCGACACTACATCTAAGTTAATTACCGCATCCAAAAAATATCAGGAAGTTATAACAGGGTTAATAGCAAAATCCTCGGGGGATGTAAAAGACAGACTTACTGCCGATTTGCAAAGAGCTAAGGATTTCGAAAAAACAGCAGAAGGTTTAAAATCTAGATGACATCATAAAATCAGCTAAAAGAGTACTTTTTATACCCTAGGCTTAAGAATGCACCTTTAAAAAGGTGTATTTTTTTTATTCTTTTTTTAAGCAAATTTTAAGTTGCCTCTATTTTGAGGCTAAAAAACAACTTGACCTTATTTGATATAGATGTTAATAGTTGACAGGGTAGATCTAGTGTCATACTATGCTTCTTGGCACTACAAGTAGTGATGCAAAGTAAAATTTATGAAGTGTCCTTATTGCGGCGGGAATGAAACAGAAGTAGTAGAAACAAGAGACAGCGAGGATCTGGAAACAATTAGAAGAAGAAGGGCATGCCTTAAATGCGAAAAAAGGTTCACTACTTACGAAAGAGTTGAAAACGTAAATTTGGTAGTAATAAAAAAAGACGGGAGAAGAGAACAATTTAACAGAGATAAATTAAAAAGCGGAATAATAAGATCTTGCGAGAAGACAACAGTTTCGTTTGATGACATAGAAAAAATAGTATCGGAAGTTGAAAGGGAATTAAGGGGAGCGGACTCGGTAGAGGTAGAAAGTAAAAAAATAGGACAGTTGGTAGCAACAAGGCTTAAGAAGTTGGATAAAGTTGCGTATATAAGGTTTTCGAGTGTATTTAGAAGGTTTGTAGACGTAGAGGATTTTGAAAAAGAAGTAAAAAGGTTAATTAAATAGAATTTATTAAATATTATGAAACTTGACGGAATAAGGCAAAAAGTGTTTTTAGACAGATATGCACTAAAAGATGCTAAAGGAAGCCCCATTGAAAAATCCCCGGAAGAAATGTGGAAAAGAGTTGCTAAAGGAATAGCAAGGGTAGAAAAACCAAAAAACAGGAAGAAATGGGAGAAAAAATTCTACGATGTTATGGATGACTTCAAATTTTTACCGGGGGGAAGAATTCTGGCGGGTGCCGGGACGGGGTTTGACGTTACCTATTACAATTGTTTTGTTATCCCAAATCCTCCCGATTCAAGGGGAGGGATAATGGAAAATTTAACTCAGATGATAGAAATAATGGCTCACGGCGGAGGCGTAGGCCTTAATCTTTCAGGACTAAGGCCCAGGGGGGCAAGGGTTAAAAAGGTAAACGGTTTTTCCTCCGGTCCTATGAATTGGGCAGAACTTTATTCTTTGGCAACAAAAGATATAGTACAGCAGGGGGGTTCAAGAAGGGGAGCGCTAATGCTGATGCTTCACGATTGGCACCCCGATATAGAAGAATTTATAACGGTAAAGCAGGACCTTTCTAAAATAAACGGAGCAAACCTTTCAGTTTGTCTTTCCGATGCTTTTATGGAAGCGGTTAAAAAAGACGGGAACTGGGATTTGGTTTATCCGGATCTTGACGACCCCAAATACGACAAAAAATGGAACGGAGACATCGATGAATGGAAAAAAGTGGGGGGAAAAGTAGAAGTTAAAAAAACAGTTAAAGCAAAGGACCTCTGGAATTTAATCTGCGAAGCAGCGTGGAGAAGCGCAGAGCCGGGCCTTCATTTCTTAGACAGGAGCAATAAAAGAAGCAACACTTATTATTTTGAAAGACTTATTGCCACCAATCCTTGCGGAGAACAGCCGCTTTCAGCATGGGCTGTTTGCAACTTAGGAGCAATGAACCTTTCGGCTTATGTGAAAAATAAAAAATTTGATTATTCTTCTTTTGGTAAAGACGTCCAGGTTGCAATGAGGTTTTTAGACAACGTTATAGATGACACTCATTATTTCTATAAAGAGAACGAGAAAGTGGCAAAAGATATAAGAAGAACAGGCCTTGGAATATTGGGACTTGCGGATACTTTAATAAAAATGGAAGTAAGGTATGGCGGAGAGGAATCGCTTAAAGTAATTGAAAAAATATTTAAAACCCTAAGAGATAATGCTTATATAGCGTCTTCCGATATCGCAGTAGAGAAAGGGTCTTTTCCTAAATACAACAAAGAAAAATATCTCGCCGGATGGCATATAAAAAGATTACCAGAAGAAATAAGAAAGAAAATTGCCAAACAGGGAATACGAAACGCAGTCTTACTGACAATTGCCCCGACCGGGACAACGTCTCTTATCTCGGGAGTTTCATCGGGTGTTGAGCCGGTTTACGAATTTGAATTTATAAGAAGGGACAGGCTTGGGGAGCACATGATGTACCATCCTTTGTATGAAGAGTGGAAAAAAGAACATCCGACAGATACTAAGCCCGATTATTTTGTTTCGGCAAACGAACTTACTCCCGAAGACCATGTTAGAGTTCAGGCGGTTGCACAGGAATATATTGATTCATCGATTTCAAAAACAGTAAACGCTCCCAAAACACATACGGTAGAGGACGTTAAAAGGCTTTATGAGATGGCTTATGACATGGGCCTTAAAGGAATAACATATATGAGAGACGGTTCAAGGCAGGGGGTTTTGGAAAGAATAGAAGATAAAAAAGAAGAAAAAAAAGAAGAGACAGTTAAAATACCTGTTAATCCGGTAATTCCAAGGCCGATGATGGTTGAAGGAGTTACTTATCAAGCGGAAACTCCCGTTGGGAAAACGTATATAACAATAAACCATAACGAAACAAAAGAGCCTTTTGAAGTATTTATCACCGTTGGAAAATCAGGCTCTGATGTTGCAGCGATGGCGGATGCCCTGGGGAGAATGATTTCCCTTAATCTGAGGTTAGTAGGACATCTTACCCCAAGAGAAAAAGTAAAACAGATTGTTGCTCAGCTGATAGGTATTGGAGGGGCAACAAGCGTGGGGTTCGGGGAAAACAGAGTCCGTTCTCTTCCGGATGCGGTTGCAAAAGTTTTATCCAGGCATTTTGAATTTAGGGTAAATGGTGTAGTCGAAGACAGGCATCCTGTTACTAACGGTAACGGTTTTCAAACAAACGGACATGCTCCGATAGCTGCAGACGAACTGAAAAAAGATGAAATTGTAAAAATAGAACAATTAACTCTTCAGACTTCGCAGAGTTTTTCCCAAGAACCGGCAACAGGGCTTTATGACATCTGCCCAGAATGCGGCGGAGCAAGTCTTGCATACGAGGAAGGCTGCAGAAAATGCTACGCCTGCGGCTACTCAAAATGCTAAGGTTAATTTGCTGAGGTCGCCAACAAAAATTTTCTTGTTGCGTGCGCGATAAAACTCAACCTGTCCATAAAATAGTGCCCGCTAATCCGCACTGCAAAAATTTTATTGGCTCCCCGCAAATTAGTAATTAATAATTAGGAATTAGTAATTGGAGCAAAGCGACTTATGGGAATTTATACAAGGTTTGGAGATAAAGGAAAAACTTCACTTTACGCAGGAAAAACGGTTTCCAAGGCAAGTTTAAGAGTTGAAGCCTACGGGACCATAGATGAGTTAAACAGTTCTTTAGGAGCTGTTTTAGCCGAAATAAAAGACCCGGCAGTAAAAAAAGACGTGATTCTTGTTCAAAACGATTTATTTGAAATAGGAGCAAGTCTTGCAAGTACAATAGAAAACAAAAAATTCGAAGGATATTTGTCAAAAAGGGTTGCGGAGTTTGAAAAAAGAATAGATAGTCTAACGGATAAAATGCCCGAGCTTTCCAATTTTATACTTCCGGGAGGAGGAAAAGGAGGAAGCATGCTTCATTTGGCAAGAACAATCTGCAGAAGAGCGGAAAGAAAAGCGGTAAGGCTTTCGGAAGAGGAAAAAATTAATCCGCAAATTTTGGTTTATGTAAATAGACTTTCTGACTTGCTTTTTACTCTTGCAAGATATATAAATCACAAAGAAAATAAAAAAGAAGTTGTCTGGAACGGAGGCCGTTAGGCAGAGTTCGCCTGCGAAACGAAAGCGAAGACAGGCGAGGATGTTCAAGATAATTTTCGGGTGAAACAGGTTAAATTCCTGGCTGTGCCGCAACCGTAAAGTCGGAACCCCGTTATAAATCTTCCGAGCAGAAGTGCATTTTTGTGCAACTCCTCGGATTGAGGAGTTTTTTTATGGTAGAACAACAGGCATTAGCCTTTAAACATGAATTTTATGAAGGAGCAACCAGACAGCAAATTGCAGATGATGTCGTTTCTTATCTGGGCGAATATAGGTTTGAAGTCCCGGAGTTTAATTACACAATGGGGTTGGTAGGCGGAAGATTAACAGATCCAAATTCCGGGGAGCTAATGGTTTTAAAAGCAAAAAAAGCAATCGAGACAAGAAAAACAGAAGGATTAGGGACATCACGCGAAGAAGCAGAATTTGAAGGATTGCTTAGTATAGAAAGACAGCTCAGGGAAAAAAGAGGAACAATTGTTTGGTTTAGTCCTCCAGGAGACGAAAAAGACGGTTATGGACGTTATGGTTTTGGATATACGGGGACAGTAAATGGTGACGCAGTGGATATGACTGCTATAAGAGTTGAGAATCCGGAAATTGAAGATTTTAACAGAGCATCTAATGCATTGTGGGGAAAAAAATATGAGGAGGCGGAAGGATTTTTAAGTTCGCCACAAATAATAGATATAGAGCCCGATAGGGTAAAAGATTTTATTCACGGAAATTTTGAAATAAAAGACAAGAGAGGAAAGGAAATCTTCAAAAAAGCCTTAAAAAGGCTGGATAGCGTAATAAGCGAATACACGCAAGTAGTAAAAAGAGGGACTTCGGAGCAAAAAAGAAGGGCCCTTTATGCTTTAGAAAACATTACTCTTGAAGTAAAGGAAAATCTTGAATCCTCATTGGAAGCTAACGTAATTTACCTTTCCGATTTTGTGCATCCCAATTTGACCGTGGCAATGGGAATGAAAAAATATATATCAGAACCTCCTAAGGTATTGGGAAGCTGTGGCGCAACAGGCAGGGTGGAAAGCAATAATATATTCAGTAATTTAAACGTGTTTGAGGATAGCACCCGTTCGATATTAAATAGCAACAGTGAAGACGAAACAGAATGGTTTACCTGTCCGAAATGTAGTTATAGAGCGGACGGGCCGGTCGGTAATACGTGTCCTGGATGCGGACTGACAAAAGAACAGTTTGCTCAAGAATCAGGTGAGCCTGTTTGTGATTAGTATTTTTGTTAGGAAAATGTGAGGCTTGCACGCCAATTGCATAGGCACTGCAGACGGTTAATTTAATTGTCGAATACGTTCATTAGTGTTATGATTAACATATGAATAACCAAGACCAAAAAGACCAACTAAATCCTGTTCCCCAACCCGTATCCGTTCCCCATAAAGAAGCAGAGCCGCTCATTGCTCCCTCGGTGCCCCCGGAGGTAGTTACAGATGCCGAAGTGAGGGAAGCCGGAGTACAGGAGGTTTCTGAAGCACCAAGATTAGAGAAACAGCATTTTGCAACCGGAGTTAGACATGTTGGTTCCACGGTGCCTATAAGCACAGAGCCGCAGGGTATTGTAAGAATTCAAGGAACAGATATGGATGAGGCCGAGGCTCAAAAAGAAGCAAAAGGGAACGTTTTTGATGCCAGGACTTGGATTGCAAATAAAATTTTGTTCTTCTTAAAAAGAAGAAGACTTGATAAAGCAAAAGTTTAATTATGTTTTTTTATTCAAAGGTTTTCACCTTACCCGATTTAACATCTATTTTAATTTCTTTGGTCGCGGCTCTTTTTATTTCCGCCGTTTTAGTGCTTCTGGGTGTTATTTTTGCATACCTTTTTGTTTTATGGTACAGAAACAGGGATAGGGAAAGGCAATCTTTGGAATCTACTCTCCTGCAGGTTGCAGTTCCAAGGGATAACGAAATAAAAATTGACGCCGCAGAACAGCTTTTTGCAAGCCTGGGGTCTATGAGGCAAGGTGGACGCTTGTCTTTTTTAAAGCTCCAGCCCCATCTTTCTTTTGAAATTGTCGGAATGCCGGGAGATATACGTTTTTACGTTAACACTCCAAATAAATATAAAGATTTAATAGAAAAACAAATTAACGGTGCTTATCCCGACGC
This sequence comes from bacterium, assembly GCA_021824155.1. Classification (GTDB taxonomy): domain Bacteria; phylum Patescibacteriota; class Microgenomatia; order Levybacterales; family UBA12049; genus JAKALS01. The sequence goes on along the minus strand of JAKALN010000011.1, from coordinate 1,421 downwards.
CGAAATAAAAGTGGTAGATGAAAAAACACAGAAAGAAGGATTTGTTCTCGGTAATGAATATAATATTTTTTCCGATAACGCTAAGGTGGCATTCGCAAGCCTAAGGCTTAAAACATCCAATTATATGCCGATTAAAGTTTTTAAAGATTTACCGGTTGACCCTCTTTCTTCGATAACGTCAATTCTTGCAAAAATGACTCCGGGCGAGGGAGCGGCTTTGCAAATTCTTGTTGGGCCTTCCGACGGCAAATGGAAAAAACAGGGGCGTACATATATAGCAAGAACCAAGAAAAACGAATCCAACCCCGAAACCGCAAAATATTCCGCAGATCCAAAAGAGCTTGAAGGAATAGAAAACAAAATAGGAAAACCGGGTTTTGACACCGTTATAAGAATAGTTGTTTCCTCAAGCACGCCCGAATCGGCTCAGGCTCATTTGGATAACATCGTCAGCTCTTTTACCCAGTTTTCGGGGGCAAACTCTTTTACAAAAAATAAACACAGATTTAAAGGAATGTTTATGACTGATTTTATATACAGATATATGCCAATGAGAGGTCAGACGTCTGTTTTATCGAGCGAAGAGCTGGCTACTGTTTTTCATTTTCCCAATAAAGGAATTGCAACGCCCCACATTTATTGGATCTCTTCAAAAAGAGCTCCGGCTCCGGCTCAAATTGCGGAAAGCGGTCTTTATCTGGGTATGAGTACTTATAGGGGTCTTAGCAAGCCAGTTTATATGGATAGAGACGACAGAAGAAGACATATGTACGTAATAGGAAAAACAGGTGTAGGGAAATCAGAATTTCTAAAGGACATGATTTTACAGGATATAAGAAACGGAGAAGGAGTATGTTTCATAGACCCACATGACACAATAGATAAACTTCTCCCGCTTATTCCGCCCGAAAGAGCAGAGGATGTAATCCTTTTTGATCCTTCCGATACCGACAGGCCTATGGGATTAAATATGTTAGAGGCAAATACAGAAGGAGAAAAACATTATGTTGTCTCTTCCATAGTAGGTCTTATGTATAAACTTTATGACCCTAATAAGACCGGAATAATCGGTCCCCGATTTGAACACGCAATAAGAAACGCAATGTTAACCGTTATGGCAGAGAAGGGAAGCACTTTTATAGAAGTTGTAAGAGCCTTAACCGATGCATCTTTTGTCCAGGAACTTTTGCCCAAAGTTTCTGATCCGATTGTAAGACGTTACTGGACAGACCAGATTGCCCAGACAAGCGATTTCCATAAATCCGAAGTACTTGATTATATCGTTTCCAAATTCGGCCGTTTTGTTACAAATAAAATGATGAGAAACATAATTGGACAATCCGAAACAGCATTTGATTTTAGAAAAGTAATGGATGAAGGGAAAATACTTCTCGTCTCTCTTTCAAAAGGAAAAATAGGTG
>JAKALN010000010.1 GCA_021824155.1 bacterium | reverse complement strand
TAAATAAATTAAGAAATATAAAAACAAATCAAATTCTCGTAGTTTTACTTATTATCGCCGCATTTTTAATAGGAGTTTTATTCACAAAAGTCCAATATCTTGAAAAAAATCAAACCGGAAGTCTTGCAGCAGCACCCAGCCAGCAGGCCGGAGCTCAGCCCAATCAACCACAGGCGCCTGTTCCTGGACAAAAACAAAACATTGATGTCGGTCATCTGCCTCCGCTAGGAAATAAAGATGCTAAAGTAAAAATTGTTGAATTCGGTGATTTTAGATGCCCTTTCTGTGACCAGTTCTTCAAAAATACAGAACCCCAGATAAAAAAAGACTATATTGACAGCGGAAAAGCAGTATTTTACTTCCGACACTATCAATTTCTAGGACCGGCCTCCGTTGTTGCCGGAAATGCCGCAGAATGCGCTAACGAACAAGGAAAATTCTGGGATTTTCATAATTATCTTTATGAGAATCAACCAAGCGAAACGGATACGTCAATGTATACAACAGATAAGCTTACACAAATAGCGGGAACTTTAGGCATGAATACCAGCCAATTTCAATCCTGCCTAAGCAGTACAAAATATCAAAAAAATGTTGATGAAGATCTGGCGGCCGGACAAAAAGCCGGAGTCACTGGGACTCCCACCATTTTCATCAACGGTTTGCCGATTGTTGGCGCACAGCCTTATAACGCGTTCCAAACTGCAATAGAAGCCGCGTTAAAATAAAGCTAATCTTATGAGTGATATTATAAAAACGCTTTCAAAAAATAAAATCGCAATCGGTTTGGTATTTTTTTCGATTCTTATCATGGGGCTATTGTTTGGCAATACGTATTTAAACAGTAAAACTGGCAATTCCTCAAACCAGCAAGCAGGCACTTCTTCCCAACAGGCAAAATTTGCCTATCTTTCAACGCATGGAAACTCAAGCTGTTCAAACGACTTTCTGACCTCAATTCCAACAATGAATGATAACCAAAGGCTGCAAGGTTCGTGCTGTAGCCCGATGGTTTTGGGTAAATATGTAGAGCAGGTCAATAACCTTAAGAAATATAGCGCTATTTCCGTAATTCCCGCCGACCCGTATGATATTCCGGCAAAACAGGCAAAACAGCTGCTTGTTTACGACAATACCATTAATCCTACCGCTTCCGAACAAAAAATACTCGATGCTGCGGTTGCCGCTTCTCCTGAAAAAGGCTACTGTTGCTGTAAATGCTGGCGATGGTATGTCTATGAAGGTTTAAGCAAATATTTAGTGCATGTAAAACATTTCAGCGCAAAACAAATTACCGATGTTTTGGCAAATTCAGATGGTTGCGGGGGAGCAAGTTAATAAGAATTCTGCATGGAAAAATTAGGTAAAAAACTTTATACCTGCCCAATTTGTAAACTCACCTATACGTCAAAATCATGGGCAAAAAAATGTGAAGCGTGGTGCAAAAGCCATCCAAGCTGCAATCTTAATATAGCAAGACACTCTGTAGAAGCGCAAAAAACTATTGAAAATCTTAATGTTTCCAAAGACAAATCAAATTTACATGCTAAGAAACTTACTAGGCTAAATATTTTTTTCTCAAAACTTCTTACAGGGATATTTTATGTTTTAATCGGACTTATAGCCTCGCTCGCTTTGTTTATTTTTTATGATTTCCTTCTGACAAGAACATCAAGCATTACGACTTTTTACCTCAACACAAAAGATACGCCTTTTTATATGTTGTATTTCATTATTTCTACCGTTCTTGCCCTTATTCTCTTTGGAGTTGACGTTTCGCTAACAATATATTTACTGCGAAGAACTGGCCGCATTACATTCAAAGAGCAGGGAGGAAATACAACAGGAGTAATAATCGGCGCTTTTGCCGCTTCCTGTCCTGTTTGCTCGGGGGTTTTGCTTTCCCTTATAGGCATTACGGGAGGCTTGGCCGCCTTCCCTTTTAAAGGTCTTGAATTAAAAACTTTGTCAGTAGTTTTTTTAACCATTCCTTTGTTTTTTTTGATAAGAAGAGCAAAAAACCCAAACTGCGACGGCAAATGTCCTATACCTCACAATGCGTCATTTAAAAAGCAAGATACACTTTTGCTTTTTTCCTTAATCTTGTTTTTTCTAGCAGAGACTGTCTTTACTTATTCACTTTTAAGGCCCGAACCCATATTTGCTAATCTCTTTTATAATAACAATCGAATAACAACGGGTCCTTCGGCTTCATATACAAAACGCGTGCAGGAAGTAACGGCGCAGGTTTTGCCAAAAGAGGGGTTTACCAGCAGATTAGTCTTGGGTGATGTTGTGCCTAAAATGGTTTCCTTGGGCATTATTGATATGCAGAAAATGGAGGATTTATATAAACAAACCGGCGGTATTCCGAAAGATGAAAAAGAACTTTTAACAAAACCTTCAGTTTCTCCAATTGTAATTAATTCACAAAATGCCAACTGGATAGTAAACATCCTTTGGGCAATAGGGCTGTCCAATGAAATGGATATAAACCAGCAAAGTCCGGTATACGGCCCAAACGTTAATAATTTTGCTTCAACCGGAGGATGGACACTGGGAAAAGAGGCAAACGGAGGCTCATATTTTAATAAATACATACTTATCCCGCTTTCTTCTTCCCAGCAAGCAAGAGTCAAACTTATCGCCCAAAATACATACCGCCCCTGCTGTGATAATTCTACATTTTTTCAGGACTGCAATCACGGCTCTGCTGCAATGGCGCTGATTGAGTTGGGTGTTTCGCAAGGCTTAACGGATGATGAAATATATAAAACACTTCTCGCGTTTAACTCTTTCTGGTTTCCCCAAAACTATACAGAAACAGCTTTGTATTTTAACGTAATTAAAAATACAGATTGGAACGATGTAAATCCAAGAATAGCTCTCTCCAAAGATTATTCAAGTATTAGCGGCTGGGTACAAAATGTGGATATTCCCATTCGTAAAATACCCGGACTTTTGCCAAAGCCGCAAAACGGCGGAAGCTGCGGGGCGTAGAACCTAAAAAAATAGGGGTTGATTTGGTAGACTTTATACTATATGATATTTACATATGTGTAAAACATGCGGGTGCTCATTCAGATCAAGAAATTTTGGAGGCATTGAACGATTCGTCGAACCGTGTATTCTCCTTCTACTCTCAAAAAACCCTTCGCATGGTTACAGTTTAATGGATGATTTAGAAAAACATTGCGGCGAAAAGGTTGATGTCGGTAATTTATACCGAACATTAAGAAGGATGGAAATGGACGGCTGGGTAGAGTCAGATTGGAGTAAGAATGAGTCCGGTCCCGACAGAAGAACGTACACAGTTACTGAAGATGGTTTGGAATTTTTAAAATCAGCGGTTTCCTCTCTCTCCCGCACGGATAAGACTATCCATCGCTTGTTTGATAGATTTAAAGAAACGTTTCCAAGCGAACAACTATGATGCTAAATTATTGGGTCTTGATAACCGCAAAACTTTCTCCCCACATGTGCAATAGGAAGGAAGTCTATTAAATATGGTTTTTGATTATACGGTTGCAACAGAAAAATCATTTGAGGAAACAGTAAAAGCAATTGAGCGGGAGACAAAGGCTGCGGGATTTCGAGTGCTTTATATCCATGACGCTACTACTACCTTGAAAGAGAAAGGCTTTGAGATTGAGCCTTTCAAGATAATCGAGATTTGCAACGCCAAAAGTGCCTATATCTTCCTTCAAGCAGATATAAAGATTGGACTTATGTTGCCCTGCAAAATAAATGTTTATCAAAAGAACGGAAAAACCTATATTTCCGGCATGAGACCTTTTATATTGCCTCAATTTTTCCCAAAAGCTAATCTTGGTTCTTTACCTAAAGAAATTGACGGAATTATTAGAGAAATTATTGATAAAAGTAAATAAAACTATGAAGAAAATTCTATTAATAATAATTACATTCTTTCTGTTTTTTTCTCCTTCGGTTGCGTTTGCTCAAGGGATGATGGACTGGGGTAGTAATTCCAATACATCTTCTTCGGCTGTTGCGGCAACCGCTCAAGATCAAACCAAAGGAAAACAAATCTGGGAAGAGCTGCAGGCAAAAAAATTACAATGCAACAGCTTAATCAGCGATAATTATGAGCTGCTCGGGGAGTATTTTATGGGACAAATGATAGGAGATACACAAAGGCATGCTTTGATGAATAGTATGATGCAAAACATGATGGGAAAAAACGGAGAAGAACAAATGCATATTGTTTTAGGAAAAAGAGGCAGCGGGTGTTTTTCAAATCTTGCGGTTCCTTCAAATACCCCCTCTTTTATGATTGGAATGATGAATAATGTTTATACAAACGGAGGAGGTGTTAAAAATATGATGGGAAATTGGGGTTGGGGATCTATGATGGGCTGGACAGGTTTTGGAGGCTTTAATTTATTTAGCTTTCTTATCTTTCTAGTTATCTTTATAGATTTGGTGCTTTTGGGAGTATATCTTTGGAAACAAATAAATAAAAAATAGCTATAAGTTAAGATCTGTTATGATCATTATAGTTATATAGTCTTAGACCATATATTACTACAAGTAAAGCTACGCCTACATCTGCAAAAATCGCTGCTGTGAGATTTGCCATTCCTAATATCGCAAGCGTGAGAAATGCAAATTTTGTTAGTAGTGCCACTGCTACATTTATACGTATTGTGTTATATGTTTTTTTACCTAAGGAGATAATGTTCGGCACTTTGCCGATATCATCGTCCATTATGGAGATATCAGCGTTTTCAATTGCGACATCAGATCCGGCGGCTCCCATTGCTATTCCAACTGATGAGGTAGCAAGTGCCGGAGCATCGTTGACGCCGTCCCCAATCATTGCAACCTTTTTATATTTATTTATTAAGGCGGATATTTCTTTTACTTTATCCTCAGGCATCAGTTCAGATTTTACATCTTTGATACCTAATTTTTTCGCAATAAAATCGGCAGAAGAAGAATTATCACCCGTTAGCATTACCGGTTTTATGCCCATTTTTATTAAATTTCTAATCGCTTCTTCGCTTTGGGGTTTAATTTTATCTGTTATTCCGATTATTCCCTCTATTTCATTATCTTCATAAGTAATAATCATTGTTTTCCCCTGGTTTTCAAGTTCTTCGATGATTTTTTCGTATTTTTTCCCTATTCCATGCTCCTGAGCAATAAAAGAAAGCGACCCCATACAAACATGTTTATTTGCACAGAATACGCAATTTCCCTTAATACCTTTCCCTGCAATTGAAGAAAAGTTTTCAGCAGTATGAGGAATAAGTTTTAATTCTTTGGCTTTATCAAGAATACTCTTTGCAAGCGGATGCTCGGAAAGTGCTTCAAGACCGGCGGCGCAAGCGATTACGTCTTCCTTGCTTCGCCCATTAAATGGAATTATATCCGAAACAACTGGTTTTCCTTCTGTTAAAGTTCGGGTTTTATCAAAGGCAATTGCTTTAATTTTTCCGATTTCTTCAATATACTTTGCACCTTTTATCAAAACTCCTTTTTTATTTGCATTCCCGATGCTTGAAAAAATACTTATGGGAGTAGCTATAACTAAAGCACATGGACAGGCAATAACCAGCATTATTATTGCTCTTGAAAACCATACGTTAAAAGATTGTCCGAGTATGATAACGGGAACTGCTATTATTAATGCGGCAAATATTATTACAATTGGTGTATATTTTTCAGCAAATGTTTCGATAAATCTTTGGGATTTGGATTTTTTTTCACTGGCTTCATAAGTTAACTCGATAATTTTAGAAAGAGTTGAATCATTAGCTAACTTTGTTACTTCAACTTCAAGATATCCGGACGTGTTAAGAGTTCCTGCGTAAACTAAATCCCCGACATTTTTATTTTTAGGCAAAGGTTCGCCTGTTATAGTTGAATCATCAACCAAAGACATCCCCTTTATAATTTTCCCATCAAGAGCAATTTGGTCTCCGGGTTTAATAATCAGTATTTCGCCGACTTTAATATTCTCAATTTGTACTTTTTCTTCTTTTCCCTTTACGAAAGCGGATTTAGGGGTTTTATCAACAAGTTCTTCCAAAGCTTTTTGACTTCTTCTCATGCCAAAAGATTCCAGAGCTTCTGCAACGGCAAAAAGGATTATTATAACCGTAGCCTCCTCAAACTCTCTTAAATAAATAGCCCCGAATACACCAATTGTCATTAAAAGATTTATGTTTGAGAAGTTTAATCTAAAAAGTGCCTTTACGCCGTCAGTAAAAACTTTCCTTCCGAATATAAAAAGTAACGCAGCGAAAAACGGTAGCTCAATAAATAAAGGCAAGTGAATTGAAAAGAGTGAAAGAATTTCAAGGGGAAGTACAGAAAATAAGGCCAGTATAAGATATTGAAATTTTCTGTCTTTTAAAAGCTCCATACCTTATATTATACAAATAAAAATACTTTTTGAATAATTCATTAACAAACTTTCAGATTAGTTGTGTGTTTCTCTAATCAAATCGTGTTCAACAATTTTTTTAGCATCCGTTAGATTTATGTTTAATTACCTGATGTTGATAAAGTGTTTTCATTATCTCCACACTATTTCACTGCCGAAAACGTGATGCTTAATCCGTAATTTTCTAAAAACATGGGGGTTTCTTTAGAAATTGTGATCTTTGAAAATCCAGCTTTGGACAGTAGTTTTAGGTAATCTTCTTTAAGAATTGCTCCACTGACACAACCGATAAGAAGCTTCTCGTCATCTTTTATATCTTCTGGTAGTTCTTTTGATAAGACTACATCGGAAATCATCAGTCGTCCACCAATTTTTAGTACCCTGTAAGCTTCTTTAAATACTTTTTCTTTATCAGGAGCAAGATTAATAACACAGTTTGAGATAATAACATCAATTGAGTCGTCGTCTACAGGTAGAGCTTCAATATCCCCTAATCTAAACTCCACATTTTTAACGTTTCCTTTAACTGCAATTTCCTTTGCCTTACTAACCATTTCAGGTGTTATGTCAACGCCGATGACTTTACCTGTATCTCCTACCTGACGTGACGCTAGGAAAGAATCAAATCCAGCGCCTGAGCCAAGATCTAAGATTACGTCTCCTTTCTTTAATGAAGAAATTGCGAATGGATTACCACAACCTAAGCCCAAATTGGCTCCACTTGGTACATTGGCTAGTTGAGAGTCAGAATAACCTATTATTTTACCGATATTGTCAAAATTGCCACCACCACAGCAGGAATTTCCACCACAACACGAGCTATTTTGTATAGCAATTTTCCCATAGCTATCCTTAACAATTTTCTTAATATCATTCATGTAATTATCCGCAACATCCGCTTCCTGAATCGCAACCTCCACCACGGTTTTTAAGGGAGTTAACGTAGGAATCAAAATCTACATTTTGATTTGTATCTTGCTTGCTACATTCTAAACTGCAATTTGGACACTTTGCAGTGTTTTCTGAACCAATAGAATAAAAAGATGTTTGACAAGTTACGCAGACAAAATTATTCATATTTATCCGCAACAACCTCTTTGTTGTGGCTGAACAAAGGGAAAGTTAATTCCTTGGCTGATGTTGCGGGCAAGCTCGCCTACGAGTATCTGCAGGTTTTCTTGAGTTTTGATTAGAGCTTGTATTTTTTGATTTTTTGAAAGTTTATTGTTTAAGTCCCTTACTTTTCCCTCTTGCTCTTTCAATCCATCAAACCCTCCTTGTCTAAATATCGCATATGTTCTCTGTGCTTCCTGAAAATCTGTAAGTAATTTCTTAGCCTCATCATCTTTTTCAAATTCTTCGAGAGCTTTTTTATGCGCTTTCACTTCATCTGTTTCAGACAAGGTTTGAATATAATCTTTTGTTTTATCAAAAATTATTTTATTAGAAATTATTTGCACCCCCTTCTTGCAGCAAAATCTACACCGACTAATTCCATTAGATCAGCGCCTATTCTGCCCGATATTTTACCAGCAAAATTAATTGCCTTAAGATAACGCATAGCAACCGGATTCTCTCTCATTTCTTTAAGTTTTAGTGCCAATTCTTGTTCTTGCTCGGTTGATACAGGTAGGCCTTTACTTTTCATTAATTCAATAGTTTGTCTTTTCTCTTCCTTTTCTGTCCAAAGCTTTTTAGAAGTTGGATCATTATCTAAATCCCTTTTTGCTAGAAAAAGCTCTTCAAATTCAGGGACTAGATTCATTAGTTCATTCGAAAATGCTTTTATTAATTGTGTTATTTGGTTATCCATAAATTCTATAAATTGTTAATCAATTTATTAACGTATTGCTCAACTTCATTTCTAATTATGCGGACTTCATCTATTGGCTTATCTTTTGGATCTTCGATGTGCCACTCTTCAATCCGGAGTTGAATTTCCTGAGAGAAAGCACTTTTTACAATACATCCAAAGGAAATTAATCGTGCATATTCTGAAGCTTTTTCCGGAAGAAATATCTTCGGTGGTGTATCTTCAATTTTAATTCCTATCTCCTCCATAGCTTGAATCGCGGCAGGATTAATATGATGTGCAGGAAAAGTACCGGCACTTTCAGCAACCCAGTTAAGATGTTTTTTTTGAGCCACCGCATTAAAAAATGCTTCGGCCATTTTGGAACGACCTGCATTCTCGGCGCATACAAAAATTACCTTGTTCTTTTTAGTTTGTTTCTCCATAAAGCAACAGTCCTGCTTCAAGCAACTTTTCTTTGCCTATTAAATCCTCTGTTAAAAGAGGAAGAGTTACGATTGGTGCGGTAAAACGCTTTGCCATTATGCGTAGGTATTTGTCCTGCATGGTTTTTCGTTGTCTTAAATAATCATTGGTTACTACGGATTCTGCTAAAATTTGATTTGCAATGATTAAGCTTGTGGGAACATTGATAGATAAAAGTTCTGTCATTGCTCTGCTTGCCTCTTCAATAGGTGTTGATTCGGGGTACATTACAAAGCTGAAAGTCGTTTTATCTGAATCTTGCAAAAGGTCTATTACTTCTTTAAAACGAGATTTAGTGATTTTATCTACTTCAGTTTCTCCGGTTGTGGTGAAAGTCTTAATTTCCAACTGCTTATTCCAGTCTACAGGCATTTCGAGTAGCCTTAATGTGTGACCTGTCGGCGCAGTGTCAAAGACTATAACATCAAAATCTTTGCGTGCAACAAATTCGATGAATTTTTCAAATATTGCCATTTCTTCCGTGCAAGGGGAGTTAAGTTCTTCCTCAATAGCAATTACCCGGTTCGCATCATATTTTTTTCTGGCTTCATTTAGAATATTTTCTTTATATTCTTCAACCGCTTTTTTTGCGTCTATATGGGTAAACCACAAGTTCTTTTCACCTTCTACAAGTGTTGGTCTTTCAGTTACTTCCTGATCAAAAACCTGTTTTAAATGCGATGCGGGGTCGGTCGTTAAGAGAAGGGTTTTATACCCCGCATGGGCAACCCAAAGTGCTGTTGCGGCCGATACGGAGGTTTTACCCACCCCACCTTTTCCGGCGAAGAAAATGACTCTTTTTTGTCCATTTAATGGTGTTAATAACTTAGTTATGGCCTTGTTTGATTGCAAGGATCCATTCGTCGTAGTTATTTTGTCTACTGTTTTATTTATAAAATTATATTTAGATAAGATTGTAGGATTATTAAATAGTTTTTCCGACATATCGGTTAGGCTGGCGATGCCCTTAATTTCTTCCGAACCAAGTTCCACGACTTTAGCTGGGAGTGGAAATTTTTCCATTATTGTATGTAGGAATTGCTGTTGTTTCATAAACCTGGCTATCATAAAAGGGTTATCACAGGCTTTTTCGGGATAAACGCCGTTGACTATAATTTCCTGCGAATTTATTCCGAGCTTATTTAATTCTGAAATTGAACGTTTTGCTTCATATATTGGGGTAGATTCCGGGCGCAAGACAAAAACAAAGGTTGTCATATCGGGATTACGCATGGCAGAAATTGCCCGATCAAATTTTGCTTTCGACTCTGCCAGAGCTGCGGCTGGACCAATGCAAGTTTGACCTCCGCTATTGTCTTTAGCGGCTTTTTCAATGACTCCACTCCATTCAACTGGTAGCTCTAGAAGTCTTAGTGTGTGTCCGGTTGGTGCAGTGTCAAAAATAACAATATCAAACTTTCCGTCTTGGACAAAATCGGTGAATCGGTCAAACGAAGCCATTTCTGCGGTGCAAGGAGAATTTAACTGTTCTTCAAGAACCTTAAAACTCTCTAATGGAATAAGATCTCTTAATGGCGCGAGTGTTTTTTCTTTATATTCATTAGTTGCTTTATCAGGGTCTAATTCCATTGCAGCTAAGTTTTCTACGCTTTTAATCGGAGTAATTTTATGACCGATAGGCTGTTCGAAGACATCAGCCAGGTTTGATGCGGGATCGGTAGTAATAATAAGGGTTTTTTTACCCTCTTTGGCGTAATGGATAGCTGTTGCGCAAGACATTGTTGTTTTGCCAACACCACCTTTTCCTGAAAAGAATAAAAATTTAGTTTTCGTCATTATTTTTGGTTGATAAAATCCTGTAATTCTTTACCGGTTGGGTAACCGCCGGTTTTTACAACAACATTGTCAACTGTTGTTATGGGAAGCACCTTTAACTGCTGTTCCTGAATAAGTTTGATGATTTGCGGGTTCTCTTTAAACCTTTCGGGACTTTGGGTAATGATATAGCGTTCTATATCGTGCCCTGCTTGTTTAAGTTTAGTAAATGTATCTTGAAAATCAATTAGTATTGGATCCGGATCAGGACCACAAACTCCGGAAGAACAACACATTGGCGGATCATAAATAACTATTTTTTTGTTCATATTTTATTCTCCTGTATTTGACAACACATATCATGCTCTGAGCATGGATTGTTGGTAATATTTGAAGATGCCAGTTCTTTTTTGAAAGTAGTTTCAATTTGTTCGAATATCTTTGGATTTAGAGAACAGTGTACCCAAGATCCAACTTTACGGTCTACTATTAATCCTGCTTCTCTAAGCTTATTGAGATGATGGGAAACAAGAGACTGCTCAAGGTTTAATTCTTCTGCTATATCACAGACGCATTCTTCGCCTTTCATAAGTTGTTTGACAATCTTATATCTGCTTTCGTCTGAGAGTAGTTTAAAAATTTGTGTTAACTCCATAGGTATGAATGACTATTCATATCTTATGAGAACCTGGAATCATTGTCAAGGGGTATTTTTGAGACACTGCTTTTTATAATGTTCTTAAATAAGAGCGAATATAGATAATCGAATGCACTTAGGGGCCTTCCCCCTCTTTTGGCAAGGGTTTCCGCTTCGCTCCAATAAACGCTTTTTAAGCACCCTTGCAAAATTCACCCCGCTTATTTCATATCAGGTATAGGAAGCAGGTTTGCTTCCTAAAATACTAATTCTAAAAGAAAGGAGGTAAAATATGAAACTAATAACCGAAGAATTAAGAAAACAACTTCCGCCTTTGTATTCTCAGGAAAACGAGAAAGACCCTACGATTATTTGCAGGTTTTTTCTGCCTTTAACCAAATGGGCGTGGTATGTGACAGAATTTGACGGAAAAGATACGTTTTTCGGCTTTGTTTCGGGAGAATATCCGAAGCTTGGATATTTTACTTTATCTGAGCTAGAAAATGCGGAAGGTCCTTACGGATTGGGCGTTGAAAGGGATATGTTTTTCCAGCCGATTAAACTTTCCGAGGTAAAGAAGGAATTCGGGGAAAATGGTGATACAATAAATGCGTGAGAAGCAACGGGAAGTGACTTGGAGTAGAATAAGGGCCGGGAAACTGGTCCTTATATTTTTTCCGGTTCCACTTTATGCAAAACCTTACTAATCATTCCCTGTTGTTGTACTTCGCTCCATGTAGAAAGATAAAACTGCATTCCGTTTCTTTTTTCAACTAGAATTTTCTTAACGTAACCGTTAACAGACGCAAATTTATCATCAGGAGTAATAAATATAACTCTTGGAAATGGAAATTTCATATAATCCTGCCATTGATTTTTTTTGAAATAACTAAAATATCTTAGTATACGCAATGTTATTTCTTCCCATTGTGTATATGAGTCAAAAATATCCAGGAAGTATCCTTTCGCACTTCCATCCTCTTCCTTAATGGTAAAATACGCGTCAGGCTCTTTGCGGATAAGATACTTTACGCCCCGTAAATCCACATGAGTAAAGAAACGCAGTTTCCCTTTGCTTTTCCCAACTAAAAGTTTAAGTGAAAGGTAGATATCGGCAAGAAGCATCCAATGTTCTCTTGAAGCTTCAGAATTCTTGCGCTCTCTCCATACCCTGTCTAAAAGCGAAATATTAATGTCTTTAATTTCTTTATGTTCCAAAAAATATTTTCTGCCCATTGTTCCCAGCGAATACACAGCCGGTTCTTCGTCAATCTTTTTGGAATAGTACCTGATTACGTATTTTTTCTTTGTTAAGTCGCTTAGCCATTGGATTGTTCTTTTCTTATCTTTTTGATTAAGTAGAATTTGTATTTGTTTTCGGTTTAGGAATCTGAATTTGTAGAGAAGTATTATTATCTCCTGTTGTCTTTTTTTGAGGGTTAGTGTCAGTTGGGTTGTTATTGTTTTTATTCTTGTCATTTTATGACCCCCTTATATATTTATATATAAGTATATTAGCGTAGTAATTTTTTTATATTTTGCTTCATTTTTGTTGATTTTTAGCCCTCGCCGCCGGGGGCTTTTTATTCGGTTAGTACATACTGAGGTTCTTTTACATAACCTTGTATTTTTTCTTTTTCAACTGTCTTTTTACTGTTTGTTTTTATTACTGTATTAGTCTGTTTCGGTTTGACGTAAAGTTTGGCGTAATGAGTTCTTGACAGTTGAATAAATTCTTCAAATTTCTTACTGTCTTTCGGTATTTCAACCGGAACGGTCATTCCGGAAAAGGGTTCGTCCGGATTAACCGCCGAGATTTTCATGTAAAATTTATATAAAGGAAGGTTTGAGATTTCCCCTGCTTGAATATACGGAGAAAACTGCGGAAGCATCAGCTTTTCATCATCGGGATTAGCGCTTCTAAAAGAAATAACAGTTCCGACATTAGCAAGTATTACGTTAACTATGTTTCTGTCCTTTTGTTGAGAGGTAGACTGTTCTGCCATTGTTAAAAACACTTTATATTTCCTTGACTCGGAGAGCATTTGGATAAATGAAGGCGTTGCGAAGTTTTGGAATTCGTCAACATATAAGTAAAATGATTTTCTGTCTTCCTGGGGTTTCCTTGCCCTTTTAAGTGACGCAAGCTGAATTTTTGTAAGAAGCATTATTCCTAATACTTCCGAGTTATCCTCACCTATTTTACCTTTTGAAAGATTGCAGATTAATATTTTTCCGCTGTCAAGAATTTCGTCAAAGTTTATTGTGGATTTTGTTTGTTCCATAATCCTTTTTGCAGTAGGTGAAAAAAGAAACCTCCCAATCCTTGAGGTAATCGGACCTATCATTTTAACTTTCTGGTAATCTCCGGCCCGGTTAAACTCGTTCTTCCAGAAGTTTTTCAGGTTCTCGTCCTCGATACTTTTTAAGGCGTTTCTTTGAAAAGCCGTATCGGTTAATAACTGGTAGACGGTAAAGATATTCGGGTCTTTAAGGCACAAAGCCGTTTGAATAGTGTTTCTTAAAATATATTCCAGCCTGTGGGCATGGGCTGACCAGACTTCGGAAAAGATTTTCCTGAATAATGAAATAACGCTTTCTGTTATAAGTTCCTTTTCCCTTAGTATCTCGTCCTCATCCTTATTCTCGGATAACTCCAAAAGGTTTAATCCGATAGGATGCTTTATGTCGTCAGGGTTAAAATATATTAAATCGTCTTTTCTTAACTCCGGAATTAGGGATATTGCGCTTTCGGCCAAATCACCATGCGGGTCTATTATGCAAAGGCCTTTTCCTTTTTGAATGTCATTTTCTGCCATTGATAAAATCATTGTGGTTTTTCCCGTTCCGGTTGCCCCTATTATGTAAACGTGCTTTTGCCTTTCTTCCTCGCTTAATCCGATAGGAGTTTCACTTCCGCCGAATGAGTTTTTGGCAAAAGTAATGTCAAAGTTTTTAGTTTTTAATGATAACGGGGAGGGAAGGTCTTTGCTGTGGGTTTTAACAAGATCTTCGGCGCTTAAGGTGTTTGAAAATGGAAAATGATAAATGGATGAAATCTCGGATGAGGAGAATACGGATTTATTCATTAAAGGAAGTCTTTTTCGGAAAGCAAAAAATAACAGTTTATTTATGTACCTGATATTCGGGTATTTATTTTGGGATATTGACTGGTAATCCGACAGGGAAAACGTTTCAAACGACGAGTTAACCCCGTTTAGCCTGTCTGAAATGTTTTCTTTGCTGTCGGAAACCAACAAAAGCCTAATAGAAGTTTCAAATACCGGTTGTTTTACTTTTTCTTCAATCAAATCGAGAATATACCCTTCAGACGGCGATTTTGACTCAAGCCTAATGCTTGGAGCTTTCGACAGGAGACGAAATAGTTTTATTGAATTAAGGTAATGTAAAACGTCACCGTTTTTTAGGATAAACTTCTGTATCTTTTTAGTTTCCTTAAGTTTTAGAGGAGTTACTAATATTTGCAAATACACTAATTCTTGAGGATTTAGTTTTGTCATCATTCCGGTGATGTATGAAATCGGGTCGTGCTTATCGAGAAGGTTCTGTTTCTTAAGAGGATACGCAAAATGGTTTTTCAGCTTAAACCCAACAATCTTGAATTTGTTTTTCCTTAATTCCTCAAAATTTTCCGGTAGATAATCGTTTGATTCTTTTATCGTAATCTGGGGAAGATATGATATTAAAGTTTTTCTCAAAGTATTCGCCTTATCGGGAGTTGTCCTTATCAGATACCTTATGCCTTCGTTCTTTGTTGAAACTATTTCCAATGAGAAACGGTTTTGTTTCCCTAACAGTTTATCCTTAAAAGATTTTTGTCTTCCGAATGCGTGGATTAAGGAAAAAAGCTGTTCTGTTGTGTACGACTCTTTTTCCGTAAATGAAGGAGGAGTAATTTCAAGCAGAATTTGTTTTTCTTCAAGATACGCTTTAACGGAAAACAGTTTTCTTAAAACATATACTGCCAGAAGGAATATTAACAGAAGAATGATATATGGGATGAAGGAAAAGAGCGTTTTGACAACAGGACTACCCGGCGGGTAGTTGGACAGTAAGCGTATTAAATTATTCGCTTCCAACTGTTGAAAGTTTGTCATACTTTCCGGGCAGGTGGACAGAAGCTTAAATTATTGAGCGTAGTATACCACAAAACCGTCAAGCGTTACCGATGTATCTCACCTTCTGCAAGGGGTCTTCGGCAAGCATTTGCCCTTCCTCTCCGTTAAATGCGCTGTCAACACTGTATCCTTCAAATTTCAGTCCTTTTTTAATTCCTAGGTTAAGTTTTTGCTCGTCCTCGATAACAAGTATCCGCATACCGGCACATTATATCAGGAAGATGAAGTTTTCATGAAGAATTTCTGTCCCAGGTATACAAAGACGGTTACAGATATTGCTATAAAAGAGCTTCCTAAGATGTCTTCCACGTGATGGATGTTTGCAAATACACGCGCTAATCCTACGCACAGGGCTATAATGGCTAAAATAATTCCGAGTTTTTTATTATATATAAAGATAACCGATGCTATGGCCATTGCAAGAAGCATGTGGTCCGAGGGGAATCCGTTGTCGGGCGCATGGGAGAAAAGGGGTGTAATGTGTTTAACCACAAAAGGCCTCGGGTCGTAAATTAACAGGCCGGATATCTTGGCAACAATGTAGGAAATTGGAAAGGAAAATGCGGTTGTTATAAATAATCTTCTTTTTAGCTTTATGTTTATTTTTAGAAAATACAATACTCCTATTGCTATACTCAGCAAAAAAAGATAGTTGGCACATATGATTATGATTATGTCCATAATCATAAAAGTATACTATATTTTTGTGAATTTTATTAAACTTTGTTCGATAAACCTAGAGTATTTATCCTCTTGACACTATCCCTATAGGCATAGTAAAATATCCTTGGAGGGATAGTAAATAATGGGAAGACTTAAAGGAAGCTTAAATAAGATTTCAACTATTAGACCTTCAGCCTCAAATTTATCTACTGAAGAACGTATCCGCTTTATTGCTAACATCTTAATAGATAAGATAGTCGAAGATCAAAGAAACGGGAAAGTTTTATATAAAAAGATTTGCTTTAAAAAAAATGGATAACTTACCAAAAATTGAAAATGCGGTTGCAGCTATAAGAGTCTCCTCGGTAAAACAGGGGGTACAGGGAGATTCCCCGGAAGCGCAGAAAGAACAGATAGAGCAGTTCGCAAAAACACATAATATAAATATAAAAAAATTCTTTATATTCCTTGAGTCCGCTTCAAAAGAGGAACAGCCGGTACAGGAAGCAATAGATTACTGCGTAAACACTAAAAACGACATTCAACTTTTTATTATTAAATCCATAGACAGGTTTACAAGGGGCGGTTCATATTTTTACGACGGTTTGAAGATGCAACTTGAAAGAAAAGGAGTAAAACTCATAGATATCTACGGAATAATCGGAACACAACAGATAAATACTCTTGAGCATTTAGGAATTGCTTTTGACTGGAGTGTTTATTCCCCTACCAAGAAAGCGGAAATCCTTGAGGCGGAAAGAGCAAAAGACGAAATGAGGGACATTATGACAAGAATGATAGGAGCCGAAATTCGCTATGCAAGAATGGGATACTGGGTCAGGTATGCCCCTTTCGGTTTTATAAACGAGCAAATTGAAACGCCAAACGGAAAAAGAATTATCTTAAAACCTCATCCGGTTGAATCGAAGTTTATTATCAAAATGTTTGAGTTAAGGTGCCAAGGTACTCTCACAGACCGTCAGATAGTTGATAAACTTAATAATTTGGGCTTTAAGACACGTGTTGATACGCTAAGAGACCCTAAAGACAGAACAAAAATAATAGGACAAAAAGGCGGAAACCAGCTGAATGTAAAAGGCTTATGGCGTTACATTCAAAATACCACTTATGCCGGAGTAAGTTCGGAAAAATGGACCCAAAACCATCCTTTTAAGGCCAAATATGAAGGTTTAGTCTCAATCGATACATTCAATAAAGCAAACAGGGGGAAGATTGAAATTAAGGAAGAAAACGGAAAGATAACCATATATAAAAGAAAAGCTCCGGAATATCTAATCAAAAAGGGAGTAAGAAATGCCGATTTCCCATACAGAAAAGTAGTTCTTTGTCCTTTATGCGAAAAGCCTTTCTTCGGAAGCGCCTCAAAAGGAAGACTAGGAATATACTACCCTGCATACCATTGTAATAAAAGAGGACATTACTACAGAGTCCCCAAAAAAGATTTTGAGGAAACGATTTATAAATTCGTTAAAAATATAAATCTTTCACAAGAATATATTGACGAATTGGTAAAAGCGGTAAATGACGAATGGTACAAAAGAACAAAAGCATCTAATCAAGAACAGCTAAATATAGATACTAAAATTGCAGAACTTAAAATGCAGGCGAGAATGGCTATTGAGAAAATAAAATACCTAACATCGGAAACGGCTATTAAATATATGGAGAGTGAAGTCGTCAAAGCGGAACAGCAGCTCTCAAAACTTATGGAGGAGAAAGAAAAAACCGTCGGACCTTACGATATGAAATTAGTAATGGCATATATAAAATATTTTCTGGAACACATGGAAGAACTGCTCTTATCAGGCTCGGATCCGCTTCTTCAAGCCTCATATTTTGGGGTATTATTTGATAAAGCGCCAACATATCAGGAAATATTTTCTGGAACACCTCAATTAGCCCAGTGTATCAAGCTAAACGAAGCATATCGAAGGCATAAGGGGAAGCTAGCTGCCGGACTTGGATTCGAACCAAGATGAGCGGATTCAGAGTCCGCTATCCTACCATTAGATGATCCGGCAATGTACTAAATTATATCAAATGAAGCTGAAAATTGCTTGTTATTCAGCTCCAGTCGATAGGCTTAATATTGTTTTCCTCCAGATATTTATTGCATTTACTAAAGTGATGATTTCCAAAGAAATTTAAAGCGGAATATGGAGACGGATGGGCGGAGGTCAAAACTAAATTATTCTCCTTATCAATTACAAGTCCTTTTTCTCCAGCGTATTTTCCCCACAGCATATAGACAATGTTTTTGCGGTTTGAATTAAGAACATCTATAACGGCATCCGTAAATTGTTCCCATCCCATATTACTGTGCGATGCCGGTTTATTTGCCAAGACTGTTAAAACACTATTTAGCATCAATACACCTTGTTTTGCCCAACGGCTAAGGTCTCCGGAAGAAGAAGGTTTTATCCCTAAATCATTATAAATTTCCTTGTAAATATTCTGAAGAGATGGTGGAAGAATAATGCCTTTATTAACGGAAAAAGATAGTCCGTTAGCTTGATGGTAGCCGTGGTAAGGGTCCTGACCGATAATAACAACTTTAACTTTATCTAAGGGGCAAAGATCGAATGCCTTAAAAATATCTTTTGCCGGAGGATAAACTTTTTGGGTTAGAATTTGATTTCTTAAATTTTCCGTCAGAGTTTCCCAGTAGGGTTTTGCAAACTCTTCTTTTAAAGCTTCTTTCCAGGTTTTTTCCAGTCTTACATCCCGCACGCAGTTATTATACCCTTTTTATGTGCAATGGTATAATCAATTCAGTGAATAATAAAAAGGCTTTATCTTTGAATAAATCTCTTAATGGCGAGAAGACCGTTTCTGCTATCGTGCCTTTTTATAACGAAGAAAAAACTCTGGCAACGGTTGTTACAACTCTTCTTAATAACAGTCTTATCGGCGAAGTAATATGTATAAACGACGGATCAACAGATAAGAGTCTTGAGACATTAAAAAGCTTCGGGAATAAAGTAAGAGTAGTAAGCGTAAACCCAAACAGAGGAAAAGGAAATGCTCTTTCCCAAGGAATAAAAGCGGCAAGAGGAGAAATTGTAGCCTTTTTTGATGCTGACCTTTTAAATTTGTCCGATGCTTATATAAGCATGTTACTAAAACCAATACTTATGGAAGATGCTAGAGCTGTTTTGGGTTACCCTTCCTCGGATTCGAAGTTACCCGAACTTATAGCAGGATACTCGGGAGAAAGAGCATATTATAGAAAAGATTTAATGCCACATGTTAAAAAAATGTCCAAGACCGGTTTTGGAGTGGAGGTTTATTTAAACAGAAATTTTGGTAATACAACTTTAAAAATTCCTTTAAAAGGACTGGCGGGGCCTTATAAACATCAAAAATATAGTTCTACATTTGCTTTTAAGGAGTACATGGGAGAAGCAAGAGAAATTACCGTTGAATTGGCAAAAACAAGAATGATAAAAGCAGAGGATTATAAGATAGTAAAAAATTTTAACAAAATAAGAACCATAAAAGAATTCAGGAATTCTATAAAAAACATAAACGATTCAATACTCAAAGAGGCTTTGGAAAAATATGTATTGAAGTATCTGCAGGCAGAAGAATAAGCAATATGAAATATTTATTGGATCTTAACGATAGACCGTTTAAGGCAATAAAACTGGGTACAAAAAAGGTTGAAGGCAGAACGCCAACCGTTTGGGACAAGACTCCCTATAACAATCTACAAAAGGGAGATCTGATTCATTTTGTAAATAATCTAACAAAAGAAGAAATGGATGTAGAAGTTATATTTATCCATCATTATCCGGATGTAAGAATGATGCTTGAAAAAGAGGGTGTTGAAAATGTTTTATCTGGCGAGCCAAAAACAATAGAATATGGCATAGAGAGTTATAACTCGTTTGATGGCTATAAAGATGGAATTGTTAAAAATGGCATTTACGCAATTGGAATAAAAACCATACAACAGGATTTTTACGATAAGGTTGCTAAAAAGTTCGGGAGTTATTTAAACTCGGCAAAGTATATACAGGAATTTCCAAAAGGTTCTCCGGAGGAGATATTCAAAGAAAAATTAATAGAGGTTAGCGGAAAAGAAAAGACTGTTTTAGACTCCGGTTGCGGTGACGGGAGATTCACGCTTTTAATTGCTCCTTATTTTAAAAAGGTTATAGGAAATGATACTTCAAAATTAATGTTAAATGCTGCAAAAAAATTACAGAAAGAAAAGAAGATTAAGAATGTGGAATTTATTGAGGTCGATTCGCATATGTTAAATTTCCCCGATGAATATTTTAACGTAATTTATGCAAGAAGATCACCAATGGAGTTAAATTCATTTTATAAAATGATTAAAAAAGGCGGTTACCTTTTGTATATAGGTATAGGCGAAAAAGATACGAAAGATTTAAAGCAGATTTTTGGAAGAGGGCAAAATTACGGAAAATGGGATGAACCGGTATTGGAACAATTCAAAAATGAATTCGAGAAGGCGGGTTTTAAGGTAGTTTTTGCAAAAGGCTATGAATATAATGAATATTATGCTTCTTATGAAGACTTGAATACTTTCTTGCAGGGAGTCCCTATTTTTGAAGATTATGATTCCGAAAAAGACAAAATTTATCTTTGGCAATATGTAAAAAAATTTCAGACTGAAAAAGGGATAAATCTACCGAGACACAGAATAGTTTTTGTTGTCAAAAAACATTCCTAATCTATAAATTTTTTTTGGCCTCTTGTTCCTGAGCCGGTGTAATATATTTGTCTTTTTGCATTTCTTCTAAAACCAATTGCGCCTGAAAAACTGCTTCATTTTTGTGTGCCGATAAATAACTGGGGGCGTTAATAAGTCCTATAAGGTAGGCCGATTGTGAAAGACTCAACTTATCGGGTGTGGTATGGAAATAAATTTGACTTGCATTGTAAATTCCATACGCATTTTTTCCGAAATAAATGTCGTTAAGATACATCTCGAGAATATACTGTTTCGGATAATAAAAGGTAATAAAAGGAGCCAATAGTTTTGTCTGTATGTCGGTATTTAGATTATCCGTATCCTGGAAGAATGCATTTTTTCCAAGTTGTTCGGGAATTGTGCTAGCACCCTGTCTTTTTCCTGTAGTTATTGTCATAAAAATTGCCCTGGTTGTCCCAACTAAATCGATTCCCCAATTGTAATAAAATCTTCTGTCTTGCGAGGCAACTGCCGCTTTTTGGACAAAGGGGCTTATAAAATTTATTTTTGTATATTTCACGGAAAATTTTTGATTTTGTTTTTGAAGTTGTGAGGGAAGATTTCTTGCAAGTTGTTGCTCTTTGGGAGCTACAAAGAGAGCAAACGATAAGGCAATCAAGCCAAGAATCGACATGAGAATTAAAAATAATTTCTTCTTTTTATTCATTTTATCTCCAGAAGTATTATAACAGGTGGTATAATTCTAAATATGGAAGTAAAAGATAAGGTAGTAATAATTACGGGAGCTTCTTCCGGGATTGGAGAAGCAACGGCAAAGTTGCTTTCAAAAAACGGAGCAAGAGTAGTTTTAGCTGCAAGAAATTTAAAGAAGCTTGAAGACCTTTCAAAAGAGCTTAAAGAGTCTTTCGTTGTCAAGACAGACATGACAAAAGAGGAAGAAATAAAAAATCTTATCCAAAAAACAGAAGAACATTTTGGAAGAGTAGACATTCTTATAAATAATGCAGGACAGGGATATGACGCCCCGGTAGAAAAAATAAGCACACAAACGTTCAAAAGCCTTTTTGAATTGGATTTATTGGGTCCGACAATTGCAATGAAAGAAGTAATACCTTTAATGAAAAAGCAAGGTAGAGGATCTATTATTAATATCAGCTCCGGTACTGCTCTTATGGCGCTTCCCAATATGTCCGCTTATTCTTCTTTAAAAAGAGCGGTTGTGGGAATGTCCCTAACCGCAAACGAAGAACTTAAGGAGGATAACATAAAAGTAAGTGTTGTTTATCCTTATATAACCCTTACCGATTTTGAAAAAAATACAATTAAAGACGGTGTAAGGGAAGAAAATTGGGAAAACAATGATCCGGATTTTCAGCCCCCCGATACAGCGGAATACATAGCGGAAAAGATACTCGAAGCCATAAAAACAGGTAGGCCCGAAGTATTCGCCCACAATTGGATGAGTTCTCATTAAACTTTCATAAAAGTATGATTACATTTAAAGATAAGGTGTATAAAATCGCGTCGAAAATACCCAAGGGTAAAGTTGCTACCTACGGGCAACTGGCCTCTCTGGCGGGAAGCCCAAAAGCCTCAAGAGCGGTAGGCATGTTCATGGCTAAAAATCCCGACAGATCTTATGTTCCATGCCATCGCGTAGTTTCTTCGAAGGGAGAGCTTACGGGATATTCTTACGGTAAAGGCATAATAACAAAAAAAGAAATGCTTAAAAAAGAAGGTGTAGAATTTATAGGAGACAGGATAGACCTTTCCAAATCTTTGTGGAGAAAATAACAGAAGAACAAAAACTAAGCAAAAAGCAAAAGCCTTTTTTGATAAGGTTATTTTTTTATCTTATTTTGGCAGCCATTTTTTTCCTTTTGGGTTATAGCTTATTTTATGCCGTAAAGTTTAGAGATTTTGTGTCGTCCGGAACGGGTCAAAAAATTCAGAATCAAACGGTAGCCACAATGCCGGACCAGACAAATATACTTCTTTTGGGAAGCGACAATGACCAAAAATTCACAGGTAATCCTCTTACCCAGACAATGATGATTGTTCATATAGATTTTGCAAAAAAAGAAATAGATATGTTTTCTATTCCGAGGGATTTATGGGTAAAAATGCCCGGCAAAGATTTATACGGTAAAATTGACCAGGCTTCGGAGTTTAAAGGAATACCCTCCGCAGTAGATGTTGTTGAACAGACTTTCGGAATTCATATAGACAACTATGCATGGGTAGGACTTTTGGGCTTTATAAAAAGTATAGATACATTAGGCGGAGTAAATCTTGACGTATTGCATCCCGTACTGGATAACCAATATCCGACGGATATAAATAGCAGTAATCTTTATGGGTATCAACGGTTGGATATACAGGCCGGAATGCAGCATATGTCGGGCGAGGAAGCTCTTAAATATGTCCGTTCAAGGCACGAAGATTTGCTGGGCGACTTCGGAAGAACGGAAAGACAGAGACAACTTCTTCTTACATTAAAAAATACATTATTTCAGTCAAAAACTTCTCTTCTTAACATTCCCCAAATTTTCGATGATCTTAAAGGGCAGATAAAAACAGATGTAAGCCCTTTAGACGTAGTAGAAGTTGGCACTTTTTATTTTGAGAATCAGAAATCGATAAAAATAAAACAATTTACCCTTTCTCCTCCGACGTACTCAACCGACGGCAATTCAACCGACGGACAAAGCATAGTAATAGGAGACGCAACTAATTCCGCAAAACTTGTAGAATCGATATTCGGTAAAAAAGCAGGAGAGACTACTTTATCGAGTCTTTCAAGCGTTAAGGAGATACAGCAATGATAAAAAAAAGAACACTCTTGGCATTTACCATAATCCCATTTATAATAGGTTACTTTTTTGCGCAATCGAGGGAAAATACGGTTATAAATACTCCTCTACAGCCGGATTTTTACAATTCAAATATTCAGCCTAACGATAAAATAACTTTGGCAAGCGGGGGAAATATATACTCTCTTACAGAAAACGGAGTAAATCAGGTTACAAAAAATCAGAACATAATTGAGCCTGTTCCTCTCGGCAATAATTATGTGGCTATAGATAAAGAAACAAATTTTTCGAAAATGATAGAGTTTGACGGCAAAGGGAACGTTATTAATACCCTTTTTAACGGCGATACGGGAAATATAGATACAATGAATTGGGCAACGGACCCTGCGGTAAATAATGGGCAGAATAAGATAGCTTTTGTTTCCGATAAGGACAGATTACTAATCGGAGCTCCCGATAATGCTTTATATGTTTATGATTTATCAAGCGCAAAGTCTACAAATATTGCCAAACCGGATCCTTATTCCGGCGGTCTTGCCCACCCGGTATGGGATCCTGCCGATTCAAATATCCTTTTTTATGATTATTATCAGTACGATCCCAAAACCCTTGAGCCTTATTCGACCGTAATGGAATACGATAAACAAACTGGGGAAATTTTTCCGTTAACAACCGATAAGCAAAATGCTTTCCAGTCGTCTATATCTTCTGACGGAAAAAAGGTGTTATTTATTATCAGAAATAACAATGCCTTTAATGTGTCTTTATATATAGCAGATTTTGGGAATAACGGTTTATCGAACGAACATTTATTGGCTACGGGTGATTTTGCGTATCCGCAGTTTTCCAATTCCGACGGATATATCTATTATCTTATGGCAACGGGAAATACCGGTTATAACTTGATGAAGGCACAAATTGTAAATAACAAACTTTCGGGAATTGTACAAATTACAAGCGGTTCAAACCTTTTGGGAAATTCTTCATTCACGGTCTCCAAACAATAATCTTAACCCGTAATTTTAGAAAGGTATGGAATTTTGTGGACTACGTACGCTATGGCAAAGGAAGCCACAGCGACGAATAGAAAATATAGAGGATCGTACCAGAGCTGCTTGGCAAGATTTATGCTGAAAATATTTTTAAGAAAATAGAGCCATGTAAATTGAAGTATCGCAACATGTACAAAAAATACAAAAAAAGATAATTTCGAAAGACTTTTTATTATTTTCGAAGAGGCAAAACCTTTGTCAAAAAGTGCATACATAAAGCCTCCGATTAAAAATGAGTATATAAAAACGCTTGGCCTCCATTGGGAATAGAATTTAAGATAGTTCTGGGTTTTCATATACCCCGTGAAGCCTTCATAAAATATCAAAAAGGCAAATAATAAGCTTCCCAAAAATAATAGGATTTTCCACTTTTTTAGTATTTTCTTGAATAAATCCTGATTTTTGGAAAGCCATATACCGAAAATAAAATAAAAATAATTAAGAAGCGCAACGCTTAAGGGATAAAAAAGAGAGATGGAATGAATATTGTAATCGAAGTAAAGGATTATTATCTGCAATATGCCCAAAATAATAAGGCTCCATTTGTTACATATAATACTGCAGTATTTATGGAGCAACGGGAATAAAAGATAAAAAATAATAAGAGAAGGGATAAAATACAGCTGGTAAGAAGCGTTTCCGGCAAAAAGAGAGTCTATGAAAGGAGGCTTGTGTTTGCCGAACACGAGAAAGTAATAGATTGCACTCCAGAAGACGTAGGGAATAATGATTCTGTTGGCCCGTTTTTTTATATACATCACATAATTTTTGTTGTGCGAATGACTTAGTTCCAACACGAATCCTGAAATCATAAAAAAGAGAGGGACGGCAAAACGCGAAGTTTGATTCAGAAAAAGAGTCCAGGGAAGTTGTTGGAGATTATACGAAGAAGCCTCAAGGGTTCTTGTTGTTGTATGTATCAGGAGGACCGCCAAAATAGAGACAAATCTGAGAGCATCAAGGACCGGGTTATGTTGCTTTTGCACAGTTCCATTCTACCAAATTGCATTATTGAAAATCTTACAATTTTTTAATCTTTTTATGTTAGATTTATTTCATGAAAAAAGTTTTTATCTATTTCGGTTTATTATTGCTATTTATTGTATTGCTTATATCCGTATCAATTATAAATATAAGCAAAACACCGCTTACCAAAAGCATTCCCGTTTCATCTCCCTCCTCTAAGACGGGTATAGAAAATATTGCGGTTATAGTAATGGAAAACAAGTCCCGGGGAGAGATTTTAAATAACCCCGAAGCTCCTTACATCAATTCATTAATCAAAAAATATTCTTTTGCCGCAAATTATTACGCCGTAACTCACCCGAGTCTGCCAAACTATCTGGCTATCTTAGGGGGAGACACGTTCGGAGTATCAAGCGACTGTTCGTCCTGTTTTATAAGCGCTAAAAATATGACTGACCAACTTGATGCGTCTCACAAAACATGGAAGGCTTATATGGAATCAATGCCCTCGCCCTGTTTTATAGGCAGTACAAATATTTACGCTCAAAAGCATAATCCCTTTATTTACTTCGACGATATAAGGAATAACCCAAAAAGGTGTAAGAATATTGTTCCCCTCTCTTTTCTTGGTAACGATTTGCAAAGCGCTAATACCACGCCTGATTTTATTTGGATAACGCCGAATATATGCAACGATATGCATAGTTGTCCCGTTTCCGCGGGAGATTCATGGCTTTCCAAAGAGATACCGCTTCTTTTGAATTCGCCTGCATTTAAGAATAACGGGTCATTTATAGTTATAACTTGGGACGAAGGGACGGGCAATTCGAATAGGGTTGCCACGATACTGGTAGGAAATGCTATTAAAAATGGTTACTCTTCGGATACTCTTTACAATCATTATTCTTTGCTTAAGACAATCGAGAAAGTTTGGAGAATTAATCCTTTGTCATTTAACGTGACTAACGTAAAAAGCATGCAGGAATTTTTTAAGGATTAAATCCGAGGCTGTTTATAAAATTTTTGACTGTATTAATGGGTAAAGCAAATCCTATATCCTGGCCGTTTGCGGCGATTGCTGTATTCATACCTATTACCTGTTGGTCCGCATTTACAAGCGGACCTCCCGAATTACCGGGGTTAACCGCCGCGCTTGTTTGAATGAGATTGGAGAGGTTTTCGGTAGAACCGTTCGAAGCGAGACTTCCCGCGGTTATTCCTCTTCCAAGACCGGAAATGACACCTGTTGTTACGGTATTTCGGAATTGTCCGAGGGCAGTCCCTATTGCAACAACAAACTCTCCCGCCTGTAGATTTGATGAGTTTCCCATTACTGCCGGAATAAGATTATTACCGGGATTTTGTGATGTGTTTACTTTAACGACAGCGATATCGTTATTAGGGTCCCTATAGATATTTGTTACATTATATTTCTTATCGTTTGCAGTTATTACCTGGTATGTCATTGTAGGGTCAGAGACAACATGCTTATTGGTTACTATCAGACCGGTAGAGGAAAAGATAAAACCCGAACCTATACTTTGTCCGGAAGGTTGGGTATTCTGGGGTGATCCGAAAAATAAAGGTCCCAGACCAAAGCTATTCTGCTTACCCGGACTTCCAACGATCGTTACGACCGATGGCCCAATTTTCTTTACGCTGCTTATCGTTGCGGATTCTTCGGTAACTACTTTTACGGGCCCATTATTTTGGGCCGAATTAAGGGTTAACGGCAAAAGAGGTTTATTTTCCAACACAAATATTGCTAAAAGAGCCAAGAAAAGCGTCAGAAACAAAATTTTGAAAGAATTATTTTTAGTCTTCATATAGCCTTAAAATAGCCTTTTTTTGTAAACGGATAGTAAGATTTAGGCAAGAATTACTTAATAAAGATTTGAGTAAATACTGAATGCTATAATCATTTCAATGAATGATATTTCCCAGGAAAATATGTCACAGCCTGAGAAGATAGAAAACGAAGCCGCGCAAATCCGGCAGGAGAGGACGTCTTTAATCCCAAAACCCGAAGATACCAAAGCACCGGGAAAACTTGCCCAGAGCCTCGGAGCACAAGAACAGGCAGACGAGGTTAGGGAAAAAATTGAAGAGGAAAAAGAACCTTATGGCGAAAGTACCGCTTTGGGAAAATTAACAAAAAGAAAAGAAAGTAATCTTCCACTAAAAATCGCCTTTTTGGATATCGATTCAACTCTTTCTGGTGACCCCCAAGAGGCCGTAAAAGTAAGGAAACTCCTTGACGAAAAAGGGTATGTAGTGTTTTTTGTTTCCTCAAGAACAGAGGAGATGACAATGAGCAGAGATGAATACCAAAAATCGGTTAAGATGGGACTGGAAAGGCCGGTTCCCAAACTTGCATTAGGAAATGACGGAAAAAGAGTTGAAGCTTTTGCCGATGAGGTCGGAGATTTTGCAGGACTTTATGATGCGGATGGCATGGCTTCGGCGACGGGTTCAAAAATCTTTTTAAGACAACAGCCAGGAGGATACCAAGAAGATAAAAATTTTACCGAAAAAATGAAAGAGGACAGTAAAAATTTCCGTCAAAAAACCATGGGTATTCTTAACGGAATAGATCCCGAACATTCCCTTTTTACTGTTTCCCCGGTCGATTACTCGGGTAATTTTGATCAAGGAATCACAGACGTAGAGTCTCCCGATTTTAGAATTCAATTGAATTTTCAGTCCCAAGCCGGGGAAGCCAGGCCCGATACAACAGGCGCTACCGAGCAAGCCGTTGATTCTTCCGCTGAACAAAAAAAATCCGACCTCCAAAGAAAGCTTGAAACGGAAAAAAGAATAAGAAACCTTTTGGAAAATCCAGATGTGGACTCAAAGGTAAAATCCTTTGTGAGAAATTTGAAAATTACCGACGACAGCAACCCCGATAAAGGAAGGTACTCTTTATACCTAACACCCTTGCATGGCAGTAAAGAAAGGGCGGTTGATACAATTCTGAAACAGCTCTCCGAAAAATTAGGCGTCGGCTTTAAGGATTTCGATTTATTTATTGCCGGAGACAGTTGGCCCGATGTAGCAATGGGACTCTATGCGGGAAGAAGCGCAAAAGTCGATTTTTTTGTGGCGGCAGGGTCAAGGCTGACAAATTTACTTCCCGAGCAGCCCCTGACAGAAGAGACAATAAGAGAATTCGCAGGAGAAAGATTACCGCTTTTGAGCAGATTTTTTGGAAGAGACGAAGGGGTAATAACCTTTAAAAGGCCAAGTAAATT
This sequence comes from bacterium, assembly GCA_021824155.1. Taxonomy (GTDB): domain Bacteria; phylum Patescibacteriota; class Microgenomatia; order Levybacterales; family UBA12049; genus JAKALS01. Next base: position 2,228 of record JAKALN010000010.1, on the reverse strand, counting down.
GGATTTCGAGGGCAATAGAGTGAATAGAGAAAGAACGGTTTTTATAGGAGATAAGATGTTTCCGGATTCAAGTAGCGCTCCTCAATCCGTCAGACAATTTATTGAAACAAAACTTTAGGTTGTATATACTGGATTTAAGGTGTTATTTACCTCAAAAATTAAAAAAGTTTTTAAGGCCTTCGGTCCGGGAGTAATAACCGGAGCCGCGGACGATGACCCTTCGGGTATTGCCACATATTCACAGACAGGCGCCCAGTTCGGTTACGGACAGCTTTGGACGGCCCTTTTTATGCTTCCTTTTCAGGCTGGAGTTCAGGAAGCTTGTGCAAGAATAGGAGCGGTGACGGGTAAAGGAATATCAGCCGTAGTAAAACAGCATTACGGGAAAAAAATTTTATACATAGTTGTTCTTTTGGTTCTTGTAGCAAATACTATAAATATAGGCGCAGATATAGGAGCAATGGCAGCTGCAGCTTCTTTAATACTTCCCTTAAACTTTGTTCTTCTTACCCTTTTGTTTACTGTTTCAATGTTAATTTTGGAAATATTCACCTCTTACAAAGTTTACTCGAAAATTCTTAAGTGGTTGGTTATTTCTTTATTTGCATATCCTATTACTGTTTTTATTGTTACCCAGCCGTGGGAAACTTTATTAAGAGCCACTCTTGTTCCCCATATTGAGCTTAATTTTCAGTTCTTATTTATAATTACCGGGGTCTTAGGAACAACGATTTCTCCTTATATGTTTTTCTGGCAGGCATCGGAGGAGACCGAAGAGGAGAGACTTGATCATTTAATGGGAAAAGACGGAAAGCCCAGAATAAACTGGAGATTTATAAAAAATCTGAGGATAGATAATTTTATTGGTATGTTATTTTCCGAGGTTGGCACGTGGTCGATAATAGTTGTTACGGCAACTGTTTTGAACGCGCATGGTTTTACCGATATTAAAACTGCCGCCGATGCGGCCAAAGCACTTGAGCCTCTTGTAAGCAGCTTTCCAAATGCCGGATATCTTGCCAAATTCATTTTTGCTATCGGAATAATAGGCCTAGGTCTTCTTTCGGTTCCTGTTTTGGCAGGCTCGGCCGCTTATGCTTTTGCCGAAGCTTTTAACCTTAACGAAGGTTTATACAGAAAGCTTAAGAAGGCACATGGATTTTACGGAGTAATAACTATAGCCACAATTATCGGCTTAATGATAAATTTTATAGGAATTAATCCCATTAAAGCTTTGGTTTATACCGCGGTAATAAACGGTGTAGTTGCAGTTCCCCTGATTTTTGTAATTGCTTTAATTGCCCAGAATTCAAAAATAATGGGTCAGTACAAAAGCGGCACACTCTCAAAATTTTTGGTATGGGCAACTTTTATAGGGATGGGTGCTGCGGCTGTGGGAATGTTCATGACTCTTGGAAGCTTGTAAATTAGCCTCGAAAGTAGTATAATCCCTTTACTTTGACCACAATTTCTAATTCATCGGTATTAAGATGCAGTCAGTGCGGAAGCGAGTTGATACTCGTATCCGAAAAGATAACCAAGCTTGAGGAATTTTCTGCTCCTATTAAAACAAAAGTTTATAAATGCTCGAACGAGGAATGCCAGAAAGATATAGATAAAAAGACATCAAGCAGGATTAAACTTTTAAAGCAGCAGGAACAGGCAAAAGAAAACCGTATAAAAGCAAAAGTAGGCTTAAGACTTAACAAAAATAAAATTCTCCGTTAAATGAGGACTTCTTCTTCAGCGTAATCTTCTTCTTCGTCGTTTAGCTTTGATATAAATATAAATCCTTCTTCAATTGAGTGTTCGGCAATTATCCCGAGGCCGAATCCCAAAAGAAAAATGGTAGTTATAACGTGATGTGGGGCGGTAAAGGGGACTATAAACAAGGAAGTAAGGCCATACATGCTGTGGTGGACATGATATCCCTTTGGAGAAGTAAGTTTTTCCACTTTTTCTGTTTTTGTTTCCGTAAATTCGTAGACAAAATACATCAATCTACTGAATATGAATCCAAAAAAGAGTGCAATTAGAAATATAGCTATCCCTTGCATGCGTAAAGATTATTTTACCATAAATTTTATTTTAAATAAAATTGTGTGCTGGCACCCTAGATAGAGAACGGTCGTTCTCCTTTCTGTCTTTGGTACTCTTGTACAACCTGAAATGGAGTTTTGTAACCCAAAGACTGATGATATCTTTTAGTATTGTACTTGGTATTAAAC
>JAKALN010000009.1 GCA_021824155.1 bacterium | reverse complement strand
TTTTTTCCAAAAAAAATCCGACGTTTATCGCCGCTGATAAACCATCGGTTAATGCCGGGAAGATAGGCAAATAATTTTGGGTTATTTGTCGTTTTCATAAAGCCTAAAGGACTTTGTCTGCCCGAGCAGAGGTTTTATATTTTTATACTATCCCAAAAAAATTGTCAATATATCAATTTTATTTAAGGCTATTTTATATATAGGCTTATAACTATGAGGCAGAATAAATAAAAACGGGTTAATCCCTTTATGAAATCTTATCAAACTTTAAAGCATTAAGTATTTGTCTTAAAAAATCTTCAACGTAAATCCTAAAATTTTTTATAATATCAACAACTGCCGGAGGCTGTGATTTGTTTTGGACGGAAAGTTTTGCCGAAACCGAGGAAGTCTTTGCCGAAGATGTGGAAGTTTCGGAAGATGAAGTTTTATAATTACTATTTGAATTCACTTCAACCTTATAAGTACCCGGGCCTGTAGTGTCTAATACTTTTTTCTCCCCGTTTGCGTTTACCTCTATATGTGTCTGTACGTTTCCCGAACCTTCTACGTTTGTTTCTACTGTTGAAGATGCATTTGAATTACCCGTTTGAATATTTTGGGCACTAACTTTGCCGGCCAACATAAAACAATAAACAAATACGCAAATAAGCAAATATGCAAATGGATTTTTCATACCCCTGTTTTACTCTTAAGGGGGAGTTTTGTCAAATTTTAATTCTGGGGAACTGCGGTAACGACAAGTCTTTTTTCGTCGTAAAATCCTGTACATGTGTAAAGAGTAAGAGTATCTTTTTTTGTAGGCCGGATTACTTCTGTTTGGTTTGGATATACTGCGGTGATTTTACTTACTTTATACCTATACCATTTATTTTTGGTGAATACATAAATTACTTCACCTTCTTTAATATCCTTTAAATTATAAAACAGCCCCTGTCTTGCGTGGGCAAATATTACCGTATTGCCCGGAGCTCCCGGATGTCCGCTGCCCAAACCGTAAGAAGCAGTATTATCGGACAATTCCCAATATCCGTTAACTATTTTTGCGTCAACTACCGGAAGATCTATATTAACGCCGGGTATTAAAACCCTAACAGGATTATTTATATTAGTTTCCGAACCTAAAAGTTTCGATGAAATTTTAATAGGATTATTGGCGCTTTGGTTTTGCAATGGAAAATAAGAGGGTAGTGTTAATATCAAAAGTGCGGCCACCAAAAATAAAAGTGCGATAATGTTGTTTTTTAGGGTGTGATTTGTTTTTTTTCTTCCTTTTTTTACTCTATTTTTGTTTGGGGAAGATTTTAATTTCTTTTTAGGCATTCTTTTTGAAGAAGGTAAATCCTAATCCTGATAAAGCCAACGCTCCAAACAGCTGAACAAAAGTCAGAGGATAATTTTCTTCGCCGCTGGTAGTGGAAAGGCCTAATACCTGCGGACCAGTTGATGCTCCCAGAACTGCCTGAGTGGTAGTTGCTCCCTGGGGCGCCTGCGTGCATGACGGACAACTGGAAAGCCCGTCGGATCTTCCGTCTCCGGGTCCGCCGGGATTAGAAGGTGCCTGAGTAGGAGCTGCTGTCGGAGTAGGCGTCGGTGTTGGAGTTGGCGTCGGTTGCTGACAATCGCTCTCGTCATCGTTACAGGTGGGAGTTGGTGTAGGAGATGAACTCGGAGATGGATTCACACAAGCTTTATAGTCTGTCAGAGTACAATCTTGAGATAATATTTTAGTATCAGGTCCTACATCAACTTTTTTCTTACAAGCCTTAGTGTTATCTGTACTTGTATAAGCTGAATCCTTTGATGGACATTTCCATTCATCTTCATCTTCATCGCTATGAACTTTGTCTGCATATCTCCATTCATCATTGTGGGTTGAGCAATTCTCGTTGCCACCCTCTTTACGTATGCAGGATACTGTTTGAGTTTGGGTTCCTTCGGGACCGCAGTCATTTTTAGGAGTACACGTACTCCATCCGTTTGGGTTTGGAGTTGCCCACGCGTGGTCAGTAGTATTCCAGGCTCCCGCATTTGTAGGGGTAAATAAGAATATCGAAAGAAAAGCAACAAAAACCAATACCGTTAATCCTGCCAAAAAAGTTTTTAGATATTTCGCTTTCATAAAAAAAACTGCCCGAAGGCAGTTAGTTGGTTGGATTGTATCCCATAGATTTTATCTTGTCAAGTAAGGGAAATCGGGATACAAAGCAGTGCACGCATCAGGATTCGAACCTGAGACTTCTTCGATGTGAACGAAGCGCTCTACCGCTGAGCTATGCGTGCGTTTTACGCTTAAATATTAATTGTATTGACATTGAAAGTCAAATCTAAGAAAATTATAAGATATGGAATACGCAAGAAAAACCTACTATTTTCTCCTTGACGCGGTTCAGACCCTATTAGTTGCGGCAGCTGTTTTCTTGGTAATTTACATGTTCCTCGCGCAACCATTTCAAGTAAATGGAGAATCCATGTATCCTAATTTTTTAGATAGAGAATATGTCCTAACAAACAAAATAGGATTACAACTAGGCAGCCCGAAACTTGGCGATGTTGTTGTTTTTAAAGCCCCTCCCGAACCGGAAAAAGATTATATAAAAAGGATTATAGGCGTTGCGGGAGATACGGTAATGGTAAAGGACGGAAACGTGTATTTAAACGGAAATCTCTTGGACGAAAGTTCGTTTTTAAACCCAAGCGTTAAAACTTATGGAGGAGCCTTTCTTAAAGACGGAGACACCATAACAGTTCCTCCCGGAGAATATTTTGTTATGGGAGACAATAGAATGTACAGTTCCGATTCAAGGGAGTGGGGTTTTGTCCCTCGCAACAATTTAATAGGATATTCTTCTTTTGTTTATTGGCCTATTACCGACGCAAAGCTTATTACAAACCCCTTTAAATAACTATTTCGAGAGGATATCGTAGATATCTTTAAGTTTAGGTCCTGTTAATTCTACATCGCCTTTTATTATAAATGTAATTCTTGCCTGACTTCTGGACTGATAAACATTAACTTTATTAAGTCCTAATTTTTCCTCAAGGGTTTTTGCCATCTCGTCCAGTTCGGGAACCCAAAGCCTGTCCTCTTTTTTCCTTGGTTCTTTTTGCTGTATCTCCCCTTTGACTTGTCTTGCCATCTCTTCTGTTTGTCTAACAGTACTGTTTTCCCTTAATATTTTTTTGAAAAGCTCCAGCATTAATTTCGGGTCACCCAAAGAAATCAATGGCCTGACATGGCCTTCGGTAATTACACCCGCCACTAAAGCGTCTTTTATAGCATCCGGCAGGGACAATAATCTGATAGTATTAGAAACTGTCGGTGCGCTCTTGCCGACTTTTCTGGCAACTTCGTTTGTTCCGAGTCCAAATTCATCGATTAGTCTTCTGTAGGCCTGTGCTCTTTCAATTGGGTTTAAATCTTCGCGCTGTACGTTTTCGACTATAGACATTTCCAGCATTCCCTGAGGAGTAGTTTCCTTTATAACAACAGGAACTACCGCAAGTCCCAGAACTTTTGCGGCTCTCCATCTTCTTTCCCCCGCAATTATTTGGTATCCTGCCGGAGTTTTTGCAACTACAATAGGCTCCAGTATGCCCTGCTCTCTTATTGAATCTACTAATTCCTGTAGTGAATCGGGGGAAATTATCCCTCTTGGCTGAAGGGGATTTGCTTGAAGAAAATTTATATCTAATTCCGTAACTTTATCTGAATTATCCATTTACTACCTCGACAAATTTTTTGCCTAAAAGTGTCTTAAACTTAACTACTCCGGATGTTAAAGAAAACAAAGTATAATCTTTTCCCATATCGACGTTTTTTCCGGGTTTAAATTTTGTTCCTTTTTGTCGGATAATTATATTCCCTGCCTCAACTTTTTGGCCGCCGTAAATTTTAACGCCCAAACGTTTTGCTCTGGAATCCCTATTTCCTTTTACTGCTCCCTGTGCTTTTGTATGTGCCATATATTTCTAAACTCTAAACCCTAAATCCTAAACTCTAAACCTAATTTTTAAAATTAAATGAAACTCTTGTGAAAACTAAACCATTTTACAGCCATTTTTCACAAATTGTCAATATGTCAAAGTAGGTCTTTAGCTCTTTTTGGAGACCTTTATTGCTTTTTCCGCTTTAGATTTTTCTTCAGGTTTTTTGGCAGGTGCTTTAATTTTTGCAGACTCTATTTTCTCTATCACAACTTTAGAAAGCTGTGCTCTAAAACCTGTTACCCTCCTGTATCTTACTTTAGACTTAAACTTTGCTACTCTAATTTTTTCTCCTTTTTTTTGCTCTAAAAGCTTGGCTGAAACTTTTGCGTTAGAGATAAATGGTTTTCCGATTTCTACATTTTCGTCGGAAACCAAAAGAAGAACTTCCTCAAAATTTAAGGGCCCCTCTTTTACGTTAAGCCTGTCAACCTCTATAACATCGCCTTCCGAAACTTTATATTGCTTGCCACCGGTTTTAATTACTGCGTATTTCATTCGTAATATTATATCAGATAATTTATCCGATTTCTAGAACATCCTCCCGTTTTGCCGATTTCTCTACAGCCGTTAAAAGCCCCAAGATTATAAAGTTGGAAAGAAGGGAACTCCCTCCGTACGAAACAAAGGGAAGAGTAACCCCTACAATAGGTAAAAGCCCAACGTTCATTCCCGCATTTATAAAAAACTGTATAAGAATAATAAAAAAACACACCGCGGAAAAAATTTTGGAAAACCTGTCGCGTGAGTTTTGAAAAATGACAAAAATTCTGTAAAGAATAAAAACAAATGCTGCCAGAATAACAACCGTTCCGATAAACCCTACCTGCTCGGATATTGTCGCAAAGATAAAATCTGTATGACGTTCGGGCAGGAAACGGAGTCCCGACTGGGTCCCCTCCCCGAAACCCTTCCCTATCAGCATTCCCGAACCAACTGCAATTATAGATTGGATAGCATTATAAGATGTGCCAAGCGGGTCTTTACCCGGTTCGATAAAAGTTAGAATTCTTTGCCTTTGGTAATCATGTAAAAATTTCCAAAAAATTGGAAACACCGCAGCAACAGATAAAAGCCCGCCGATAAAATACTTTAAAGGAAACCCGAAAAAAATAAGAGTTAATAAAGTAACCGCAACATAAATTAACGCGTCTCCTAAGTCGGGTTCCAGAAAAATAAGTACAGCAACCGGAATAAGATACAAAATTACGGTCAGCAAAGACCTGAAAGAATAGTTTTTTGTATTTGCCAAAAAGGAAGCCAGGGAAATTGCCAAAAACGGTTTTAAGATTTCCGAGAATTGAATCCTAAAACCTAAAAGTTCAATAGACCTTATCGAGCCTCTACTCTCTATGCCTAAAAAAAGAACAATAAATAATAAAACCAAAGATACTATATATATGGGGCCCGTGTAGAGCTGAATTATTTTATAATTGACTTGGGAAAAAAAGAAAAACACAAAAACGCCTATAACCAAAAAAATAAGCTGGCTTTTAAAAAAATCCGTATTTAAAGAAAAAAGGGCTGCAAGGCTTAGCATTACCAGGACACCAACGGGAATAAGTAAACCCAGGTCAAAGTTCCAAAGAGTATTTTTATTCATTTCTCTCTACCAAAAATTCGCCTTTTGAAAGTTTTTCAACAAGAGCCTTTCTCTTAATATAATCCGTAAATTCTTCGGGCCAGTAAGGAACTAAAACGTTTACTTTTTCGTCCGGTTTGGTTTTTAAATTTTTCCTCTGTTCCTGAATTTGTCTTACAATATCTCTTGCTAAACCAAAATCCAAATCTAAATTTTTATCGTTTGAATCAAAAGAAACCGAATATGAATCACTTTTTTTGTCGAACTTAAGCTGGTAGGCATTAACCTCTTCCTTAACAATCTTCAATAATCCTTCGGATAGTTCGCTTGGTCCGCTATATGTCATTTCCCTTATAGGAATTCTTACCTTAATTTCCGATTCCTTTCTTTTTGCATGAGTTTTCTCCGCTATAACTCTCGCTGCTTCCATCTCCGTCTCCAATTCACTATTAATTAATTCGTTGCTATGAGTTGGCCAATCGGTTAAGTGTACGGAGTTTTCTCCTGTTAAGTTTATATATATCTCCTCCGGTATAAAAGGCATAAACGGGGCTAAAACTTTAACGTAGGTTGTTAAAATAATCCAAAGAGTTTGATAGGCATTATCTTTATCCGCTCCGTTAGGAGCCGAGGGCCCTACTCTATCCCTTATTCTTCTTACATACCAGTTAGACAAATCGTTTATGACAAAAATTTCTGCTTGTCCTGCAGCCTGTGCAGCGTCGTAATTCTCTATATTTTCTGTTACATTTTTTATATTTCCATTCATTCTGGATAAAATCCACTTATCTAATACATTTTCCGGAACAAACTTTTTTTCATTTGGTTTCCATTTATCCAGTGACGCATAAGTTACAAAAAATACATATACGTTCCAAAGCCTTATATGGAAGAGGCGGCGTATCTCATCTGCAACATGGTATCCAAAATTTACATTATGTTCGGGGTTTGTTCTAAGATAAAGCCAGCGCATTACATCAACTCCGATTTTATCTGCGGCAACGTTAAATTCAATTGCGTTTCCTTTGCTTTTATGCATTTCTTCACCTTTTTCATCCCTTACCGAACCAAATCCCAACACTCTTTCAAACGGATTTGTTCTTTTTATTGCTGTTGACATTGCAATTAAAGCATAAAACCAATTTTTAAACTGTCCCGGAAAAGACTCCGTTATAAAGTTTGCGGGAAACCACTCTTGAGGCATAGTTGAGAATGGAACAATTCCGGCGTCAAGCCATGGGTTTCCTACGTCCTGAATTCTTGAAATAATTTCTCCGCATTTTCCGCATTTGATTTTTACTTGGTCTACCCAGGGCCTGTGAGGTGAGTGTCCTTCAAAATTCTTCCACCCTTCTACGGCTTTTTCTTTCAATTCTTCTTTTGTACCTATTACCTCAAAATTTCCGCATTTTTTACACTCATATATAGGAAGTGCGAGTCCCCAATATCTTTTTTTTGATATTAACCAGTCCTGCATATTTTTTAGCCAGTCCAGCTCTCTTTCAAGTCCCCAATCGGGCATCCATGTAATTTTTTTAGCAACATCAATCATTTGTTCCCTATAAGTTTTACCGCTGTCATCCTTTCTGTCCATTGCTATGTACCATTCATCTACGACTCTCCATACTAATTCTGTTTTACATCTCCAACATGTTGGATATCTATGCTTATAATTTTGTGTGGTCAAAATAAACATACCGTTATGTTTATTTTTAAGATAATCTATAATTAACTCCGGGTGTTTTTTCGCGTTTTTACCGGCAAATTCCCCCATTCCGGAAAAATAGGAAGCATCTTCTTCAATTGAAGAAATTACAGGCAATTTATTTTTAATTCCTAATTTAAAATCTTCTCCTCCCGCCCCGGGCGCTACGTGAAGAAGTCCCGTTCCTTCCACGTCTGTAACTACATCTTCTCCGTCGATTACTTTATGCTGGTACCCTTTCAACGTTTCTTTCACTAAAGGAATACTGTCAAAAGGTCCTTCGTATTCCCAACCAATCAATGATGTTCCGGGTTCTGTTTCTGATAATATTGCTGTAGAGACCGGCAAAATTTTTTCTTTTATTAGTTGGGGAATCCTTTTTTTCATAACCCAAAGATATTCTCCTTTTACATATTGGTATTTTTCGTAAGTTTCTTTTTTATTTACGGCTACTGCGACGTTGGATGGAATCGTCCACGGGGTAGTTGTCCAAACCAAAAGAAATTCGTTTGTACGCCCTTTTATGGGAAGCTTAAAGTAAACAGTTTCATGTACTAACTCTTTATATTCCTCTGTTAGAATCTCCATCTGGGAGATTGCCGTCCCGCATCTTGGACACCAGGGGACAGAATCGTGTCCCTTATATAGCCAACCCTTTTTGTCTGTCAGTTTTAAAAATTCCCAAATTGTATAATTATTTATGTCGGAAGAAGTATGGTAGGAGTTATCCCAATCCATAAAATAACCTAATCTTTTAGACTGTTCCGTTTGAATTGCCGAAAATTTTGCGACACGCTCTTTGCAAAGGTTAATAAACTTTTCTAAGCTTTTAAATTTATCCCCGGGAATAAGATTTTCTATATCTTTCTTACTATGAAGTCCTAATTCTTTTTCCACTTCTACCTCTACCCAAAGTCCCTGTTCATCAAATCCATTTTGAAATCTTTGTTTTTTTCCTTTTAAGTTCCAGTACCTTTGCCAAAAATCTTTATATGTCCTTCCCCATGCATGGTGGACTCCCATTGGATTATTCGCGGTAATAGGTCCGTCCAGAAATGAAAATTTATTTGTTGAAGAATCGTTTCTGTGAAGATATTTATCAAAAAGCCGTTCTTTTTCCCATTTTTTCAGTAAATCTTTTTCAAGTGCCGGAAAATCCACTTGAGGAGAAACAGGTTTAAATCCCGTTAGAGATTTTTTTGAATTATTAGCAGTCATAAATAAATTTAACCCGTTATCTCTAACGGGATAAACATAAGCTTAATTTTAGCTTATATGGGGAATTTGTTCAACTCTTTATCCGTGGCCCTTTAACTCTCTATCTCTTACTAGGTTTTGAACCCTTCTAAGAATCGGATCTGTTGGTTTTTCGGGAAGATTTAATCTGGGTCTTTTGTCGGTAGTAGAAGGAGCATCATCTTCAATTATTGCATATCCCTCTCTTCTGGCCACATCTCTTTGCACATTTCTTAGAATATGGTCATCGGACAAAGAAGAACTAAAAATTATACCTCTTCCTATTCTCGTATCCGGACTAGCCATTAGCATCACCTCCCATTTCCAATTGCTCCATTCCAATCCAGCCTCCCCTTTTTAGCTGTTCTTCTCTTGCTTCTTTTAGAATCTCACTTATCCCATCACTGTGCCCGTCGGGCCGGGAAACCAAAACCGTAAACCTTCCTCTTTCTCCATTCATGGGTAATTTTAACTGCGTATCCATCATAAACTTCCGCACTACCCTCCATCTGTCTCTTTTTCCCTGATTAAAACCTAGTAACCTTCCCCTTTCCGCGTTCATAATTTTTTAAGGATTCTTCTTATCCAATTATGGTCGTGTATTTCGCTGACAACAAAGGCAATGCTAAATAATATTATTACGTAAATAATGGCATCTATGCTGTCTCTTCCCTGCCTTTCCCAATAGACATCCCGCAAATATAGCCACAGTGCAAATTCGTCAATGGTTAAAGCGGCGCCGATACCAAAAAGAATTGCCATAAAATGCCTGACTTTATCAGACGCCCAAAAAGAAATTCCAATATATCCCGAAATTATAAGAAGAAATATCCCCGGCACCAAGTGGTGTATATGTAAAATTCCGTCCTGGTTGGGTAAAATTCCGTATTTTTGAAGATGTGTAACCGTCCTTACAAGGGCAAACGAGATTAAGAAACTTAGAAGTATGAGGATTTGAGATAGTCTTTTGCTGTTTTTAATCCTAATTATAATGCTTTTAAAAGCATTAATCATACATTTATAATACTATATAAATTTAGGCTAATACAAGAGTCCATTTCTCCTCTTGACAAAGATTGATATATTCTGATGTAATTATAATATGAAAAGAAAAACTGTCCGGAAAAAAAAGCCTTCCTCATTTAAAAACCCTTATCTAAGATATTTTCTTGTTGTATGCATTATTTTTACCGGTGTTTTAGGGGTGAGGTTAGCATATCAATCTTTAAACAGCTCAGGTGTTTTAGGCACATCTATTACTGCACCCAGTGACTCTACAGATTCGGGAGATAACCAAACGGGAGACAATAACGTCCAAAATACGAATGACAGTTCTCCTCATCCTTCTTCTTCCGATTCACCCAATAAAGTTTCCGCAGAAAACCAAAAAACCGATTCCCAGCAACTGAATGCCGCGATAAACAACGAGGTTCAAAATATGGGTAAAGAAACACAAAATCAATTACAGGAAAAGACAAATACCGAACTTCAAGTTAAAAATAACCAAATGGAACTTAATTCGCAGCAGGAAGGAACCCAACTGCAGATAAAAACGGAAAACGACGGGTCGGTAAGTATTCATGCCAAAAAAGCGGATGGTACGGAAGTCCAAATGCAAACAGATACCTTAAGCAAAATCAATGAAGCCCTTCAGGAAAATGATATCCAGATAGGAACAACATCCGCAAATGGATTTGAAATAACAAATAAAGATACAAGGGCAAAAACGGATTTTCCTATTAATGTAAATTTGGCTACGAATACACTTTCGGTTGATACTCCTGCAGGACAAAAAAATCTGACGGTACTGCCTAACCAAGCAGTGCAAAACTTATTAAATCAAAAAATAATCGATAAAGTTACCCAAACCTCAACTTCTACCAACGGCGCCCAGCTCCAGTTGGTACAGCTAAGGTTATATGCCAACAATCCCGTATTCCAGGTAAACGGAACGGATAATAAAAAACTGTTGGGCTTTATCCCGGTCTCTGTACAAAAAACTGCACTTGTTTCCGCAGAAACAGGACAATTAGTAACAACAAATGAAAATCTAATCAACCAAATTCTTGACCTCTTATCTACCCAATAAAAAACTTTCTGCTGCTATAATGCCTGTATGAGTGATAACGCAAAAACAATCCGTCTTGATAAATTTTTGTCTAATTCGGGTTTAATTTCCCGAAGAGGTGTTAAATCCCTTCTTAAAAAAGAAGAGGTAACCGTAAACAGACAAAGGGTCAGGGAATCCGGGACAAGAATAATTCCCGGCAAAGACATTATAAAAATTAACGGAGAACCGGTAAAAAAATCAGAATTAGTTTATTATTTACTGAATAAACCCATAGGATACATTTCTACAACTTCCGATGAATTTCAAAGAGACAATGTAATTTCTTTAATCGACACTTACGAAAGGATTTACCCGGTAGGAAGGCTGGATAAGGACACTCACGGCTTAATCCTTTTAACAAATGACGGTGAACTGACGCATAAGCTTATCCATCCAAGATATCATGTTCCTAAAACTTACCTCTTAACTATTGAAGGGAAAGTCAAACCCATACAGATAAAAATATTAAAAAAGGGCGTACTTCTCGAAGACGGAATAACGCTTCCGGCCGAAGTTAGCATCGAAAAAGAAACAAAAAACAAAACTGTCCTAAAAATGACTATCCACGAAGGAAAAAACAGACAGATAAGAAGAATGTGCACTGCTTTAAGACTGGAACTTATTGACTTACAGCGAATTGCTTTTGGGCCCTTAAAGTTAGGGAAGTTAAATTTAGGAGAATACAGGCAATTATCAAAAAAAGAACTCGAAGATTTAAAAAAATCTACGGAAAGAGGTTAATTCCTGTTTCTCAAAAATGCGGGAATATCCCAGGCGTCATCATCCTGCTGTTCTTGGGGCTTTTCCTCCACGCTGGAATTTGAATTTTGAGGCTGAGGTTCCTGTACTGAATTAGGAATTCCTATACCGTTATTAACTATAGTTTGTGCCGTTTCAATTTTTCGGGTAATTGGGGTTACAAATTCTTTTAATGTCTGTCTTGTTAAATCAAATCCTGTAGCTATAACCGTAATTTTTATCTGGTCATGCATTGTTTCATCAATAGTTGCCCCAAAAATTATGTTTGCATCCGGGTCTGCTGCCGAAGCAATGATTTTTGCGGCTTCGTCAACTTCACTCATTGTAATATCGGGACCGCCAATAATATTAAACAAAACTCCCCTTGCTCCGTCCATTGATATTTCCAGAAGAGGAGACGCAACTGCGCTTCTTGCTGCAGTTTGGGCCCTGTTTTCACCGACACCTGTTCCAATGCCCATAAGAGCCGAGCCTGCATCGGACATAATTGTCCTTACATCTGCAAAATCAACGTTTACAAGTCCGGGAAGAGTTATAAGGTCGGAAATTCCCTGGACTCCCTGGGTTAATACCGAATCAGCAACCTTGAATGCTTCCAAAAGTGATAGTTTTTTATCTACCACATCCAAAATACGCTGATTCGGTATAACAATTAGCGTATCTACTTTATCTTTAAGCTCTTCTATTCCGTCTTCTGCGTTAACCATTCTTCTAGTGCCTTCAAAAGCAAACGGCTTTGTTACTATTGCAACCGTTAAGGCTCCTACTTCTTTTGCTGCCCTTGCTATTACGGGGGTAGCTCCTGTACCGGTCCCCCCTCCCATTCCTGCTGCCAGAAAAAGCATATCCGTACCGTCAATCATTTCTTTTATTTTTTCGTAAGATTCCTCTGCCGCTTCTCTTCCTATTTCGGGGTTTCCTCCCGAACCTAAACCTTTTGTAAGATTCTCGCCAATCTGAAGCTTTGTTGCCGCATGGCACATTAAAAGTGCCTGAGCATCGGTATTAACTGAAACAAAATCTACACCTTGAATATTACTTTGGGAAATCATGGAATTGAGGGCGTTATTTCCTCCGCCGCCAAGCCCCATAACGCGGATTTTTGCAAAATTTGTAGTTTGAGGCTTAATTAACATAGGCGCATACTAGCAAATAAAATAAATTTTTGCAACCCCCCTTCAAATTATCAAATTTAGGGCAGAAACGATTTGAAGAATGAAATTCCTTTAGAAAAATACTTTCCGAATTTAAAATTGCCTATAGGGAATTTTGGAAATGAAAAACCAAAAGGCATTGAACTTTCGGCTTCGACGTTTTGTCCGTACATTGCAAGGCCAACGACGGTTGAAAAACCCGTACCATCCTGTATTTCATCAATTATCCCTTTTATGTTTGTAGGAAAACCTACTCTAACAGGCATAGCCAGCATCCTTTTTGCAGCGTCTGTTACCCCGACCGTCCTTGCTCCCCCTCCTGTTACAACAATTCCCGAGGGAGTTTGTCCGGCATATCCGCTCTTTTTTATTTCAAGGCCTACCATTGTAAATATTTCGTTAAGCCTTGGCCTTATTATTCCGTCAACAAGGGTTTTTTGAGAAACCTTAATAAGCTCTTCAGGAAGATTTAAAACCGAGAGGTCAATTTCATCCGGTTTTTCTTTATGCCTTATTTCACCTTCCACCTGTAATTCGTCCGAAATCCTTAGTGGTTTTTTTGCCGGGCTGGACAAATATAATTTGATTTTCTCTGCCGATTCCAAAGAAATCCTAAGCCCTATTGCCAGATCATTTGTGATATGCCTTGCGCCAATAGGCAAAACCGAAGAATAGGCAACGGAACCTTCAACGTAAATACATATATCTGTTGTTCCCGCACCTATATCAACAAGAACAACTCCGAGTTCTTTTTCCGTTTCGGATAAAACAGCCAGAGAACTGGCGTAACCGCTTGAAACTATGGAATCAACATCTACACCTACTTCGGAAAATGCTTTTTCCATATTCCTAACAGACGTGCTTCCGGCGGAAATTATGTGGGTATCTACTTCAAGCCTTACCCCTGTCATCCCTATCGGATCTTTTATACCCTCCTGGCCGTCAACAATATAGCTTCTCGGTAAAACGTGTATTATTTCGCGGCTTGAAGGCAAAGAGACTGCTTTTGCGGCATCTATAACTCTTGTTAAGTCTGTTTCTCTTATTTCACTTTCGGGTTGGGCTACCGCCACAACACCTCTTGAATTCTGTGATTCTATATGATTTCCTCCAATTGAAGCGATTATATGGGAAGCCGAATAACCGGCCATTCTCTCCGCCGCCTCCAAAGATGTGTTTATTGCGGTTACTGCCTCGTCTATATCTACTATTTGTCCTCTTTTAACCCCCGCAGATACAACCTCGGATACACCCAAAACATTTACGGATTCATCGACTTTAGCTATTAAAGTAACAATTTTTGAAGTTCCTATGTCAACTCCTACGACAATTTTACCTTCATTCATAAGGGTCTTAAAAGACAATTACCGGTTTATCATACCTGAAATCCAGTACTTTAAACCGTTTCCCTTCTATTGTAAGCCGAGAAAGGATTAGTTGTAAAGAGGAGATTTGGTTTTTCAAATTCTTATTTGGGGATATTATTACCTGACCCCCTTCTTTAAGATTAACAAGATAAGAAGAATCCGAAGCTATATCAATGCTGTCAAAAGAAATATTACCGGCTTCAAGTATATTTTCTAAGTCATTATGTTTTTGATTTGCTAATTGCTTTGCCAAAGGGCTGACAAATAAATCTTTTTTGGGAAGAACAAAGTGAAATATCAGGTATCCTGCGGCCACTAAAATAAATATTGTAAAAGAAGCCAAGAGAAAAATTTTAAATTCCTGGAAAATTCTATTTTTTATTTTTCTTTTTTTTATTGACATTTATTATTACCTCCACAATTTTGGAAGCCGACTCTCCGTTGGAAAAATTTCCGGATTTTTTGTATGAATCAAGATTTTTATATATTTTTTCAACCAAACCTATAAAAGCTTTAGGTGAAGCATTTTTTTGTTCCAGCACCTCCCCCAAATGGTTGTCTTTAACAAAAAGCGCATTTTTGAGCTGCTCGTTATCCTGAGAAACGGGTAAGGGGATTAAAATTGAAGGCTTATTAAGAAACATTATTTCCGAAACTGTGTTGATTCCCGCTCTTGCAATAACTATATCCGCTTTTTTCAAGATTTCAGCGGACTCTTTAGGGCTTAAAAATTTTTTAATCTCATATCTTTCCCCTTTTAACTTTTCCAATCCTTCAAAATCATTGTATTTTTTTGCGTCTCCTGTTTGATGGAAAAGTTTAAAGTTTTTTGTCAATTCTCCTACGCTGTCTTTTACTAAAAGGTTAATAAAATGCGATCCGAGGCTCCCGCCCGTTATATAAATTAAAGGGGGTTCATTTATTGTTTTTTGTTCTTTCTCCACATCCAAAATTTCTTTCCTTAAAGGATTACCTGTTAAAACTGTCTTCCTTATTGGAAAAAACCTTTTTGAAGATTGCCAGGAGATGCATATTTTTGTTGCAAAGCGGGACGCAATCTTATTAGCCATTCCTACTCCAAAAGTCTGTTCATGAATAACAACAGGTATCCGCAGGAGAAAAGCGGCTATTATTACGGGTAAAGAAACATAGCTCCCAAAACCTAAAACAACATCCGGTCTGAATTTTCCTAGAATATAAAGCCCCTGAACCAAGCCTATAGGTGATTTCAAAACGGAAGGGACTGTATATTTTGTAAACCTTCTTTGTAATCTTCCTGTTGTAATGGGGAAAAAATCAATGCCCAAATCCCTGATTGTCTTATATTCCAAAGAATATGCCGTGTCCCCTTCTAATGCATATTTTCTTCCCACATAAAGGATTTTAAATTCCTTTTTTTGCAGCTCGTTTATTACCGATAATGCCGGAGATAAATGCCCTCCGGTTATTAATATTTTCATGATATTTTTTGTCTTGAAATATTACAGAGTATTCCCACCGCCGCCAAATTTATAATAAGTGCCGATCCGCCATATGAAATAAAAGGAAGCGGAATACCGGTCAAAGGAAGCAGCGCCGTCTGAGCGGCCAAATTTATAATTATTTGCATTGCCAAAAAAGTTGCAATACCCCCGGCAAGAAGCTTACCAAAGTTATCTTTTGCGTGCATTGCAATATAAAAACCCCGCCAAACTACCACCATAAATAAAAGTATGACCACCGTAGCGCCAAGAAAACCTGCCTCTTCCGCAATAATTGCAAAAATGGAATCTGTAGTGTTTTCGGGAAGATAAGCGTATTTTTGAAGTGAGTTTCCAAAACCCACTCCCATAAGTCCTCCCGACCCTAAAGCTATTAAAATTTGTCTTACATGATAAGAGGAGGTGGAAAGAGACTGGTTGGGATTTAAAAAAGTGCTGAGCCTTGCTGCCCTATACGGTTCAAGTTTTATAAGAATAAGTCCTATTACCGCAACAACGGGCGCAAGAAGTGCAAAATAAGTAACATTTGCTCCTGACAAAAAATAAACTGCCAGGCTTTCGGCAAGAATAATAGCAGCAGTTCCCATATCCGGCTCCAGCATTATTAGAAACACAACAAGCGCCAAAAGCAAAAGGAAAGCCATAAACCGTCCTTTTTCTTTATTTGAAAACCACGCCGCCAAATAAATAGCAAGTCCTAACTTTACGAATTCGGAGGGCTGAAGAAGGAAAAAATGGAAATTCAGCCAACGTCTTGCTCCAAGAAGAGAAACCCCAATTCCGGGAACAAACACAAACGCAAGTAGCAGTATTCCGACAATAAGTATTGGAAGGGCTAAATTATAAAGCTTATGGTAATCGAAAACCGTAAATACTCCCAAAGATACGAATCCCAGAAAAATCCAAAAAATCTGGTCTTTTATATAATGGTACTTATCCCCAAAGTCTCTGAAAGCAACAAAAGAAGATGCGTCATAAATCATGTATAACCCGAAAAGAGTAAGAATAACTACAGACAATAAAAGAAGAATGTCTATTCTTTTCATAGGGTCATCTAACAAAAGCAAGATAAAGACCTAAAATGGCGAAGAAGAACCCCAAAAGCCATGCTCTCATTACAATTTTAGGCTCGTCCCAACCCTTCTTTAATAGATAAAGATGCAGCGGAGCAACCGGTAAAAGTTTTCTTCCAAGAAATTTCTTTCCTAGAATTTGTATTAGAGAAGAACCTATTTCAAGTACAAAAACCCCTCCGATAAAGGCAATTGCAATTGTCCTTCCGGTTAAAAGCCCTATAACCGCAAGAGAAGCACCCAAAGACATGGAACCGACATCCCCAAGCCATATCCTTGCCTTATATATATTAAAGTATAAAAATGAAGCTACGCTTCCCATTAAAATCGTTATAAATATTCCAAGAGTTCCTCCCACCTGACTTGAAGCAATGGCCAAAAACGCACCCAGGCAAATTAAAAGAAGTCCCGAAGCTAAACCGTCAAGCCCGTCCGCAATATTAAAAGCATTTGCAAAAGATACAATTACAAAAGCGGCAAAAGGAATAAAAAGAAAACCAATACTGGCTAAACCGAACCCCCTGATAAAAACAAATGAGTATCCAAGCTGAGAGTAAAGCACAAAAGCTATTATAAAGGCCAAAATCCACTGTATAACAAACTTATGCCTGAACCTTAATCCGAAAAATGGAATTTTATTTCCGTTAGTCAGTTTTTTAAGGTCGTCATATAATCCTAATAATCCGAAACTTATAAATGAGAAAAGTATGACAAAAAGCTCCCATGCGTTTATTGGAATATTAAACATTCCGTATCCCCAAAGAGTAAGAACGGTTACCACTAAAATTATTAAAATCCCGCCGCCAAACGGAGTTCCTGCTTTCCATGCATTAAATTTATCAAACAAAGGGGTGGGTTTGTTAAAAATATCTACTGTTTTTTGTTCCTGACGCCTAAGTTTTATCTTGTAAAGGAAGTCTATAAACGGGACTATCAGGATAGAAGTAATAAAAGCCGACAAAAGAGCAAAGCCCAAAAGCTGTGACATATTGCTCTATTATAATACTCGCAATACTTTTATTCAATCAAAAGAGGACAAATTACTACTTTACTGTCACACTTTTTGCAAGGTTTCTGGGTTTGTCAGGGTCAAGTTTTTTATATAAAGCAATGTAATAGGCTAAAAGCTGGACTACCACTATCTGTGCTATATAAGAACCTTCTTCAATTTCTCTTACCTCAATCCAATAATCAAAAGCGGAACTGTTTTGGGGAGAAATACCTATTATTACTCCTCCCCTTGCCCTAACCTCGGTAGCATTTGAAATAATTGAATCGTAGGTTTCGTCTTTGGGAGCAAAAACTAAACAAGGTGTACCTCTTGAAATTAATGCAATGGGCCCATGCTTTAACTCTCCGCCGGCCAGTCCTTCGGTGTGTATATAGCTTACCTCTTTTATTTTTAAAGCCGCTTCAAGCGAGGCAGAATAAGAAACACCTCTCCCAATAACGAATATGTGAGAATTCAAAGACATTAGTCTTGCGATTTCCTTAATTTTTTTCTTGCTTTTATTATCATTTAAAATTCTTTCCATCTCTTTAGCAGTATCAAGAAGCATTTTTTTTGCCTTTTCAGTTTTACCAATAATTGAGTATGAGAGCAATAATAAAACCGAAAGTTTTGCGGCATATGCTTTTGTGGAGGCAACTGCCCTTTCCGGACCTGCATTTAGAAGAAATTTGTAGTTTGCCATTCTATAAATCGATGAGCCCAAAACATTTGTTATAGCTGCAATTTTGCTTTTCTTGTTTCTTGCCCTGTTTAAAGACTCTATAACGTCTATTGTTTCACCCGATTGAGATAAGGCCATAACAAGACTATTCTTATTAAGAAAATCCTCAAGATAATTAAATTCCGATGCAAAAGCCGTATTAACATGTTTATGGGAAATTTTTGAGAAGAAATAAACTCCGGCAAGGCATGCATTATATGCTGTCCCTGCACCTATTAAAAATGTCCCTTTTGCATTTTCGATTACTCCGGATAAAAATTTAATTTCCGACGTATAGTTTTGCGCGAGATTTACTATAACTTTTGGTTGTTCATAAATCTCTTTAAGCATAAAGTGCTTATATTTTCCAATCGAAGCTTCCTCAACTTTAAATTCTATTTTTTCTATTTTTGGTTTTATTTTTATACCTTTAGGAAGCGAAAAAATTTGAAGCTTTTTACCTAAAATAACCATTTCGTTATCTTTTAAAAATACGACTTTTTTTGTATAAGGAAGAATAGCCGAGATATCTGAAGCAATAAAAAATTCTCCGTCTCCCCCTCCGGCGATAAGAGGCGAACCTGTTTTACAGGCTACTATTTCCGATGAAGGAGCAAAAGATACCACAATTGCATTAAATCCTTTAAGAAGGTTAAATGCGTCTCTGACCGAAGAAGCAAAACCTTCTATTTTTAAATTTTCTTCAATCAAGTGTGGAATAACTTCCGTGTCTGTTTCCGATAAAAAAGAGTGTCCCTTTTTGATTAAATCTTTTTTTAAAACCTCATAGTTTTCAATAATCCCGTTATGGACCACTGCTATCTTTTTTGTGCAATCTAAATGTGGATGGGCATTCTTAACAGTAACTCTCCCGTGCGTTGCCCATCTTGTATGGCCAATTGCAAAATCACTGTTTTTTTTAAATTTATTTTTATTTAGATTTGGGGCAGTAATTTTACCTGTATTTTTATCGAGAATAAACTCTTTTTTGTTTTTTATCCTTACAGCAATTCCCCATGAATCATACCCTCTGTATTCCAGAGTTTTTAAACCTTCAAAAATAATCTCGGAAGCATTGTTACGCTTACCGACGTATCCAAAAATCCCACACATAATCTTAGATTTCGTCTCCTCGCCTGTCTAGCAGGCGAACTCCTTCACTAACGTTCAGTCCGTTCCGCACATAATTACTTTTTAATTTTCTCGTTATCTTTATATATTCCGCTTACGGATGTAAGAGGAAATATTACGCAATTTTTTCCTAAAATTGTACCGGGATTTATTACCGAATTAACTCCGATAATTGTCCCGTCTCCTACGACTGCCCCGAATTTCTCTAAACCAGTGTCTATTTTTTCTTTACCGGTATTGACTAATACCGTATGCTTATCCAATCTGAAATTGGCAATAATTGCACCTCCTGAAATATTTACGTTATTACCAATAATACTGTCTCCTACATAATTTAAATGCGCGATGGCGGTGTTGTTCAATATTACGGAATTTTTTATTTCAACTCCGTGCCCGATATGAACATTATCTCCTATAATACAATTTTCCCTAATAAGGCAACCCTCTTCTATATAACTGTTTTCACCGATAATCGAGGGCTCTTTTATTACCGCACTTTTTGCAACATATGTCCCCTTTCCAACAAATATATTTTTATTTTTTTTGTGATTTGGCATTACCTTTTTATTTTTAAACTGAAATAATATATATCCTTCTATTAGCGGCAAGATCTCCCAGGTAAATTTAACTTTTCCGAATAAATCCCCGAAAGATATTTTTGAAAAGTTGAAAAAAGTGTCCGGAGTAAATTTATAGCTCATAAAAGTTTATTTTGTGGAAATAAATAAACGTTCTGCTTCAAGTAATTCATCTTTTGTGTTTACACCTCTCCAGGGAAGAGGACCTGCTTTAAGTGTTTCTGTTTTTTCGTTATTTTTTATTCCAATATCGATAAGACTGGTAAGGTAATACTCTCCTGTAACCGGACTTTTTTTAACGCGGGGCAAATATTTTCTTAAAAATGAAGATTTAAATATATAACAGCCGGGATTAACTTCTGTAACTTTTCTTTGCATATCGGTTGCATCCTTTTCTTCTACTATCGCCTTAACATTTTCGTTTTCATCACGAATTACTCTTCCAAGCCCAAAGGGATTTTGCTTGTCTATTGTCAAAAAGGTCAAAGATGCATTGGAGATTAAATGTTTTTCCGCAAGATTTTTTATAACTTCCTCCGTATAAAAAGCGGAATCGTCCCCGTTTATAACAAGAATATTTTCAACCTCGTTGGGCATTTTCCTAAGTCCCTGAACGACCGCGTGGCCGGTTCCCAATCTTTTATGTTGTTCGGCAAACATTACTTTTGTTCCTAATACTTCCATTACCGATTTTTTTGCAAAACCGACAACTACAACTATCTGACTAATCCCGACATTTTCCAAAAGAGCAATGGAGTGTACTATCATCGGTTTATTCGCCAAAGGAAGTACGACTTTATTAACATCCCTGGAGTTCATCCTTTTACCTTTTCCTGCAGCCAAAACTATCGCTCCTAATTTATTCTTATCCATATTAATTTTCCTCTTTAATTCTTTTTATATTTGCACCTAAACCGTTAAGTCTTTTATCAAACTGTTCGTATCCTCTGTCTAAATGTTCAAGTCCGAAAACTACACTTTCGCCTTTTGCAGCTAAAGCCGCCAAAACTAAAGTAGCTCCTGCCCGTAAATCGGAAACGTTGACAACGCCGTTATGAAGCTCTGCCGGACCCATTATTCTTTCCGCATGAAAGTAATTATTATCATCATTAATATTAAAATTGTAGAATTTTTCCGGATTTTCGACTTCCGGGTTAAAAAGCTCTATATGAGCCCCCATTTTTTTTAATTCTTCAACATAGTTAAACCTGTTTTCATATATTGTCTCGTGAATTAAAGACGTCCCGTTTGCCGTTGTCATTAAAACTGCCCAAGGCCCCTGCCAATCAGTCATAAAACCTGGATAAAAAGACGTGGTAACATTTGTCGGCTTAAGCCCGTTTTTATAGTAAAATCTAATACCGTTATCTTTAATTTCGATTCCCCCTCCGGACTCTAAAAGTGCATCTAAAAATTCCGTAAGTCCTTTTTTAGCAACTCCTTTTATAAATATATCTCCTTTTGTAATAATTGCAGCGACAGCAAAAGTAACGACTTCATTTCTGTCGGGCGATATCTCAAAAGACGTTCCATGCAATTTTTCCACTCCCTCGATAACTATAATCCTTTCCTCTGTCCTTTTTACTTTTGCACCCATTTTGTTAAGAAAATCTATTAATTCATCTACTTCAGGCTCGGCCGCGGCGTTTCTAAGCACCGTTTTACCTTTTGCAAGAACGGAGGCAAGGATCATCGTTTCGGTGCCTGTATGGGTATTTTTTACAAAGGCATAATTTGTTCCAAGAAGACCTTGGTCCGGCGCTTTGGCATGAAAGTAACCGTCCTCGCTTTCGTAATCAATTTCCGTTCCCATACTTTTTAGCCCTTCAACAATTCTATCTATCGGCCTTGCCCCTATTCTGCAGCCGCCGGGATTTGGAATTATTGCCTTTCCCATTCTTGCCAAAAGGGGAGCTAAAAACATAAATGAGGTACGGATTTCCGCTGCTTTATCAAGGTCAATTTTCTCCTTGGCGATTTTTTGCATTCTTACAGTTACGCTATGGTCATTTATAGTTACTTCTCCACCAAGCTCTCTGATAATTTCCGCCATTATTAGAAAATCCGATATAAGGGGTACATTTTTAACAATTACTTCCTCGTCCGTTAAACAGGCTGCAACCAAAACTTTGAGTGCGACATTTTTTGAACCGAAAATACTTACGTTTCCTATAAGCTTATTTCCTCCGTTTATTACTAATTTTTCCATAATTATTTTTTCAGATCCAATTTTTCTCCTATTTTATAAACATCGCCAGCACCCATGGAAATAATTACTGTATCTTTTCCAAAGGAATTTTTATCGATATATTCTACCACATCGGAAAGCTCGGGCAAATAGAGAACATTCTTATGAAATTTAGCTACATTTTGGGCCAAAATTTGGGACGAAACGGTATCATCTTTCTCTTCTCGCAAGGAAGGATATATATTAGTCAGAATAGCAATATCACTATTGGTAAATGAGCTACTAAATTGTTCGAACAAGCTTTTTGTTCTGGAATAGGTGTGCGGCTGAAAGATACAGATTATTTTATGCTTAGGAAAGGTTTTCCTAAAAGCCATCAGCGTTTGCTTTATTTCTGTTGGATGGTGCGCATAGTCGTCATAAAGCAAAGCCCCCGAAGATAACCGCCCTACGTATTCAAACCTTCTTTTTGAGCCTGAATAAGCCGCAAGACCCTTCTTTATCTGCTCTAACTGCAAACCTGCTTCCTGCGCTACTACAATGGCTCCAAGAGCATTCACAGCATTATGTTCCCCAACTACCCCTACGGAAAACTCCCCTATAAGCGTGTCCCCGCCTTTAACCCAAAAAAACATTCTGTCTCCCGAAATTGAATACCTCTGAATGTAAAAATTGTTAGCCGGAGATAAACCGTATGTAACACTCCTCCCCCTAAACTCGGAAAGCAATGTTTTTACTTCCATATCGTCACCGCAGGCAACAACCGTTCCGTCATCAGTTAGATTATTAACAAATTTTAAAAACACTTTTTCTATTTCCTTCTCGGAAACATAAAGGTCAGGGTGATCAAATTCAATATTAGTAATTACTGCAATTTTGGGTTTTTGCCATAAAAGCTTTGGAGTCTTATCATACTTAGGCTCGGTAGCATATTCGTCCGCTTCGGCAATAAAATATTTACCTTTTCCGAAATGGCCGGGATTACCCAGAGAAGTTATGCTTCCTGTCCCAATCAAATACGAAGCATCTTGTTTTGCCTCTTTGAAGATAGTGGCAATCATTGCAGCAGTCGTGGTTTTTCCGTGAGAACCGGCAACAGAAATCCCCGTCAATTTTCTTGAAAATACTTCTCCCTCCATGAATTTCCCCACAGCCTCACCCTGAGTCCAAACAGGAATACCGTAAAGTTTAGCTGCCAAAACTTCCGGGTTATCAAATCCGCCATGGGCACCGGTAATAATTACCAAATCACAATCTTTTACGTGTTCTTTTAAAAATCCTTCAAAAATAATCACTCCTGCTTTCTTTAGCGCCGCATCCGTAATAAATTCCTCTTTTAAATCGCTCCCCGTAACATCAAATCCTGCTTCTTTTGCAATAATCGCCAAGGGGGCCATTCCCACCCCTTTAACTCCCGTAAAATGAATTCGTTTGATTTTTTTCATGTTTCTATTCCGGCTTTCTTTAGCGCTTTTTCTACAGCTTCGTATTCACTCCAGGGTTCTTCCCCTTTTCCAAAATTCATTGACTTTTCGTGTCCTTTACCCGTAAGTAAAACAAAATCTCCTTTCCTTGCCATTCCTATTGCCATATCAATCGCTTCCTGTCTATTTATATTTTTTAAAACTGTACTTTTTTTATTGTCTATACCTGCTTCTATTTGATCTATTATTTTCTCCGGAGGTTCAGAACGTGGGTCTTCTGAAGTTAGAATAACTACGTCTGCATACCTAGCCGATATTTTACCCATCTCGGGTCTTTTTATATAGTCTCTTTCACCCGCACTTCCAAAAACATGTATCAACCTTCCTTTTACTTTAGGTTTTACCGAACTTAAAATCTGCTCAAGCGCATTAGGGGTATGGGCAAAGTCTATCATAACGTCAAAACCGTTATCGAAAACAGTGTCCATCCTTGCCATAGGGAGTTCAAAAGTGGAAACGGCCTCTCTTATTTTCTCATCTTCTACTCCAATAGCCTTACAGGCAGCAATGGAAGCTAAAATATTATATCTGTTAAAATTCCCGTCTATTTTTGTTTTAAAAGGGAAACTGTTCGAGTTTATATCGGAATTATCCGACATTCCGTAGGTAATCCAACCATTATCTTTTTTAAGGGACTTAATGTACTCAAGAAATAAATAAGATTTGTCATCCCTGTTTAAAACCGCAGTCTTTGCAGATTTCAAAAGTTTTGCTTTAGTTCTTAAATAATTGTCATAAGTTTTATGGTAATCAAGGTGTTCGTTGGTAATATTGGTCAAAACCCCCACCTCAAAAGGTATTCCCCATATTCTATGCTGGTCTATAGCATGGGACGTTACTTCTAAAACTAGATACTTGGGATTTTTGCCGGCAATCGCCTTACGGATAAAGCTCTGCAGTTTAAAAGGAGAAGGAGTTGTTACGTGAAATCCCAAGGGGAATTCACTGTTATTTATAATGGCCCCAACGCTTGTAACCATCGAAACATCAAATCCGCAATATTTAAGTATTTGGTATATTAGACTGGACGTTGTTGTTTTACCGTCTGTTCCCGTTACTCCGATAATTTTAAGCTTTTTAGAAGGGAATCTGTAGAGAATATTTGCCAAAATAGCAATAAACAAATGGTAAACATTCTTCGTGTCTCGCCACATGTTTTATATTATACCTCTTATCGTACCTAATTCTCCACTTTAAAAGTTAGTTGTATAATAGAACCGTGCTTAAAAATAAGACTAAAAACAGTATTGTTTCCAAAGAAATAAAAATATTAAGCGGAGTTTTTAAAAAGGGCGTAGGACTTATCGGAAAGAAACCTGAGGCTGTTATTTTATATACACGTTTCGGCGTACACACCTTTGGAATGAAATATCCTTTAGACATTATTATTTTGGATAATAAACTAAAAGTAGTACGGTTTAAAGAAAATTTAATGCCAAACAGAATTTTTTTATGGAATCCTATATATAAAACAGTAATTGAACTAAAGGGGGGAACAGTTAAAAACAGTAAAACACAGATAAATGACGTTTTGGAAGTTAAGCTATAAGGTTTCCTGTCTTTTTTTGTCCCAGAATTCCCCTCTTCTACAAAGTCTATCGCTATCCTTAAGGTTTTTTAGGAGCATCTCGACAACTCTTTCAAGATACAGAGTATTTTGCGAACTTTTAACAAGGATTAAATCGCCGGGCTCTATGAGTTCTCTTATTTTTTCTTTACTTTCTGTAAAATTTGGGAATTCATAAAAAGCAAATTTATTCTTTATTAAAATCGGTGCTACGAATTTTTGCATCAGAGGTCCGATTAAAACTGCAAAATCGCAGGTTTCAATTATTTTCTCAGCGACTTTTTCATGCAGTTTAGGGCTAACCGTACCCAGTTCCCTCATATCTCCCAAAACCGCTATTTTCCTTTTTTGGCTGCCAATTTTTTTAAGCATATCTAAAATACCCAAAAGAGGTATAAGAGTAGCGTTATTATATGAAGAATCAATTATCAAAGAGCCTTTTATTCCTTCAAAAACACTTAATCTTCCGGCAGGAAGCGAAAAATTAGTCTCAAGAGCTTTTATTGCCTCTTCTTCACTGACCCCTGCCTCCAAAGATGCGGAAATTGCAAAAAGAATTGAATAAGCATAATGGTCCGGAAGAGGCTGGTTAATTTTTATTCCGTAGTCTTTTCCGTTATGGGAGAAAGTAAATTTGAAACTGTTAATTCCTGCTTCTATTTTTTTTGCAAAAAAATCCGAACTCTTATCTTTTAGAGAAACCGAAACTGTCTTTGCGCCAATCCGGCTTAGATATTTAATTGTTTCTAAATCATCAAGGTTGAAAACCGCCGTACCGTTTTCCGGAAGGGAGGTTAGGATTTTACTTTCCTGTTCTGCTGTTAACGATAATAACTCTTCTTCTCTTTTATCTAAAACGTTTTCCTTTACCAAAGGATCAAAGTATTGGCTATGCTCTAGGGATATATTTGTTAAAACCCCTATTTTGGGCTTGATTATTTTTAAAAGATAACTCATATTTTTTGGTTCTCTGGGCCCGTCTATACCCATTTCGGCAATATAAATATCGTATTTTTCCCAATCAAACAAAATCTTTAAAAAAGCTAAAATGATAATTCTTAACCAATCGACAAAAGAATAGTTTTTGGGGGAAATAGAAAGGATGCTCAGGGGAATTCCGGTCTCGCTGTTTTTTCCGCTGCTTTGTTTTATTTTATATTTAACGCCCAAAATAATGCTTAGCAAATAGGAGGTTGAGCTTTTTCCGCTTGATCCTCCAACTCCGATTATTAACGGGTTTATTTTTCCAATTTGACCTTTAGACAAAATCCGAAGATAAAAAAGGACAAGTTTTTTAATTGTTTCCACTAAGGTTATTATAGCTCATTTTCTCCTTATTGTCCGCTTGGAGGAATTCCGTAATAGGAAAGAATATCTTTTGCTATTTCAAAAAATATCGGGGCCGCCGTTTCTGCTCCGTATATTGAAGCGGTTGGTTTGTTAAGAACGACAATCATGGCAAATTTTGGGTTATCGGCCGGCGCAAAACCTACAAAAGAAGCAATTGTTTTAGTCGGGTCGTAATGGCCGTTTACAGGAATCGAAGCTGTCCCTGTTTTACCCGCAATTCTATATCCGTCAAGCTTTGTCCAGGAAGCCTCACCCTTATCAACCGCGTTTACCATTATTTCCGTCATTACTTTAGCAGTTTCCGGACTTATAGGGGAATCAACTATTTTCGGCGGAATTTTTACCAAGTTTCCGTTTGAATCTTCGACTGCCGTAACTATGTGCGGTTCCATTCTCTGTCCGTTGTTTGCTATAGCGGCAATAGCATCAAGAAGTTCTATGGGGGTCACGGATATACCCTGGCCAAATCCCGTTGTTGCCAGATCTACCGCATACCACTGGTCTTTAGGCTTTAATCCCGGAGCTACTTCGCCCTGTAAATCAATTCCTGTTAAATCCCCTATACCAAATTTATTTAGATAGCTAATCATTCTGTCCAATCCCAGTTTTTGAGCAACAAAAACCATACCCGTATTATCCGAATGCTGAATTACTTCCGTCATAGTAGTATCTTTAAAATATTTATCGTCCCAGGTATGAATTAAATACCCGCCTACGGGAACCGGACCGGAACATATGGTACATTTTGTAGTAGGTGTAACCAAATTAGCGTCCATTGCCGCGGACATAACTAAAGGTTTAAATGTGGAACCCGGTTCGTAAGTATCCGTAATAAACGGGTTTTTATAAAGTGTTTCCGAGTAATCCTGGTAGTCTCTGGGGTCAAATGAAGGATAAGAAGCCATCGCAAGTATCTCTCCTGTTTTGGGGTCCATTATCCCTATCATTCCGCTTGTTGCTCCATATTTTTCCACATTTTCTTTAAGCACTCTTTCAACTAAAAACTGTATAGGCCTGTTTATACTAAGGATTAAACTGCTTCCGTCGATTTGCGCAGACTGCTGACTTATGCTGGCTAAAATCGGTTTTCCGAATGCGTCATGAATCTGTACGGCAGTTCCCACTTTCCCCTGTAAAAGACGGTTGTAGTACCCCTCAAGCCCAAAATAACCCTTATCATTTCCGAATTCATCTTTTCCTACAAACCCCAAAAGCTGTGCCGCCATTGATGCTTCCGGATAAAAACGTGTATATTGCTGCTCAAATCCTATACCGGGAAGGTCAAAATTATTTATTTCATCCTTTGTTTTACTTTCAACTCCCGTTGCCAAAGGCACCCAAAATTTATCTAATGCCAGCTGTGCACTTATAGAAGCCTTATCTACACCCAAAGCAGACGATAATAAAACAGCTGCTTCCCCTTTATTTTTTATCTCTTTGGGGTTTGCGAAAACAAGATAAGAAATTCTGTCGGTGGCAATCGGAAAACCGTCCGAAGTCTTTATTTCACCTCTTTGGGGAAAAAGAGTAACCGCAGTTCCGTACTGAAGCTGTCCCAGCTGTGAAAGTTCCTGCGCTTTTACTACCTGCCAATAAAAAAGCCTAACTATTACGACGGCAAACAAAAAAACTATTGCAATAAAGGTAAAGCGATATCTCCATGTCATTGTTTAAGAGCAATAGGCAAAGGATTAGTTAACACAAAATTTGTTTTTTCTTCTACAAACCCTAATTTTTCCGCTTGGTTTGATATATTCGTAAGAGAAGACATAGAATAAAGCTTTTCGCTTAAAAGTGCGTTTTCCGTTTTATAATAGCTTATTTTGTCTTCTATTGCACCAAGCACCATTCCGGAAGTAGAAATTCGGTTGGAAACAAATGTTTTAACTACCGAAAGTACAAGTATTACAAATATTAAAAATAATATTGTTAGGGCAGGTTTTTTCATATTATTTTTTTTCAAACACTCTTAATTTTGCACTTCTGCTTCGCGTATTAATCCTTTGTTCTTCTGTATCGGCTGTAACCGGTTTTTTAGTTATTATTTCTCCCATACCGTCTTTTTGAAATTTTATAAAATTTTGTTTTACTATCCTGTCTTCCAGAGAATGAAAACTTATAACAGCTATTCTTCCCCCCGCTTCTAAAATCTCCAGGCATTTTGGAAGAGCTTCGGAAACGGCTTCAAGCTCGTCATTTACTGCTATTCTTAATGCCTGAAAAACTCTTTTGTTTAACTTTGCTCTTGTAAAATCCGTTACCTCGCCTTTTATTCCGTAAGCCTGTTGAATAATCCCGGACAGGTCACCTGTCGTTTCGATAGGGCTTATTCTACGGGCGCTGACAATACTGTTAGAAATGGCGCGAGCATTATGTTCTTCACCCAATTTATAAAATATTTCATATAATTCTCCTTTCGGTAAGCTATTTATAAGGTCGCGGGCCGTAACAGACAGATCTTTGTCCATTCTCATATCCAGGGGACCTCCCTTTGAAAAACTGAATCCCCGCTGCCCACTGTCTATCTGAAATGATGAAACACCTAAATCAAATAGAATTCCCGAAACCTTATCAAAATTATTTAAACGTGCAATTTTATTCAAATCCCTAAAATTTCCTTTTACAGGCAATAATTCGGAATTTGAAATTTGAAATTTGAAATTTTTTTTAACAAATTCCAAAGCATCCTCGTCAACGTCAATTCCCAAAACTATTCCGCCTAACCTTAGGACTTCTTCCGTGTGTCCTGCTCCGCCTAAAGTCGCATCAATGTATTTTTTACCTTTTTTAACTTGTAAAAAACCAATAACTTCTTTTAAAAGTACCGGCGTATGAAATTTATTCATAAGCCTATTTTCCTTTTTCCTCTTCAACTAACGCCTGGGAAATTCTGTCTATATTCTTTTCAAGGTTTACTCTATATTCTTCCCAAAGCTGTTTGTCCCAAAGCTCAACATATCTTGAAAGACCTAAGAAGACGACATCTTCTTTAATCTTTCCAAAGTTTCGTAAGTAAGAAGGGATAATAAACCTTCCTTTACTGTCGAGCTCAATGTTGCTGGCGCTTCCAAGTAAAAATCTTTGCGTTTCTCTTGTCTCAGACTGAATAAAAGGTTTTCCTTCTGTTCCCTCAAGTAAAGCTTTCCATCCTTTTTCCGATACGATGATAAGCGAGTTCTCATATCCTAAAGTTATAATCAGTCTGTCCCCAAGAATTTCTCTGAATTTCTTTGGAAAAGCTAATCTAGCCTTGGCTCCGACTTTTCCTTCATATTGTCCTATCAACATACCCTGCCTTTCTGGCCCACCATTTCCCACTTTGGACCACTTTATACCATTTTGAATCACTTTTATAAAGGTGTCAAGGGGTAAAACAACAAAATAGTGTTTTTAATACAAAAAAGTCACTAAATATGGATTTTTACTTGGAGGTAATTACTGAGGTGTCTGGGTATCGAGAGTTAATTGGGACTGATAAGTTTTCCCGTCTGTTTTTGTTATCTTAAGGGTTAATTTAACATCGGTAATTCCGCTGTCATAATGGCATACGTCGGAGCAGGTTCCAAGGACCATTTCCTGCCTGATTGGGCTTCCTTTTTGCTTAATTGTAATATCTCCTATTGCTCCTCTTGCCACCTGGGCTCCGTTAACAGTTGCCATATAAGAAAGTTCGTAGCTTAAGGAATTTATATCCTGGGTGTCGGAAATATTTAATATGGCAGTTTTGTTTCCCTGACCCCAAGTTAAAGTAATACCTAAATCTGAAGGCGCAATTGACGGAATAGGAGTATCCGTAGGCAGGGGGGTGGCGTTTGCCTGCTGATTTGATAAATTCTTAGAAGAAATAACAAAAAATACCCCCGCTAGAACTACTAATACTACTACAACTGCTGCGGCTATCAAGAGAGTCTTATTCTTGAGGTATTTTTCCATAACTTAGGCTAGCATATATAAAACGAGCGTAATTTGTCAAGACTTATTTTAATTTTTCTTCAAAATACTCCCGTAGTTTTCTAATTTCCACTCTTTCCTGTTTTGCAGTATCTCTGTCTCTTACGGTAACGGTTTTGTCCTCCAAACTCTGAAAATCAACGGTTATACAAAATGGAGTTCCTATTTCGTCCTGGGAAAAGTATCTTTTTCCTATATTTCCTCTATCGTCCCATGCTATCATCATATCTTTTTTCAAACCCTCGTATATAGCCTTGGCCTCTTTTACAAGATTTTCCTTATTTGCCAAAAGAGGAAAAACAGCAACTTTGTAAGGGGCAAGTTTTGGATGGAGCTTTAAAACAACTCTTTTTTCTTCTTCTTGGTACGCATCAATAAGAAAAAATAAAAGAGCTCTGTCAATGCCTCCGGATGTTTCTATAACCCAGGGAGTAAATTTTTTACCTTCATCGTCTATGTAAGACAAATTATGCCTGGATAAATCCCAGTCTCCTCTATTATGGATGCCTTCAAACTCGGACCAGCCAAAAGGAGCTTCGTATTCAATATCTTCTGCCATTCTTGCATAATGAGCTCTTTCGTCATCCCTGTGCTTTCTAAACCTTAGTTTTTCTTTTTTAATCCCCAAAGAGGCATACCAGCTCATTCTTTGCTCTTTCCAATATTCAAACCATTTATTTCCTTCTCCTTCTTCCGGTTTTATAAAATATTCAAGTTCCATCTGTTCGAATTCCCTGCTTCTAAACGTAAAATTTCCCGGAGTTATTTCATTTCTGAAAGCTTTTCCTATCTGTGCGATTCCAAAAGGAATCTTTACCCTTGTCGAGGAAACGACATTTTCAAAATTTACAAATGCACCCTGGGTGATTTCACCCCTAAGAAATATTTCCGACTGTTCATCTTCTATAATTCCAAGATAAGCTTTAACTAATAAATTAAACTTTTGAGGTGTTGTCCATTCAATTTTTTCTTTATGGCCTTTTTCGTGTTCCTTGATTTCATCCTGTTTATCTGCTCTAAATCTTTGGTGGCATTTTTTACATTCAACCAAAGGGTCTGTAAAAGCCGCCAAGTGGCCTGATTTTTCCCATACTGTCGGATTCATCATTATTGCCGCATCTACCCCGACAACGTCGCTTCTAAGCTGTACTGTATATTTCCACCATTCTTCTTTTATATTTCTTTTTAGAAGTGCACCCAAAGGCCCGTAATCCCATGTCCCGGTAAGTCCGCCGTATATTTCGCTGCCCGGATAAATAAAACCCCTTCTTTTACAAAGGGATACAATTTTATCCATTAAGTTGTCATTCATAACGTAATGATAGCAAAAACATATACCTAAGTAAAACGTTGGAGAAGGCGTTTACTCTTTAATTTTCTTTCAAGAATTTGTTCTATAAAGACAGAAGTATCAAAATCCTTCCTAATTGTAGCTTTGTAAAAC
>JAKALN010000001.1 GCA_021824155.1 bacterium | reverse complement strand
GTTTTCAAAAATCGAAATATAATTTAACTTTTGTATTCCTCTTTTATTTCTTTTCCAAAATTTAGCATCAATTTTTGAATTTTAGGGGTGATAATATATGTGCAATAAGGATAATCTCTGTTTTTATCGTAATAATCTTCGTGATAGGCTCCGGCTTTATAAAAATTTATAAAAGGAGTAATTTCCGTGACGATTTTGTCTTTGTAAACTCTTTCTTTTTCCAAGAGATTTTTTGATTTTAGAGCTATTTCTTTTTGTTTTTCATTAGCGTAAAAAATTACAGAGCGGTATTGAGGGCCAATATCGGCTCCCTGTTGGTTTAAAGTTGTAGGGTTATGTGTATGCCAAAAAACTTCAAGAATTTTTTCTAAAGTTATTATTTTAGGGTCGAATTCTATCTGTATGCTTTCCGTGTGTCCTGTTTTTCCTGCAGAAACCCGTTCATAGCTTGGATTTTTTATAGTTCCTCCCGCATAACCCGGGGTTACGGATAATATGCCCTTTAGTCTTTTAAAGATTGCTTCCGTGCACCAAAAACATCCTCCGGCCAATGTTATTATTTCTGTATTCATAAAAATTTTTCCGCAAACTCGTCCGCCTGTTTTTCCTGTCTTTTAATCTCTATTTTACTTTGTTTTTTTAAAATTGAATTTCTGTGTCCGAGAATCACGTGTCCAATTTCATGGGCTATTGTATATTGTATCTGGTTTTGGTCCTGCTGCAAAAGCTCGTCGCTTAAAAAAATAAGATGTTGGTCCAAAAGGTCGTTTCCTCTAAAGGTAAAAGCCCATGCGTCCTCCATAGAAGCAAAAAACCAGCAATTTTTTGTTGTATAATTAATGACCTCTTCGGGCATTTTTATTAAGATTTCACACACGTTTTTTTTCATATGGTAATTTCCGACAAGTTTGCCGTCAAAAGCGTTATAAATTATTTTTAGATTATTTGTCATATCGTTGTATTATTATTGAATAAAATATATTATTCCTTTAAACTAAACTTAGTGAATAAATTTTATAAATTAATTACCTCAGTTTTTATATGTGAGGTTGTCGGAATATCCGGTTCTATTTTTACGTTCAATTCAATTTCGTCTTGGTATATGTTTCTTAATAAACCTTTTTTTAATCCTCCAAATTGGATATTCGGTCCGGTTTGGACGATTTTATATCTTTTAATGGGGGTTTCATTATACTATATTTTGGTAAAGGGCGGAAAGAATAGGATTCCATTATTATATTTTTCAGCTCAACTTATTTTAAATTTTTTGTGGACCTTAATCTTTTTTGGTTTGCATTCCCCAAAAATTGCATTATTCGAAATTATTCTTCTTTGGATAAGTATTTTATTTACAATGTTTAACTTTTATAAAGTTTCAAAACCTGCGGGAATTATTTTAACTCCATATATTTTATGGGTTAGTTTTGCATTTTTGTTAAATTTATTTATAGTAGTCCTTAATTAATGAATAGTAATCAATGCGTTATTTATGTTGTAAGACACGGACAGGCAAAAGGAAATAAAGATAATGTTTTACTCGGACAATTAGATGTTCCTTTAACAAAAGTTGGAGAAGCTCAGGCAGAAAAAGCAGGAGATTTATTTAAAAAGAAAAAAATAGATTTAATTTATTCTTCCGATTTAAAAAGAGCTTTTGAAACAGCCGGAATTATCGCGGAAAAACAAAATAAAAAAGTTATAAAAGAAAAACTGTTAAGGGAAAGAGACATAGCGTCATTTGAAAATTTAACCATACCGCAGGCAGAGGAAAAAATAGGAAATACTTCCAAATTTACCGCTTTAAGCGACGGGGAAAAACTAAGATATAAATTTACACCGGAAATGGAAAGTGCCCAGGATGTTGTGGAAAGGTTCAAAAAATTCTGTAGTTTAACGGCAAAAGAAAATAGCGGCAAAACAATACTTGCGCTGACACATGGGGGGTTAATGCTTTATTTTCTTATAAGTATAAAGATGGCTCATTATTCGAATTTATTTGGAGATCCTAATCCGTTTGAAAATTTAGGTTACTTTAAGGTTTTAACAGACGGTATAGAATTCAGTATCTTAGAAACTCAAGGTTATAAAACGGTTGAATAAATTTTAATGTTAATAGATAGAAATAGATGTATAATTATTAAATAATGGGAATACTTATAAATTGGGTTATAAACGCAATTGTAATCTTCGGGATTTCTTACTTTCTTCCCGGAGTGCATATTGCAAATTTTACTACTGCCCTGATTGCGGCTTTGGTACTCGGTATTATTAATGCGTTTATAAAACCTGTATTGGTTATACTAACCCTGCCTATAAATTTAATTACACTAGGCCTTTTTACATTTGTAATTAATGCTCTGCTTATTCTTCTTGCAAGCTATCTTGTTCCGGGGTTTGTTGTAGATGGTTTTCTTTGGGCTCTAATTTTCGGCATCATTTTATCTGTTGTCAATTCCTTGGTTCACAATTTTATTTAATTTCCCATATCTTCCCGTAATTTAAGCCCTATAGTTATTGACACTTTAATATTTAGTGTTATAATAAAATTATGCTCGGTCCCGAATATCAAAGAGTAGAGGTGGTTCAAAATCCTCTATACCGCACGGTAACAGAAACACTTCCGATTGCCCATCTATTATCTTCAGTAACAAAAGGCGATGAAAAACAAGCACAAAACCTAATAGGTCATGCTTCTCAAACTTACAGTGATCCTTATGAAAGGTGGGAAGCAGTTAGATATAACAGAGCCAATTTAATAACAGGGTCTTTTATTGTGGACGAAAATACGGGTTTAACAATACCGCATACAGGGTGGGAAGGCTATTTTGTAGGAAGCGGAATGACTCCGGAGGAAATAGTCAGAGTTTTGGCATCTATCGGCGCAAAGACAGCAAGGTCGATGGAGATTATGTACCCACGAACCTATTCAATGGTAAAACATGTTCTGGATACAGGACGGGGTTATAGTATGGAGGCATTACGGGAAATTGAAATTTGTTTTAAGTCAATAAAAGCACGGTTTGACGGAAGGGAATATCCACCTGAAGCGGAGGTTTTCAGGAGACAAACGTCAGAACTTGTTCAAAAACTGCCTCCGGTCCAAATGTTAAAGGGAGCAGATGGAATTACTCAGATATTGCCAATTCCCAACGGCAACGATTATGCGCAGACCGCTGCAATATCAACGTCTTTAAGACTGCCTTATAAAGAATCCGAAGGAATAGGATTTATGGCTAAATTTCCGATAGTAGGCCAGCCCTTAATAAGAACAATGCTGGAAGTAAGTTAAACTTCCCGGACTTTGAATTCCTCGTTAGATCTAATCTTTTCCATCATTTCATCTTTTGTCAAAAGGCCTTGTTGTGCTCCGATTTTGCCAATAACGGCGGAAGAGTTAAAAGCCCCCCAACGCATTGCCTCAACCAAAGGCTCATTTTTAAGAGCGGCCGCTATAAACCCCGAAGTGTATGCGTCTCCCGCACCTGTTTTTTCTACAATTTCACATTTAAAAGCCTCTAAAAAATAAGTTTCGTGCTTTTCATTCATTAAGTAAGACCCGTTTTGTCCGTCTGTTATTATTATAATTTTCGCACCAAGGCTCTTTAATCCGTAGAGCATTTTTTTGACGTAATTTTGCGAATCCGAAGGCAATTTTATTTCTTTTCCATAAAGAAGTTCTTCGGCCTCTTCTTTATTTACGAAAAGGATTTTTGTATGGGAAATGATTTTCCAGATAAGATTTCCCCTGTCTTCTATCTGCAGAGTTCCAGGGTTAAAAAATAATTCAATATTGTTATCCAAAATGAAGTTAAGAGTTTTTTCATAGGCTTTTTCCCAAACAGATCCCAGGCTTGTAAGGAAAAGAATCTTTGTTTTTTTACCTTCAAATTCAAAACCATGTTCTCTTTTAACGTGTTCTACAAAAAGAGTTCTGTCACTTTTAAAATTTATTCCAACCGATAAAGAAGAAGCCTCACTTTCTATCTGTCTGACCAATTCCAGATCTATATCTTCTTTTGCAAGAGAGTTTATTATTTTTTGGGAAAACTCGTCTTTCCCTATTTCTGCTACAAGTCCGCTTTTAAAACCAAGCCTTGAAATACCCACCGCTACATTGGCGGCGTTTCCTCCTATTGATAAATCATATTTTTTAACTTCTATTTTTTCTCCATGGCCAAAACGCAGCTCATTTGTTTCTTTGTCAAGTTTTACATGGGGATTTTTTTCATCTATTGTCAGAAATACGTCAATTGTTGCGTTTCCGACGGATAATGCATCAACGGGCAGCATAATCTTATCGTATCCGAATATCACCTTTATTTCAATTACTTACTTGACTTAATTATGTATAATCAATCTATGGGAAATGAAAAAGACAGAATATTAAGCCATCCTCATTATGGAGATCCGAGGGTAGACCCCGGAGCAAGAAGGCCGCCTGGTTTATTTGATTCGGACAGCCAGGAAAGGCCTGCAGAGCTTCCTGCAAGATCCGAAGCTTCTCCTGCTGCGGAGAGAAAAAAACCGAGAACGCTTAGGTTTAGACGAGGAACAGTTCTGTACAGATCTTTATACGACGGGAACGGAAATCCGGTATTACCGCATAATCCTTCACAAGCCGAAGATTTCCGAAGGGAAATGCTTCAGTTTGAAGATGATTTGAGGGTTTCCGACAGATCTATTGGACCGGGGAAGAGAAAAGAGGAAATAATTAAAAAAATAGGTACAACAGAATACGGACCTTTTATAGAAGTTATTGTGCAAAGAGAAGACGGAAAAGGAAATCCGATAGAAGAAAGAAGGTTTGTAAGTCTTTTGGACAGGAGCCTTCCGAGAGACAACGTCTTAAGAAGATTTAAAGAGCAAAGCCGCTGATTATTTTCTTAATTCGAGTTTTTCCATTCTTTTAAGTATATCAATCATTATTTTTTGCTGGTCCTCTAAATGGGTTAGTATTGCTTCTATTTCTTTTTCCGCTTTTTTATCGGTTTCAAAATCGTGTTCGGACCGAAGCTCCGCATGTTTTCCCTGTATGTTTTGGCCAACCATAATAAGGGGCATTAAATGAATTTGTATTAAATTTGATATAAAAAGCCACAAAACAAAAGCCGGATAAGGGTCAAACCTTAAATTTATTGGCGCAAGAACATTCCAGGAGAGCCAAATTAGCGTCCATGCAAAAATAATGAAGAAAAATCCCATTGTTCCTATTTTTTCTGTTACAAAGAGCGCGAGCTTGTCCATCTTAGACAATCTTTCTCGGTGGATTGCATTCACATTCTTAACGGGGAACTCTTTTTTTATCGTTTCTATGGAAGATTGTGCCATAACCTTAGATTAACACATAAATAAAATTTTTCAAATAAACGGCAGAATTAAATAGAAGATAATTGATGGAAAATTTATATTTGTTCTCCGCAGGTTCGAACAGACCTGATGACCTGTTTAAAAACATGGCCTTTCGGGGTTAGGGAATATTCTACTTTTGGAGGAACCTGGGCATATATTTTCTTTTTGATATATCCTTCTTTTTCCAATTCCTGAAGCCTTTTGGAAAGAGTCTTTGGGTTTATATCTCCAACACTTCTTTCCAACTCGCCAAACCTTTTCGTCCCGTTTAAAAGGGAGTTGAGTATGAGGATGGTCCACTTGCTCCCGATTATTTTTGCAACTTTTGAAACTTCCAATAGGTCGGTATCCATACTATACTTTTTGTAACTACTTGACAAAGTCTAGCACCTACACTATACTTTGTCAAGTATGGATAAAATCAAGATTTTAGGAATTGGTGGAAGTTTAAGAAAAGGTTCTTTTAGCAAAGGTCTTCTTTTGGAAGCTAAAAAGCTTGCTCCCGAGCACATAGATTTGGAAATTTGGGAAGATTACGATTTTCCTTCTTATAATCCGGATTTGGAAGTTCCAGAAAACGTAAAGAAATTTAAAAATAAAATTAAGGAGGCTGATGGGATTCTTTTTTCTCTTCCTGAATACAACTATTCTGTTCCGGGTTTTATAAAAAATGCTATAGATTGGGCGTCAAGACCATACGGAGATAACTCATTTGAAGGAAAGGCTGCCGGAATTATGAGCGAGTCTATAGGAACTACTGCAGGTTCAAAAGCTCAATACCATTTAAGACAAATGTTTGTATTTTTGAATATACACCCGATTAATAAACCGGAATTTATGATTCCAAATGCTACCGACAAATTTGATAAAGAAGGGAACTTAACAGACGGGGAAACAAGGGATAAAATTATACCGTATCTTGAAGCTCTTGTAGATTGGGCAAAAAAGATAAGGTAACTTTAACGAATTTATTATATAATTCTTATATACCTATCACTTTTTAAGGTTAAGATAAAGTTATGTTCAAAAGTATAGCAAAATTACTGCCTACAGGAACCGCATTTGCCCACTGCGACATTCCCTGCGGAATTTACGATCCGTATGTTGCCCAGAGGGCAGCTCATACGGTTATTAGAATGACACAGCTTCTCACGGATTTAAAGCGGGAAGATGAGACAAAATCAGAGCATGATGTTGCAAGATTAACTCACGTTAAAGAAGACCATTCAAACCTTTTGGAAGAAGAATTGGACACTCTAAGAAATGATTATTTTAAAGAAGAGCACTACAAAGAATACGCAAATCTTCATGAACTTTTTGTAAAGACACTAAAATCAAGTGCAAAAGCCAGGCAGGGAATCGATATGGAGGCGGCTCAATCAGCGCTTTCCGGAGTACAGGAAATTGCAGAAATATTTTTTAAAACCAAAGGCGTTGAGCCGGTAAGAGTAAAAACAGTTTATCCAACGGGCGGAGAAATAGTTCTTCATAAATAATGCTTCTTTTAAGAAAATTTAAGATCTTCGGGCATAGCATGGAACCTGCGGTAAAATACGGAGATTTTGTTTTGGTTTCTTCAATCCCTTATTGTTTTTTTTCTCCAAAAGAAAGAGATATAATTGCCTTTAATTATAAAGGTAAGGTACTTATTAAGCGGATAGCAAGGATTCAAAATGAAGAGTTTTACCTGGAAGGAGATAATAGAAATGACAGTTTGGACAGCAGAAGTTTTGGAAAAGTAAAAAAAAGTGATATCTTAGGTAAGGTTATATATAAATGATTTTTTATCTTTTCTCTTTTGGCGGCGTTATTTTTTTACTTATTCTTCTTTCTATGGTTTGGCCTCCCGACAGTCCCTGGGCTCCATGGTGGAGAACGTCAAAAAAAACAGCAAGAAAAATGTGCAAAATAGCGGGTATAAAAAAAGGGGATGTCGTTTACGACTTGGGCTGTGGGGAAGGGACAGCATTGTTTGTTGCGGCTAAAGAATTCAAAGCGGTAGGTTTTGGGGTCGAAATTGACCCGATAAGATATTTATATTCGAAGCTGCTTTTAAAAATAAACGGTCTGTCTTCACAGGTAAAAATTAAAAGAGGAAACCTTTTTAACGAGGATTTTTCAAAAGCGGATGTTGTATTTGTTTATTTGGTCCCAAAAACTTTAAACAAACTTCTTCCAAAATTTAAAAAGTTAAAAAAAGGTTCAAAAATAATAAGTTACCGCTACGAGATTAACCTTCCTTTGTATAGGCATGATAAGGAAGAGAATATAAGGGTTTATGTTATTTAGCTTTTAGAATAATCCACCTGAATTTATTAGCAAGTTTGTATAAAAAATACATTTTTTTATTTATAACCAAATCGTAACTTCCTAAAAATTCCGTTAATTTTCCCCCGTAACCTTGTTTAAATCTGTGAAACCCGTACCAGGGGTCTTTAATGTCGGGATCCGGCCCCATCGAACCCCACATATCAAATTTTTTAAGACCGAGTTTTTTGCCGAATTTTATAACCTCCCACATCATTAAATTTGATGCCATTGTTTCCCGGTTTTCGCTGCTTGATGCACCGTACGGATAATAAAGAGTATCGTTATAAACGAAAAGAATCCAAGTAACCAAAATTTTCCCTTTATATTTGGCAGTGAACAAATGTGCTGTCAATGTTTCCGGTTTCTGATTTACGATTTCAGATTTTGGACGCAGGGTTTCCCACATAAGCCTATGATAGTTCTTTGTATGCGCGTAAAAGCCCTGTCTTCTGGTGGTTTCCCAGGTTAACTCCAAATATTTTTCAAAAGCTTTATCCGAATCATCCTCTTCAACCGTTACTCCGTGTTTTTGCGCAACTTTTATGTTGTAACGCGTTTTTTGGTTCATTTCTTTTAATAATTCTTCTTCTGTTTTTGTTAAATCAAGAATAAATGTGTATTTGGTAAAAAGAGGATGGGCCGAAGGAACAAGGTCTAAATTTTTTATTTTTATATTTAAATCTTCTGTTCTTTCTATGTTTGGCTCAATTTGTATAAAAATACAATTTTCTTGTTTCCCTATGTTTTTAAGTTCTAAAAGAACCTGTTTTGTAGGCATCGGCCCTTTCGGAAGGTAACCGATATTAAATTTTGTATGGGGAATTGGATGAATGGTTATATAAAGCCCATTTTCTCTAATTATTTTAATGCCGGTTTTTTCCCTAAATACTGCCCATTCTTCGCTTTGAAGCGGATGGTTTGTTTTATAAAAGAGTTTATTTTTCATAGAAAATCCGGAACATCACTACTATTATCCAAAAAATGTAAATTATTTGAAATAATATTTTGCGGAAGTTCAAGAATAAAACGGGAAACAATATTTGTTGTTTTTTGTCCGAAAAACAGTCTTTTTCTGGCATACGTCAAAAAAAGTTTTCTTCTTGCCCTTGTCATTCCTACGTAGCATAGTCTTCTTTCTTCCTCCAGTTCGTTTTTATCCATTAAACTTCTTGAGTGGGGAAAAAGTCCCTCTTCCATTCCTATCATAAAAACAACAGGAAAC
Organism: bacterium; assembly: GCA_021824155.1. Lineage (GTDB taxonomy): Bacteria > Patescibacteriota > Microgenomatia > Levybacterales > UBA12049 > JAKALS01. Next base: position 119,378 of record JAKALN010000001.1, on the reverse strand, counting down.
TCCAATCCTTTTGCCGCGTGCAGTGTCATTAAATTTACCGCATTATTTTTTTCCTTTGAGTTTTGCGGGTGGTCGGGCATATATTCCTGTTCAACCAATGCAACATTTTCCAAAAATCTGTCAATTTCGGGAAATTCTATTGCAACAGAACGCAGCTCCTTAATATTTTCAAGCCTTTGCAAATCTTCTTCGTCTTTCTCGTCATAAAGGCTAAGATAATCGCTTTCCTTTACTATTTTATCCAAAATTTCAATGGTTTTCCCATTCTGGATTGAATCTTCGGTAAATAATTTTTGAGCCTCCAGGAATTTATTAAACCGGCCTTTTCCTAATTTTTCAATCCTTTTTAAAGATATTTTATCTTTTGGATTTGCCATGACTTTTACCATTGCCAGCAAATCTTTAATTTCTTTTCTTTCATAAAATCTTGTTCCCCCTATAAGTATATAAGGTACACCTTGATGTAAAAATACTTCTTCGACATTTCTAGATTGAGCATTTGTTCTATATAAAACTGCAAAATCATTGTAATTTAAGTCCGGATTTTGGTACCTTAATGCGGAAATTTGCTGGACTATAAATTCTGCTTCTTTTTGTTCGTTTATTGCTTCAAAGAGGGAAATATCCTCCCCGGTAGGATTATCGGTCCAAAGTGTTAAAACAGGGTGACCGGTATTCTTGGAAATAATGGAAGAGGCAGCATCCAGTATTTTTTGCGTTGACCTGTAATTTTGGGACAGGGCAAAGGTTTTTGTCCCTTTAAAATCCTCTTCAAATTTTGCTAAATTTTGAAAATCCGCTCCCCGGAAACTGTAAATGCTTTGGGAAAAATCTCCGACAACGCAGATATTTTTAGCTTTTGCAGCTAATAATCTAGTAAGTTTATATTGGGCATGATTTGTATCCTGGTATTCATCTACCATAATATATTGAAATTTGCTTTGGTATTTTTCAAGAATTTCCGGGTTATGTTCAAAAACCGAAACGGTTCTCAAAATTAAATCGTCGAAATCCAAGGCATCATTTTCTCTTAAAATATTTTGATAGACTCCGTAAACACTGGCTACAACTTCCTGGAAATGTCCTCTTGCAAACTGCGGATATTCCGAAGGGCCTATTAGTTCATTCTTTGCCTGGGATATTGTAGCAAGTACAGACGATGGTTTATATTCTTTAACCGATAGACCGAGCTTTGAAAATGCCTCTTTTATCGCATCTTTTTGGTCCCCTTCGTCATATATGACAAAACTTCTCCCCAAATCAATATTATTTCCTTCTATCCGCAGTATCTTTGCACAGAGGGAATGGAATGTGGAGATTGTCGGTTTGGAACTTAAAGAAAGGTCTAATTTATTAATAAAATTTTGGATTCTTTCTTTCATTTCATTTGCCGCCTTATTTGTAAATGTAACCATTAAAATGTTATCCGGTTCAACAGAGTTTTTTGTTATTAAGTAGATAACTTTATAAGTTAAGACTCTGGTTTTTCCTGAGCCTGCTCCTGCAAGAATAATCATGGGGCCATCGGAATTTAAAACCGCTTTTTGCTGATCGGGGTTTAAGTCCTTGAGAAAGTCTTCTTTCATACCGTATAATGATACCACATGGATAAGCTTTTTCTAGTTGCAAATCTGAAGTCTTATAAAACTCAAAGTGAGGCTAATGAATGGTTGGAAAACTTTAAAATAATAAGGGATTCGAAACAAAATTTAACGCAAAAAGAAATAATTATTTGTCCTCCTTTTCAGCTGCTTTTCACATTTTCTTCTTATATTAAAGAAAACAACCTTCCCGTTAAGCTTGGGGCACAGGATGTTTCACCTTTTGGAGAAGGAGCATATACGGGAGAAGTAAACGCAAAACAGTTAGTGGATTATTGTAATTACGTAATCATAGGGCATTCGGAAAGAAGGCAATATTTTAAAGAAGACGACGATATGCTAAAAAATAAAGTTCAGTCTGCTTGGAGTAAAGGCGTAATACCTATTTTTTGCGTGCAGAATGAAAATACTTTTATGCCTGAGGAAGTCTCGATAGTTGCATACGAGCCGGCTTTTGCAATAGGAAGCGGAACTCCCGATACGCCCGAAAATGCAGAAGTTGTTGCACGGTCAATAAGAAGCAAGAAAAATAATTTGAAGGTTCTTTACGGAGGAAGCGTTGATTCATTAAATGTTAAAAATTTTACCTCAACAGATAACTTAAGCGGAGTTTTGGTAGGAGGAGCAAGCCTTGACCCTTTGGAGTTTTTAAAAATAGTAGAAAATGCGTAAAAAAATAATCCCGATTATAATTGGCATAATCCTATTAGCCGTTGTTGGTAAACTTATTGCAAGTAACCTCAATACATTTTCTTTTTTATTTCAACTAGCTTTTAACAGGGGTATCCAATTAAAACAGAACACAAAAAGCCAGATAAATGTCCTTCTTTTGGGTATAGGCGGGGGGAATCACGACGGGCCGAATTTAACCGATACGATAATGATTGCAAACATAGACCAAAAAAATGATAAAGTCACTTTAATCTCAATTCCAAGAGATCTTTGGTTTCCGGATATTAACCAAAAAATAAATGCCGCTTATGCAATCGGAGAAGCAAAAAATAAAGGCAGCGGTCTTGTTTTGGCAGAAGCAGCGGTCGCTAAGATTACGGGTCAGGAAATAGATTACGGGGTAAGGATAGACTTTTCCGGGTTTGTTAAGGCGGTAGATATAGTAGGGGGACTGGATATAAATGTTGATAATACTTTTGATGATTATCAATACCCGATAGACGGTAAGGAAGCCGATCCGTGCGGACATAGCCAGGAAGAATTGCAGTCTTTGGCTAATACACCCGAAGACCAGTTGCCTTCCGTATTTCCATGCAGATACAAACATCTTCATTTTGATAAAGGTTTGACCCACATGGATGGGGAAACGGCACTTGAATTTGTAAGGTCAAGACATGGCACTGGAACTGAGGGGAGCGATTTTGCCAGAAGCAAAAGGCAGGAAAAAGTGATAAAAGCTTTTAAAGACAAAGTTTTATCTGCCCAGACAATATTAAACCCTTCAAAAATAATCAACCTTTATGAAACACTAAAATCGAGTATAGATACCGATATACAGCAAACAGAATTTGACGATTTTATAAGACTTGCCCAGAAAATGAAAAATGCGAAAATCCAAAGTGCAGTGATAGACACGGGGGATGACCAAACTCAAAGGCCCGGTCTTTTGATAAATCCACCTACTTCTTCTGACTATAACTATGAATGGGTGCTCACTCCCAGGGCCGGAAACGGGAATTTTACAGAAATACAAAACTATATTGCCTGTGAAATAAAAACCGGAAATTGTAAAGTAGCCGCAAAACAATAACTAAAAGTCACTAGATGAATAAGCTTGTCGGAAAATACATTTCACTGCCTTTTTTATTTAAATTTTTTTTGCTATTGATTATTCTTTTGAGAGTTTCTTTATTTATTTTGCCAAGTTTTAAGATAGATATGGGAGACTGGCAGGCTTGGGCCTTACGGATTGTTAACGTAGGCCCCACAAATTTTTATGTCGCGGGTATGCTTGCCGACTACCTTCCGTTTTTTTATTTACTTCTCTTTGTTTTTACAAAGATATTTGTCCTGATATTCGGAAACCCCGCTATTCTTACATTGACTTTCGATATCTATATGAGGTTAATAAGTAACGGGTTCGATTTTTTGACCGCCTATGTTATTTTTCTTATTGTTAAAAGACATAACCCTAAATGGGCTTTTCTGTCGGCTATTCTGTATTTACTAAATCCGGGAGTTATATTTAACAGTTCCGTATGGGGGCAAACAGACTCAATTCCTACTTTCTTTTTCCTATTTGGAATTTATCAGTTAAATGAAGCCAAGAGTATTGAAAAAGGGTCTGTTGCAGCTGTTTTATCCGTTCTTGTTAAACCGTTAAATGTTGCCGCTTTTCCGATAATGGGAATAAGAGCGCTTAAAAATTTTTCTATTAAAAGAATAATTATTGCAGGATTTTTAGGTTTTGCTGTGTTTTTGGCTGTTACAATGCCTTTTTTTATTAAAGACCCAATATTTGGAGTTTTTGGGCATTTGGTTAATTCATTAAGTGTTTATCCCTATGCATCCTTAAATGCATATAATTTTTGGGAGCTTTTAACAGGATGGTGGAAAACGGATTCAACTGTTTTTTTTGGATTGTCTTATCATATTTGGGGATATATTTTATATTTATTTATACTTTGCATAATTTTGTTTCCCTACGCAAAAATAAAGAAAAGTTTTTTAGAAATTGATTATTTTGCAGCAGCGCTTTCTTCCTTTGCGTTTTTTTTATTTTTAACCCGTATGCACGAGCGCCATCTTTTTCCTATTTTTCCGCTGCTTGTTATTTCCGCTTTTATTTTTAAGTCGAGGATACTTATTATTTCTTATATAATTATTTCTATTGTGCATTTTGTTAATTTATTTTATTCTTACTATTATTATAATTTTGTTTATTCCAATTATTTGGCGGGAGATAATATACTCTTTAAAGTATCTTTGAATTACGCAAATTTTTTCTCTATTGTTTTTCTTTTTCTTTTTATTATTATGCTTATTAATTACTTTTCTATTTATAGAAAGGCAAAGCTTAAAAAGTAGTATAATTATTTTTTGCCGATATGAGATTTATAAATAAAAAATATTTTCCGGAATTTATTATTTTTGCATTCGCGTTTTTAACCAGGTTTATAAGATTAGATATCCCCAAAACCTATATTTTCGATGAAGTTTACCACGCTTTTACCGCAGGACAAATGTTTAAAGGAAATCCTGCTGCTTGGGAGTGGTGGAATACTCCCCCTCAGGGTTTTGCCTATGAATGGACCCATCCTCCTTTGGCTAAAGAGTTTATGGTCTTGGCAATTTCAATTTTTGGAAATAATAGCTTTGCATGGAGGTTCTTTTCCGCATTTTTTGGTTTCGGGGTGATAGTCCTGATTTATCTGATAGCGTATAAGCTTTTTAAAAGCCGTCTTGTTGCTTTATTTGCTTCTTTTGCCGCCGCCACAGACGGACTTTTGCTGGTTATGTCAAGAATAGGAATGAACGATATGTATTTCCTCTTTTTTGTTTTACTTGCTTTCCTGTTTTTCTTAGAAAAACGCAACTTTCTAATGGCTGTTTCTTTGGGTTTGTCGGTAGCGTCTAAATGGACCGGCCTTTTTGGAATAGGGATTTTGGGATTAATTTATCTTGCAGAAAATTTATTACTTTTAAGGAATAAAAAAATAAAACAAAAAGCGTTCATAAAAAAAATATTAATTGCCCCTTTATATTTTTTAATAGTACCCTTGGTTGTTTATCTTTTGGTTTATCTTCCATTTTTTACCGGACACCATACCCCGCCGGGAGAAAGCCCTTCACCCTTTAACGTAAATACATTTATTGGCCTTCAAGAGCAGATGTATTGGTACCATACAAACCTTAAGGCACACCATCCTTATCAGTCTGTTCCTTTGCAATGGGTTTTGGATTTGAGGCCCGTATGGATTTATGTTGATTATTCCAATAAAACTATCGCAAATATTTATAATTTAGGAAACCCTCTTTTTATGTGGTTCGGGTTGGCCTGTATTATTTTTCTTTCAATTGAATATTTTAAAGAAAGAAAATTAAACCAGGGAATTGTGTTATTTTCTTATTTAGGTTTTTTTCTTCCATGGGTAAGCTCTCCGAGAATTATGTTTTATTATCACTATCTACCGGCGGTTCCTTTTTTGGCTATTGCCACCGGTTACGTTTTAAATAAACTTATTACGCAGCCTTCGGGAAAAATAATTGCAAGCATTTATTTTTTTCTGCTTATAGTTTTATTTATCTATTTTTTGCCTTTATGGACTGCTATTCACATACCGCGCTGTGAGGTAATTTCCCCAAGCTGCAGTAGTTGGTATGACTCTTATTTTTGGTTTAGCAGTTGGAAGTAACAAATCAAAAATATGTTTAAAAAAATTTCTGGTTTTTTGAAAACCAACAAAAAAATTTTATTTCTTTTTCTTATAACACTTATTGTATATGCGTTTTCCGGACAAGGAAAAGGTGCTTATTATAACTATTTTGTTTTAATGGCAGACGCTTTTTTACATGGGCGTTTTTATTTGGTTTTTCATCCCTCCTGGCTTAACGAATTAGTCTTATGGCACGGCCGTTATTATACTGTTTATCCTCCCGGACCCGCAATTCTTCTTATTCCTTTTGTAGAAATTTTTGGCACTGCTTTTTATCAGCCGGCATTGTCTATAGTTTTAGGGGCTTTTAATGTTATTTTATGCAATAAATTTTTGTCAAAATTTTTTAGCAAAGAAATTTCTTTTTGGACCTCGGTTCTATACGCTTTCGGAACTATGCAGTGGTATCACGCTTCGGTAGGCTCTGTTTGGTACGCGGCCCACATAGTAGCAATGTTTTTTATATGGCTTGGAATATTAGAATTGGTAAACAAAAAAAGGCTGTTTTTGGTATCTTTTTTTATCGGTTTTGCTTATCTTGCAACTATCCCTTCTGCTCTTGCAGCAGTTTTTGTTTTAATTTTTTCAAAAGAAGAATTTATTATTCTTGGAAAAGAACGTTTAAAAATTAATTATAAAAATATCCTTCTTTTTTGCGCCGGTTTTTTGCCGGCACTTATATTTAGTGCTTTTTACAATTATGTAAGGTTCGGCGCTTTTTACGACATAGGATATTCTCTTCTTCCCGTATTTAACGAACCCTGGTACAGGTACGGCTTGGTAAGCGTCCGTTATATTCCGGTGCATTTAATGGAAATATTTACCGCCATGCCAAAATTTGTACAAAAACCTCCTTTTGTAATTCCGTCGCTATTTGCTATGGCTCTTTGGTTTGTAACTCCTGCATTCTTTTTAATACTTTTAGCAAGATTTAGAACAAGACTTGTTTTTGCATCTTTGATAACCGTTTTGTTTATGTCTTTTCCTTCACTTATTCACGGCGGAAACGGATTTACCCAATTCGGTTTCCGTCACGCTTTGGATTTTCTTCCATTCCTTCTAATTCTAACCGCAAGCGGGATGAGGGATAAAATAAAACCTATTGGTATTATTCTGATTATTTTAAGTATTTTGGTAAATCTATGGGGAGTTGTGATGATAAATTTTTTAAACACCTGGACACTATAAAGCAAATAACAGAGCGGCCCCTATAATTGTTATTATTCCTCCCAAAAATCCCAGTCCAATAATTGTGTTATCCGGCCCGGGTGATTTTCCTCCCGGAGCAAGGGCGGGAGCAGAAGGCGTTGGGGTCGGCGCTATTGTAGCAATAGGAGTTGCAGTCGGGCTTGCCGTAGGAGTTGGAGTTAATGTCGGAGCAATCGTTGGCGTTGGGGCGGGACTAACGCTGGGTAAAGGCGTTGGGGTCGGCGTTTGGGTAGGAGCCGGACTTGGAGATTGGCTGGGCGCGGGGGTAGGCGTAGGTGTTGAAGTAGGAGGATTGGCAACCGGATTTACCTGGCTTCCCGCTGCATATACAGTGAAGGTTTGGGTAATTGTTCTTAATATTCCGTTTGCATCCGGAGTAGTTATAGAAATGGTGTGAACACCCGGTGCCAGAGGCGTAGCTGGCCTAAAGGACCAATATCCGTTTCCGTCGGCAGTTACCTGAGCTGTTATTGTCTGGTCGGAATGGATTTCAATCTTTACCGTTTGGTTTGGCTGGCCGGTGCCTTGAAATACAGGCTGCTGGTCGGAAAAACTTTGGTTTTCTTTAGGTGTTATAAGGGTGGGACCATTGGAAACTATTCCGGGTTTTGCAGAAGGAAAGGTTTCACTTTGCTGCTGTTGGAATTCCGAGGAGGAAGTTGCCGATGGTGCGGGCACAGGCCCGCTGCCCGTTGAAAAATCATAGTCTTTCGATAGGGTAACAGTAGGTACCGGGTTTATTTGGTTAATTGACAGAGTGACATTTGAGCTTAATCCGTCTCCGTAAACGAGCATTTTTAAATTATTCACTTTTGAAAAATCAAGATAAGAAGATAAATCGCTGCTTCTTAGAGAATTTAAGGGAATTAAATAAGTCCCGTCAGATTTTATAAGAGACGATATAACCTGTGCATTATCGGTTGTAATATAAATTATTGCTTCGCTTGGGGAGTTTCCGTCGGGTAGAACTACTTTTCCTATTATGGGTTTTTCATCTGAGGGTGGAGATGAAATTGCCGCTGCGGTAACTATTTCAAAAGGAACGCCGTTATTTACAAATTTATCCTGTCCGCTTGTTATGGAAAAATAGTATTTTGATGTAGGAGATAAATTTCTAACAGTAATGCTGTGTACAGTATGGTTGGTTAAAGAACCGGTTTGCTGGTCCCTGTCGTCTAATGCCGTTTGCCCCAGAGAAGGACCTGTCCCGTAATTTAAAGAACCGAGAACCTGTGCATCCGTAGAGTACGAAACAGTAAAGGAGGTGTCTGTTATATTTGTTATTCTGATGTTTTGGGGATTTGCCGAAGGGTTGGCATGACCCACAACAATTATTCCTTTTTCTACTAAAAAGGACGTTATTCCTATTCCCACAACAATTAAGAATACCCCTAAAAGCGTAGGTATTCTTTTATCCCAGATTGTTTTATTCATGGCGCTAATGTTCCTCCGGAAGTTCCTTGAGGGCTATTGGCAGGAGCGCCCAAAGGTATTCCGGATTGCGACGAGATAGGCGCAGCAGGTATGTAGAAAGGAGTCGGTGACGGGCTTGGGATATTTTGGACTTCGTAAATGGGAGAGACATTTGCCCTTTGTTTTAACTGGGAAATTGTTGCAGTATCAAAAGCCGGTGTAATAGGGGCAATCTGGATATCTACAATAGGCGTGATTGTAGAAGCCACAGAACTATGATAAATACTAAAAGCAATCCACGCTACTATTACTATAAAAGACGGTATTAACAGTAATAAAATATCTTTTTGTTTCATAAGTTATTCTTTATAATAAGCTGTTCCTTTGAAATTGACCTGCATTGAAGGCCCTTGCGAACCCGTATTTCTGGTAATTGAGAGTATATTTATAGATATTACTCTTTGCATGTTTACGATTGAATTGGCAAATTTAGATATGTTTTCATAGGATCCGTTTGCGGACAAACTAAAAGTGTAAGCATAACTGTCTTTTACCGGCGTTGTCGGGTCAGGAACTTGTGTTTCAAAAGTCTGCAGTCCGGTTATGCTAATTCCCGAATCTTTTGCAACCGATTGAATTTGAGCAACTAAAAGGGGCACCTCCGGGCCTTTCGGGACGGAATTAAATACATAAGGCAAATCTGGAGTTAATTCCGTATATTTTTGCTGAAGAAGATACAGATTGTTTATTTTCGTCTGCAGCTGCTGGTCAACAAATTTGTTATCGTCGAGCTGTTTGTTTAAATTTGCAATTGTTGAAAGAGTAGGGCTTATTGCAAAAAGGCCGAAAAAAGATAAAGCAACAAGAGTAAGGACTAAAGTCGTAAACTTTTGTGTCCTTTCTTCCTTGAAATCCGGCAGCATTTCAAGGTATTTATTTTTTTGTATATTTTTGAATAAATTACTACTTTGTACTTGCATAAACGTAATTAGGTTTAAGAGTAGCGGTTAAGTTTATTGTAATTACCGCGCTCGACGGCTTACTTTCTATTTTGTCTATACTGATACTGTCTATCGCCGGATAATCTTTAATAGAATTTACAAATTTTGTAAGTGAGGCAACCGAATCAACGTTTGCTTCTATGTTTACCCTGTCTTCATATAAGGCCAAGGTGTTAAAGGCAAGACCTGCCGGCGCAGCTTTTACAATGTCATTAAAGATTTTAAGTCTGTTTGATGACAGATTTATGCTTGTGGACGCTATTACCAGTCTCTTCTGGAGATTTCTGTAGCTGGATTCATTATTTTTAAGATAGTTTACTATAGCCTGTTCCTGATTTATTTTTGAGTGAAGGTCAATTATCTGGCGGTCTAGGGAAAAACGGTAAACAAAAGCTCCCAAGGCAACAACCTCGGTTATTATTACTAAAAGTCTTCCTACGGTTAAAGCCCAATTAATAAATCTGTCGGCAAAAGGAGTTTCTCTTTTTAACAGATTTATGGAGTCGGACTTTTTCTGCAGCATAAGTTTAGTCTAGGGTTTTTTTGCTATTTTGTCAAAGATTTAAAGAGGGGATTTATTTTTTTGATTTTGATTTTTGGGGCTTGGTTTTTTGCGGTTTTTTTGCATTTTCCGCAGTTTTTGGCTTGGGAGATTTAGCTGCCAAAAGTTTGGCAAGTTTTGATTTTAATCTGGCCGCTTTGTTTGAATGGATAATATTCTTTTTTGCGGTTTTATCTATTACTTTTACAGCTTTTCTTACATTTGCTTCGGTCGGAGATTTTTCCGCAAGCTTTAGCGTTTTTTTAAAAAGATTTCGCAGGCTTTTATTTGCCGTTTCCCTTTTTCTGTCTTTTTTTAATTTTTTCTTTGCGGATTTTATTACTGGCATAGGCATATTTTATCATGTTATACTTATAAAAACAACCGTTTTATGCCTAAGGATTTTTTAAAGAGAAGTCTTGGTCTTTTACTCCGACAACAAAACAACATTATCTCGGCAGCCTTTGTAATAATGGCAACGATCGTCTTGTCTCAAGTTTTGGGACTGGTGAGGCAAAGATTATTGGTAGGAATTTTTGGTGCATCTAATACCCTTGGAGTGTATCTTGCTTCAACCAGAATGCCGGATTTTCTTTTTCAGATAATTATTGCCGGCGCTCTTTCTTCGGCATTTATTCCTGTTTTTTCGGAATACTTGGGTAAGGGGAAAAATGAAGATGCATACAGGTTGGGATCAACGCTTCTTTTGGCCGCCCTTGTAATTTTTACCGTTTTTTCGTTTTTCCTTTTTGTATTTGCAAACGATTTTTCAAAGCTGATAGCTCCGGGTTTTTCACCCTCTCAGATAAACCTGATGGCAAATTTAACAAGAGTGATAATTTTTGGAGAAATTCTTTTTATTCTCGGAAGCTTTCTTTCTGCGGTTTTACAGTCTTATAACCATTTTTTTATTCCGGGCATTGCTTCGGCAACATTTAATTTAGGAATTATTATAGGAATTATAGTTCTTTCTCCTTTTCTCGGAATTTTTTCCGCAGCTTGGGGCGTTGTTTTAGGAGCTTTTATCTTTGTTATTGTTCAGCTTCCGCTGATTAAAAGGGTGGGATTTTCGTTTAAACCCTCGTTTTCTTTAAAAACAGCGGGGGTCATGGAGGTATTAAAATTAATGTGGCCAAGAACCATTTCTCTTGGAATTTTTCAGATAGGCGCCCTTATAACAGTTACTTTAGTTTCTTTTCTTCCAAACCCGGGCAGAAATTATGTAATTTTTGATTATGCCCAGACCCTTGCCTTTGCTCCTGTTGCACTTTTTGGCCAGGCGATTGCCCAGGCCGCTTTTCCTGTTCTTTCAAAAGAAAGGGACCGCCTTGAAGATTTTAAGACTACATTTATAACAAGCTTAAATCAGATGCTCTATCTGGTTTTGCCTGTTTCGGCGCTTCTCTTGGTTTTAAGAATTCCCGTAGTCAGACTTATTTACGGAGCTTCACAATTTGATTGGGCAGCAACGGTCCTAACCGGGAGGACGCTTGCCTTTTTTAGTATTTCCATTTTTGCCCAAGCGCTTGTTTATTTGATTTCCAGAGGTTTTTATGCGTTACATGATACAAAAACCCCTCTTATTATAGGCGCTTTAACAACGGGTTTAATGCTTTTGATAGGAGCGCTATTTATTTTTATTTATCATTATGGAATAGAAAGTATTGCCGTAGCCTATTCAATAGGAAGCATAATCAATATCTTTGTCTTATTTATTTTTTTGGACAGAAGGGTAGGAGGATTTAATAAAATTCCGCTTTTTGTTTCGTTGATGAAAATTACCATAGCCACTCTTTTTACCGGATTTGCCCTATATATTCCGATAAAACTATTGGACCAGCTTGTTTTTGATACTACAAAAACCGTAAACCTTATTTTACTGACAGGGATTTCAAGTTCGGCCGGACTTTTGTTATACCTTTTCCTTACGTGGCTTTTTAACGTTAAAGAAGCCATTATGTTTATTACCATATTCAAAAAACTCGGCGACTGGAGGCAAATCCTGCGAGGAAGTGAAGAGGCAATAGACGGAACCCGCTTCAATCCTTAATCTGGTATAATTCCCCGTGAGGTTTAAATGGAACAAAAATTAATACGTAACTTCGCAATTATCGCACATATCGACCACGGCAAATCAACGCTGGCGGACAGGCTTTTGGAAATAACAAAAACAATAGCAAAAGACAAAATTAAAGAACAGTTTTTGGACCAGAGCCCCATTTCCAGGGAGCGGGGAATAACGATAAAACTCGCCCCTGTTAAGATGCATTACGAAAAAAACGGCCTGTCTTATGTGCTTAATTTAATAGATACTCCCGGCCATATAGATTTTTCTTATGAAGTTTCAAGGACTTTGGCAGCCTGTGAGGGTGCAGTATTATTGGTTGATGCCACCCAGGGGATTCAGGCGCAGACGGTTGCGCATTTTAGAGTTGCACAGAAAGAAGGCTTAGCCATAATTCCGGTTATTAACAAGATAGATTTGCCAACCGCAAGAAAAGAGGAAACGGCAAGGGATTTAGAAGAATTATTCGGGTTTAAAAAAGAAGAGATTTATTATATATCGGCAAAAACAGGAGAGAATGTAGAGGAACTGCTTTCGGCAATTATTGAAAAACTTCCTCCCCCCAAGGGTTCTCCGGACTTGCCTCTGAGAGCTTTAATTTTTGACGCCGAGTATGACGAACATAGGGGAGTAGTGGCATTTATAAAGGTTGTTGACGGCAAACTTGAACGGCATGAAAAAATAGAATTTCTACAAAGCAGTGTAAAAGCAGACGCCTCCGAAGTAGGATTTTTTTCTCCTTTTTTGGTTTCAAAAGATAACTTAACAACAGGAGAAATAGGCTATGTTATTACTGGAATAAAAGATATTAGGCTTGCAAGAGTAGGAGATACCATAACGGAAATTTCAAATTTTAAATCTCAAATGGCAAACGTAAAAGCTCTGCCCGGGTATGAAACACCAAAACCAATGGTATTTTTCGGTGTATACCCTAAAAGCACAAACGAATTAGTAAGGCTTAAAGAGGCAATAAGCAAACTTTCCTTAAACGATGCATCGCTAAGTATTGCAACAGAATATTCGGTTTTTTTAGGAAGCGGTTTCAGGGTCGGATTTTTAGGGCTTTTGCATGCCGAGATTTTTAAAGAACGGTTGAAACAGGAAGAAAATATCGACCCGATTTTAACTATGCCGCATGTTTTATACGAAGAAAGACAAAACAGTAAAATTTTTGAGCCCTATATGATTTTAACGGTTTTTACTCCCGTAAAGTTTGTCGGAGCAATTATAACTATTGCGCAAAAGAAAAAGGGAAATCTCTTGGATATGACATACCACAAGGACAACGCAATTTTAAAATACGAAATGCCGTTCAGTTGTTTTATAAGAAATTTGTCTTCGGAAATAAAAACGGTATCTTCGGGCTTTGCAAGTATAGATTATGAATTAACAGACTATAAAGAGGCCGATTTGGTAAACCTGGAAATACTTATAAACGATACGGAAATAGATGTTTTATCGGAATTGGTCTATGCGGATGAAGCTCAATTTTTGGCGCGGGAAAAAACTGAAAAACTTAAAGATTTAATTCCAAGAAAACAGATAAAACAGGTTATACAGGCAAAAGTGGACGGAAAAATTCTGGCAAGGTCGGAAATTCCGGCATTTAGGAAAGATGTTTTGGCAAAAATGTCGGGAGGAGACAGGACCAGAAAAGACAAGCTTTTAGAAGCGCAGAAAAAAGGCAAGAACAAAATGTTTACCACTTCAAAAATAGATATTCCCCAAGAGGCGCTCCTTCCTTTAATCAGCAAGGGAAACTAAAGAGCAAAGAACAGGAGTAGTCCGGCCACAGAGAGTATTGTTCCTATAACCCCGGCCGCCATTATTTTTCCGTCAGGTCCTGTTGGAGGGAGAGTTTTTCCCGGAGTCGGTGTTGCCTGCGCTAATTGTGTCGGTGCGGGAGTTGCATTAACCGTTATGGTTTGAGTACAGCTTTGGGTATCGCTTACGTTGCCGAGTGCGTCGGTCATTACGGCAGTTGCCGTAAACGTACCTGCCCCGTTATATGTATGGCTTGTTTGTACGCTTACCGAATTGCTTCCTACTCCTCCGGAGTTAGTTACATCCTGAGTGGCGCTATCCCCGTAATTAAAAGTGACTTTATTTATCGTACTTGCGGAAGAAGTGCCTGTTGCCGTAAATGTAAGAGTGTACGGAGCCGTTCCGGTTGCAGGCCCCGAAAGTGCCAGGCTCTGGCATACGGGAGCTTGACTGTTTGGTGTTGGAGCCGGTGTCGGACTTGCCGTGGGAGCCGGTGTCGGAGTTGGAGTAGGCGTAGGAGTAGGTGTAGGTGTCGGACTTGCCGTGGGAGCCGGTGTCGGAGTTGGAGTTGCAGAAGCCGTAGCGGCATTTATTGTTATATTTGCCGGGTTAACCGTTGATAAAACATTTTCATTGAATTGGTCCGTTGAAGCAATAGATAAAACTTGGGTTTGTCCTGCAAATGTTACTTGGGTTGGAGCTGCATCCGTGCCTGCTATTGCCTGGAAAGCTATTGTTCCTATTTTAGTTGTTGTCTGGACTATATTCTGCGGACTTCCTCCTATGGAAAGAGTAACGGAAACTGTTCCCGGGCCGTAAACCGGGCCTTGCAATACGGAAGGGAAGGCAACTACATTAGGACAAAGGGCATCATCCGGCTTTGCCGGACAAACAGCGCTTCCGGCTGATGCAGTGGCCAGTTTAGTAGGGTCGTAATTTATTATCAATTTTACAAATGAAACTTGATTGTTGCCGGGGTTCATCATTATGTCCAGATTTACCGTATCTCCCACGTTAACTGTAGTTGAGGAAGGGTTAAACCCCAAGGTCGTGGATTTTTGGGCGCTGCTTTGGGTTTTTTGCTGCTGTTGCACGATAAATACAGTCAACGGAATAATAACAAGTAGGACTGCTATAAAACCTAACAACAGCAATTTTTTGCCCGATGGTAAGGACATAATTATATTCTAAATTTATGGTATAGAAGAAATACGTAGGTGTCAAGTGTTAAAGCTTTTAAAGATATTGACAGGGCAGTATTTTTATTGTATAAATAAGCAGTCACTTTCTTCGAGTGATATTTTTTGACTATATATGGCAGCAGCAAAAAACAATATAAAACCTCTTTTTAATAACGTTTTGGTAAAACCGCTTGAAGCGGAAGAAAAAACCGCAAGCGGGATCATTCTACCGGACAGCGCAAAAGAAAAACCGCAAATCGGCGAAGTTATGGCTGTAGGCCCCGGAGATATGACGCCTAAAGGAGATAAAATACCAATGGTTATTAAGGCAGGACAGAAGGTAATGTATAAAAAATGGGGCGGAAATGAAGTAAAAGTCGGAAACGAAGAATGGACAATAGTTGACCAGAAAGATATACTTGCAGTCATTGACTGAAAATCCTAAGCACTAATACCTAAATTCTAAATTTTAGGATTTGGAAATTCGGATTTAGGATTTACGACTAAAAGGAGATTTATGGCAAAACAAATTAAATATTCAAAAGATGCAAGAGCCGCCTTAAAAAAGGGCGTTGATCAATTGGCCGATGCGGTTGTTACAACGCTTGGCCCAAAAGGCAGAAACGTTGCCTTGGATAAAAAATGGGGAGCTCCCAACGTTGTTCATGACGGGGTAGCGGTTGCAAAAGAAATTGAACTAAAAGACCCATTTGAAAATATGGGCGCACAGCTTATTAAAGAAGCTGCTTCTAAAACTTCAGACGTTGCCGGGGACGGAACCACAACGGCCACTTTACTTGCCCAGTCAATAATTAATAAAGGTTTTGACAAAGTAAATACCGAAGTCAACCCCATGATAATGAAAGCGGGAATGGAAAAGGGAGTTGCCGAAATAGTTTCCAAAATTAAAGAAATGTCGGTTCCGGTTAAAGATACGGATGTTGCGAAAGTGGCTACAATTTCCGCTCAAAACGAGGAAATAGGAAAACTTATTGCAGACGCACTTTCAAAAGTGGGCAAAGACGGGGTTGTAACGGTTGAAGAAGGAAGAGGGACCGAATTATATGTTGATTACAAAGAGGGAATGGAATTTGATAAAGGATATGCATCGGCTTATTTAGTTACAAATCCGGATAAAATGGAAGCAGAAGTAGATGATCCGTACATACTCATAACGGATAAAAAAATCTCCAATCTACAGGAACTGCTTCCGTTTTTAGAGAGTTTGGTAAAAATTTCAAAAAACTTAGTAATAATAGCAGACGATATAGAAGGTGAGGCTTTGGCAACTTTAATTATTAATAAATTAAAAGGAACATTTAACGCTTTGGCGGTTAAAGCTCCCGGATTTGGAGACAGAAGAAAAGAAATGCTTGAAGATATTGCTATTTTAACCGGGGGGACTGTAATTTCGGAAGATACAGGGAGGAAATTTGACAGCGTTACAATCGAAGACTGTGGTAGAGCCGATAAAGTGTGGTCGGATAAAGAGAATACGAGAATTATAGGGGGGAAAGGAAACCCCGCACTTCTTAAAGCAAGAATAGCCCAAGTTAAAAAAGCGATTGAGATTACGACTTCCGATTTCGACAAAGAAAAACTTCAGGAGCGTTTGGCAAAATTAGCCGGTGGAGTTGCAGTTATTAACGTAGGAGCAACAACGGAGCTGGAAATGAGAGAGAAAAAAGAAAGAGTAATCGATGCGGTTGCAGCAACAAAAGCAGCTTTAGAAGAAGGAATAGTTCCCGGAGGCGGAGTAACACTTCTCAGAGCAAGGGAAGTATTAGAAAAACTATTGAAAAATTTAAGAACAGCAGAAGATGAAAGAATCGGAATAGAAATACTTTATGAAGCATTAGCAGAGCCCATTAAAAGAATCGTCAAAAACGCCGGTTCAGATTCTGAAACCGTATTAAAGACAGTTGAAAAATCAAAAGAGAAAGATTACGGATTTAATGTTATGACAATGCAGTATGGTTCTATGATAAAAGCCGGAATTATAGACCCGGCAAAAGTAACAAGGTCTGCGGTACAAAACGCGGTAAGTGTTGCAATGATGGTTTTAACAACAGAAGCTTTGGTTACGGATATACCCGAAGAAAAGAATCCGCCGGCTGGCGGACCTCAAATGCCCGGCGGAATGGATTATTAAACCGTTTTTATTGTCAAAAAGCTAATTTCTTGCTATATTAGTTTGGTAATTTTTAAAATGAAGAAGCTTCTTTTTATTTTAGTTCCTATTTTTCTTGCCATAATAATTTTTGTTGTAATTTTTATTTTTGTAAATAAAAATTCCGGGACAGGTGCTCTACAAGTAACATCTGCTCCTGTAAGCAAGGTTTATATAGACGGTAAATTAATAGGACAAACACCGATTTGTAAATGTCAGGCAAACGATATGATTTCTTCCGGAGTTCATTCCTTAAGGCTTGTTCCTACCCAAGGGAATTTTGACCCCTTTGAGGAAAAAATTACAATAACTTCTTCGGTTCTTACTGTTGTTGACAGGACTTTTGGGCCGGGGGCTTCCTCCCAGGGTTCGATTATAAGTCTTTCACAGATACAGGATAAAAAAGACGCACAGCTTCTTATAATTTCATTTCCCGATAAATCCCAGGTTTTTCTGGACAGTAACCCTTCAGGACAGACACCGCTTCTTCTTCAAAACGTTACCCCTTCGGATCACGATATAAAATTAACAAAAGACGGATACAAAGATAAAACAATAAGAATAAGGACAGTTGCAGGCTACAAGCTCGAGGCGCTTGTTTATCTTGGCGTAAATTTAACAACAGCCACTGCTTCCGCGCTGCCTAGCGCCACTCCTTCCGCAACCCAGGCCCCGCAGGCTTCGGTAAGTATTACAATACTTAATACCCCGACAGGATTTTTAAGAGTAAGAAACGCTCCTTCTTTGGGGGGAGCGGAAATAGGGCAAGTTAAGCCGGGGGAGAAATATCAATTGCTAAACGAACAAACCGGCTGGTACCAAATAAAATTAACAAACGGAACTTTGGGTTGGGTAAGCAGTCAATATGCCCAGAAATCCTAAGGGCCTATAAAGTAAACTATTAAAACGACCAGAATAGCCCAGATAGTAACAGTGGCAAGAAGCGGAATATCGGATAATAAAACTCTTTCAGGACTCTCCCCCTCATTTTTTTCATAGATGTCCTGCAAATATCTCATCAGTCCATAAACAACAGGAATTATAGTAATCATAAGCCATTTTCTCTGGAAAAAAGTGGGAAGGAAATCAGGCATAAAAACGCCTATGGTAAGCTTAAATCCTCCGGGATTTTCCAGAAAAGTAAAAAGGGAATAGGAAACAAAAGTGGATGTCGCAAAAACGGAAGCATAAACATCCAAAAGCCTTTCGGAATAATGGGAGAGGGATTTTCTTGTAGCGGCAATATCGTTCTCTTTATTTCCCGATAAAAGAGTAAGCTCGGATCTTCTTTTCCCAACTGCCAGAAAAAGAGAAATAGAAATTGTTGTAAGTAAAAGCCAAACGGAAATATGGAAACCGCTTGCAAATTCTCCGCCGTAAACTCTTAAAATATACCCGGCCGCTATTAAAAGTATGTCCAAAACTGCTACTGATTTTAAATACGATGAATAAAGAAATTGAATGGCAAGATAGGTTAATACAAGAGCAAAAAATGCGGGAGTAATTCCTCTTGCTACGAAAAGAGAAAATATAGTTAAAAAGGCTGCCAAAGATATCGCAAAAGGAATCGGTACATCTCCGTGGGCTAAGGGTCTAAATTTTTTAAAAGGGTGAAGCCTGTCTTTTTTTATATCAAAAAGGTCATTGATTATATAAGTAGCGGAAGAAAGTCCGCAGAAAACAAAAAATCCGAAAAGGACTTTTATAAAAACGGGGGGGTCAAAAAGTTCGCCGGTAAAAGTAATCGCGGCAAAAATAGCCAGATTTTTTATCCACTGCCTGGGCCTTAATAATCTTAATGTATTAAATGCCAGTTTTATCATTATTTCTTTGTATAAAAAAATGCAGGAAAAGGATTGCTCCTCCTGCAATAATAACAAGCATTATTATTGCAAAAAGTTTTCCTTTGCTTGACAAAACAAGCGATAACGCACCCAATATAGCAGAAACAGTCCAATAAAACAATGCAATCCGTCTTTGGCCAAAACCTAAATCCAAGAGTAAATGATGAAGGTGTTTTTTGTCGTGCCAAAAAGGAGAATGGCCGGTTAATATTCTTCTGGCAATTGTAAATGCCCCGTCCGTCATGGGTACACCCATAACCAGTATTGCCGTCGCCAGTTTTGCTCCGGAAAAAATAGACGCAACTGCTAAAAGAAGATAAATTGCTGTTGCCCCGTATCCGGGAAATATTTTAGCCGGATAAAAATTAAAAACCAAAAAACCCAAAGACGCACCTGCAATTATAAAAGAAAGGGTTGCGCTTATTAAACTATATTGGTCTAAAACAGGAAACCTTAAGCTTAAAATTCCTATGACAATTGCAGATATTGCAACAATTCCGGGCATTTGTCCGTCTACGCCTTTACTCCAGTTCAACATGTTCATAACCCAAACAATCCATAAAACAGCAATAATATAGGAAAAGAAATTAAGCTCGAAATTATTTATAAAAGGCAGATGTAAAGAGTTTAAAAATAAAATTCCGCCGAAAGGATTTGTTATAAACGGGATATTGACTCCGGCCCATACGACAATAATTGCCGAAATAATATTAATTACAAAACGTATGTACGGCGAAACGTCATATTTATCGTCAAATATTCCTATTAAAAGACAGATTAGAGCAGCCCCGAAAATCGCAAGCGTTATTTTAACTACCGGTAAGAATATCAAACTTGCTAATAATACTCCAATAAAAAGGGGAATTCCTCCGGCTCTGGGAATCGGTTTTTTATGTATAATTGCCGGATGTTTATGTTTTTTCGGGTCATCGACAATTCCCCATTTTTTTATAAGAATCAAAGAAAAGGGAGTGGCTATTACCGTAAAAACAAAAGCGGTTATAAGAGGAAAAATAATTGTGTTTTCAAAGCTGAACATTTTACAAAACTATTTGTATCGTTCTAATAATATAAAGCAGGGTAAGGGTTGCTATAAGAAAACTGGTTACCGCGAGCATTCTGGAAATAAGAGGGGTTTTTTTATATAAAAAGGATGAAATAATTATATTTAAAACAAGAATAAAAAAAGATATTATACTTGGCAAAAATATTCCCCAGGGGGGAGCAAGTCTTGGGGTGCCCCAAGGAAGCTGATTAAAAATAGGCATAAAAGGAGGCAATCCTTTATAGTTTAGTAAAATGTAAGGAAGAGGAAGAAGAATAAAAATAATTGTTGCACCGAAGCCTCTAAAAGTAAGTCTATCGCTTCGTATATCCCTAAAAAACTCTTTCATAAATTAATACATTGTCGATTGTAATTTTCTCTTTGTAATTGACAAGAGAAAAAGGAATAGGACCGACGTTTGGCATAATAACAATAAATTTAGGTTTTTTCAATGCCAAAGCATCTTTCGTATTTTGTACTCCGTCGGTATAACTGGTAATATGGTACGCCACCGCATATTTCCCCGGGGGAAGTTTGTCGGTTAGTTTATAAACCATGGCGTTATTTCCCCAAAGAAAAATAGAATCGCCCTTGGCCGTATTTGCGTTAATAAAAGTTGCTATTTCATAAGTAATAGGAGTTCCTTTGTCAAAAAAAGCCTGGTATGAAGATACGCTTTCATTCCCGGCAACATAGTAAATAAAATTAGCATAATAGAAGGGAAACTTTGCGTAAATCCAGAAGTTTTTTATAACAACGACAAAAGTTAACAGCGCGATAAGGAAAGAAAGATTTTGAAGCCTTCTGTTATAAAAAATAAAACCTAACAGCAAAACAAAAGCGGGCAAAAGATTTAAAAGGTAGTGTGTGTATGGTCTTTGAGAGAAAAATGCGTTAAACAGGGAAAAGGCAAACCAAAGGAGTACAAAAAGAGTAGTTGTGTCAAAACTTTTCCTTTTAAAGTACAGAAATAAACAGAACAGTGCAAGAACTGCAAGCTTTAGGATTAAAAATCCCTGCGGAATAATTAGCTTATTCCCGTATCCTACGTACCCTACATTTGCAAAAAATGTGGCTTTAAGAAAGTAAGAAAGGGAGCCGTTTAAGAAAAAGAAAAGAGCAATAATAAAAATCGGAAGGAAAAAACTTATAACAAAAGGGGAAACTTTCTTAATCTCCAAAAAGATACCTTTTATCTTTATCAGGTTTTTTAAATAAAATGTTTCATCGGATAAAACAATAAAGACAAAAAATGCGGCAAAATCAAAAACTGCAACTATCTTAAAAAGGAATGCCAGGCTTATTAAAAATCCGGAAAGCAACAGCATTTTGTATTTTGTATTTTGTATTTTGTATTCGGCGGATTTTAAAATTAAAATTGCAGCAATTATTGTCGGAAGAAGCATGAAATTTTCCGCATTTGCGATATTTCCTTCAAGAATGGGAAGTCCGAAAAGTACGGCGTAGATAGCCGTAGACCAGAATACAAGTTTTTCTTTTTTGAAAAGTTTTTTTGAAAGGTAAAAAAACGCCAAAACACTTATCAGCCCTACAATAAGGGAAAAAAGCCTTACGTAAAATTGGTCCGAGTTAAATAAGCTGTAAACAAAATATAAAAGAGGAGGTTTGTTGTCCCAAATATCCCTGTATAGAAGCCTTCCGTTGTTCATGGCTACACCTAAGACTTGATATATGCCTTCATCTCCGTACCAATACGGTTCAAAAAGTGAAGGGAGCCTAAGCAAAAAGAAGAAAAATGAAGTAAAAAGCAAAAACCAGAAGCTTCTTTCTTTTTCAAGCCTTTGCAATAATCTCATACTTTTAGCTTACCACAAATTAAAGCTTTTCGGTAACCTTATATTCCAGCCGTTTTCCCAACATAAGCTGGGTATGGGAGATAAGAGCCGGTAATGCAGAAAGAAAAAAACCGACAATGGGCAAAAGCAGGAATTCCAGAGGAAACAAAAGTTGTTTCGTTTTTGTAGGTGCTGCGGCTTTTGGTCTGTTTCTAAAATCAATTATTATCATGCTAAAAGTTGCAAAAAGACAAAGTGTCAGGATAAGTCCTGCAAGTTTTGGCAGATTATATCCAAGGGTTGTTCTTGAAAATACGGGATTTACAAAAGGCATAATGTTTGCGGCAATTGTAATAATAAACCATTGCACCGGCCAAAGAAGATGATCCACCAAAACGTTATAAATCATAATTGTTTTTCTAAAAAACGGTACGTTAGGAACAGTAAGCCACCATTTTAGAAAAAGTCCGTCGTCGGAAACTCCCCAAGACCATCTTCTTTCCTGGTGGTATTTATTCTTAAGACTGTTCATATAACTTGAGGACAGCGGAGCGTCCATAGAAGTTTTAAGGAATATGGGAGACATCCAGATATTTCCCGACTTTTTATAAAAAGCTTTAAAGAATATTCTGTAATCTTCGGGAATTACGTCCGTATCCCAATAACCAATTTCATGGAGGAGTTTAAAAGAAAGAGAATATGTGGAATTGGAAATAAGCCTGTCGCCCTGGACTAAAAGGCCGGTTCTCCAAAGGCTTCCGAAGAAAGAAATAATCCTAACCGGAGCAGGGACACTCCAGAAATTATTATAATTTACATTTGCCGATTGCCAGAATTTGTTATGCCTTTTTTCATCTTTTAGAAATTGGGCGCTAAGATAAGAATAATATTGTTTGTCAAAAATTGAATCTGCGTCAACCGAAGAAATTGTTGTAAAATCCAGGTCTATTTTTCCGCCGGTCACTAATTTTTTGTAAGCCAGCTTTCCTCCGAAAGCTTCGTTTGAAGATTTGCCCTTTACTTCCCCAAAAACATCGGGGTGGAAACTTGCAAAAATATCACCGAAAGTTGGTTTAAATTCTTTAATTAAAATATCTGCTTTTTCCTTTGCGGTTTTTTCCCTTTCTTCCATTGCCAGTACAACATAAATTCTTTTTGTGGGAAAACTTTGGTTGGCAAGGCTTTTTACGGTTTCTCTTAATTTATCTACGTTTTCTTTATAGTTGGGTATAACTACAATATGGCTTACTTTTTCAAAACCGGGGGATTCTTTGGCAATTTTAAGCCAGTTTTTTCTTTCTGCCTCCTTTATTTTTTGGGAAGCAATAAATGCCGTTATAACAAGGGAAAATGATTTGTAAAACCAATAAACATCAAAAAATAAAATAAAATAGGCAAGGGTATAGGGAATAAAAAACGATCCCCAAAGAGGAAAAAGGATTAATGTCCACGAAATCAGACCGGGGAGTATCTCTAAAGCCCTTTTTGTTTTAATAGGATATCTGGTAAAAATTTTTGAGAAAAAACCTGTCATATATTAAAAAGCGTTTCAGCATTTTTTGTTGTGGTATTGTTAACTTCATCAAAAGTAATACCTTTAATTTTAGCAATGGATTCGGCCGTAATTATAACATAAGAAGGCTCATTCCGGCTACCTCTGTACGGTTCGGGCGTAAGCCAGGGAGCGTCTGTTTCAGTGATGATTCTGTCTAGAGGAGTATATTTTACAAGTTCCTCCAAAGAAGTATCCTCTCCAGGCGCTAATCCCTTATAAGTTATATTTCCGTCAAAGCCAACATAAAAACCCAAATCAAGGATCTTTTTCAGATATTCAAGATTTCCCGCCATACAATGAAACATTCCCGGAGGATTTAGAAAATAAGATTTGTAGTTTGACAAAATATCCAAAATGTCATCCGCGGCTTTTCTTGAATGTATCTGAATGGGCATTTTGTTTTTAAACGCTATTTCAATCTGTTTTTCAAAAACCCCTTTTTGGATTTTTGAATCAACGTCGTTGTGGGCAAAATAATCAAGCCCTATTTCTCCTATTCCTATAACTTTGGGGGTTTTAATTAGCGTTTCCAAATCTTTTTCCCAATTTCCATTTACATTTCCGCTGTCGTGTGGGTGGATTCCCACAATTGCATACATGTTTTCATATTTTTCAGATAATTCAACAGCAATTTTACTGTATTCAAGGCTTGTGCCTACATTGATTATTTTCCCGACCCCCTTTTCTTTTGCTCTTTTTACAACCTCATCCAAGTCGTTTTCATACTTTGGGTAATTAAGGTGGCAGTGCGCGTCAACCATAAAAATTATTATATCAGTAATTCCATATAATTTTTATATCCGGCTGTTAAAATTTTTCTTAAAGTGCTAGAATCCAAGTGCAATGTCGGACATAAAAGCTTTGCAGGAAAAAATAATAAAATTTCGGGATCAAAGAGACTGGAAAAAATTCCATAACCCCAAAGATTCTTCTATAGCTCTTTCTTTGGAAGCAGCAGAAGTGCTGGAACATTTTAGATGGCAGAATAAAGAAGAAATGGAAGAATATATAAAAACTCACAAAAAAGAAATAGGAGACGAGCTTTCAGATGTTCTATTTTGGGTTCTTCTTATGAGTCATGATTTGAAAATTGATGTTATAAAAGCTTTTAATAAAAAGATGAAAGAAAATAAAATGAAATATCCTGTAAAAAAAGTAAAAGGAAGACATAATAAATACACGGATTATGAATAAGATAGTTAGGACCTTAAGACATTATAAAAACGGAGGAGCGCTTAAATTTCAAAGAGGATATTTAAAAAAAGACGGTACATTTGTTAAGCCTCATTTTAAAACCTGGCCTGATAATTCATTGCGGGATAACAGGAAAAGTATTCTGGGGTATTAACCTGACTTATCTGTTTCTTCCGATTCTTAAAAGGGAAGATGCACTTGCTATAGTTATTGCTCCCAACGCTGCCGAACCAAGGGCAGTGAACACCACTATTTCTCCGTTGTTTAATAATTGCTGTTTTTCCTGGTTCAAGTTTTTATCTGTATTTACAACATTGTCCACGTTTATAATTTGAGGAATTATTTTTTTACCTAAGTCTATTGTTTGGCCGGCTTCCACGATAGTTGCTCCTGCACCGGCAATTGTAGCTGCAAGGCCCAGTCCAGCAGTAGCTACGGCAACACCATGAATAATATCTCCTATTTCTGCTTTTCTGCTCACAAGTTGTGATTATAATCACACAAACTAAATCTGTCAATGCCGTTTTAACGGTTTGAGAATTCCAATTGTTATTAATTATCGAATCCGCCTTCTCCTTCGCCTCTGGGAATAATGGAATTTCGTGTGGGAATTGGCGTGGGTAAAGATGTAACGTTAGGGGTTTGGAAAGGGGTTTGCGGCGGCAAAGTTGTTGTTGGCGTAGGCCGGGAGTTGGTTTGGGGTCTTACGGTTCTGCTGTTTGGAAGATTTAAAAAATCATAAACAACAAAAACAACTCCTAAAAAGAGAAGTAAGAGTAGAAGCCTGTTCCAGTTTACCGAAGCATTTCTCATTGCTGGCTTTTAAGCGCGCTTTCACAAGCAGCTTTTGCCTGAGGATTGGTTATTTGGTCGCATGGAGAAGTTCCCTGTGTTTGTGTTCCGGCCGAAGGCTTAACTTGATTCATTAAACCGGAAACATCGGTAAATTGTATGTTGGAAGGAAGTTGAAACTTGGAGCTGTCGGTTATCCAAGGCGAGCATTTATAACTTACTTCTTGGCTAAAATCAACGCTTCCCGTCTGCGCACTTCCCGTAGGGGCATTTGTTACGGCATCAAGTTTCATTTTTATTCCGGTTGGGGCTGCAGTTGACCAGACATAAACGTAAGTCCCGTCCGAAACAGAATGCCCGGTAATTTCTTTTCCGCCCTGTTCTTTAATTGTGAATTCTCCTGCAAATTTTTTATCCGAGACATAGAATGTTCCGCTGCCCATATTATTGGGATATTCGATAGTACAGCTTTGAGTTTTTCCTCCTGTCAAAATATTTTTTAAAGTGCCTAAAGCTGTTCCCGGGTTTTCTTTTGGAGTTTCTTTTACTGCACTTTGGGGAGCGGAAGTTTGTGATTTAGACAGGGTTAAATAAGCCCCTCCTCCGATTAGAAGAACCGCAATTACCAAAACGGCAATTACAAGTTTATTTTTCATCACTTTAGGTGAGTATATCCCTAAAATTTGTTATAGTCAATACTATTCTCTTAAGGATTATTCGATAGCTTTAAATTCTTGGGAAAAGAGGAGACCCTGAAAGTATTTGCGAACCCTCAAACTGCTTTGTTATTTTCTCGGAAGTTTCGGGTAAAAAAGGTTTTAATAATATTGCAATTTCCTGTATCTGGTCAACAGAGTGTTCTAAAACACTTTTTAATCTCGGGTTATTATTCTTGGCAAGGTCCCACGGTTTTTCTTCGTTAATAAATTTATCCAGTCTTGTAATTTTTCCCCAAATTACCCAAAGGGCGTCGTTAAACCTGTATTCGGAAAGTGCAGTTTTATATTCATTGTCAAAATTAGATATATGTTTTTGGTTCTCTGCCGTTTTTGTTTTTTTAAAATGTGAATTTTCGCAAAGTTTTGCGACTCTTGAAATTAAATTTCCAAGACCGTTTGCCAAGTCGGAATTATATGCTTCTATAAGTCTTTTTTGGGAAAAATCGCCGTCTTGAAAAGGCGAAATTTCTTTAAGTAAATAATAACGAAGAGCGTCGGTCCCGTATTTTTCTATAAAATCAATTGGGTCTGCTACGTTTCCAAGGGATTTGGACATTTTCTGTCCGTCAACCGTAAAATACCCGTGCACAAAAACGCTTTTGGGTAAAGGGAGTTTTGCCGAAAGCAAAAAGGCCGGCCAGTAAACGGCATGAAATCTTATAATTCCTTTTCCTATAACGTGTAGGTCGGCCGGCCACCATTTTTTATATTTTTCCTCATCCCATGAAAATCCGACTCCTGATTGATATATATTTAGCGCATCAAACCAGACATACATCCTTTGAGTTTCGTCTCCGGGAACCTTAACCCCCCAGTTTTTAGCCCTTTTATTGCTTCGCGAGATACTAATATCCTGGAGGCCTTCTTTAAGAAAAGACAAAACCTCATTTTTCCTGAAAGAGGGAACTATCAATAATTTGTCCTTTTCAATTAAATCTTTGATTTCATTTTGGTATTTAGAAAGTTTAAAAAAATAATTTTCCTCGCTGACTTCTTCAAGCGGTTTTCCCGGATGTTCAAAACATTCTCCTTTTTCGTTTAGTTCATTTTTTTCGTAAAAAAGTTCACATCCTACGCAATAAAGGCCCTTATATTCTTTTTTGTAAATGTCGCCGTTTTCAAAACACTTTTTCCAAAGTTCCTGGGAAGCCTTATGATGCTTTTGTGAACTTCCTCTTTGGAAAACATCAAAAGAGATATTTAATTTTTTTGCCAATTCTTCAAACAATTTTGAATTTTGGTCTATAAATTCCTGTACTGGTAATTTTGCGTTTTCGGCAGCCTGGACATTTTTTATTGCATTCTCATCGGCTCCTGATAAAAGAAGAGTTTCGTTCCCCAAGCTTTGGCGGAACCTTTTTATTACGTCCGCCTGCACAAATTCCAATGCATGGCCAACGTGGGGTTTGGCATTTACATAAGGAATGGCTGTTGTTAAATAAAATTTGTTCATCGTTTAAGGATTGTAGCAAACCCGTCAAGCTAAAACAAACAAGGCCGATACGCCGGCGGCTTATTTTCTTTTTAAAAACATAAGTTCTATTACCGACAAAAGGATAAAAAGAAGTACTATAAAAAACGGGTAGGCAAGATTTATAAGTTTTAATATTAAATAACCAAGAATAAAACAGGCGATTAAAATTCCCCGTCTTTTATTTGCAAATACAAAAGAAAAAAAGGCGATTGTAAAAAGGAATATGACCGTTAAAGCAGGAACCAGAATTTGAAATTTGAAATTTGAAATTTGAAATTGATAATCCGGAGGAAAATTCAAAATTATGTAAAGTAATGCCGTTAAAAACAAAAAACTAATAACCAGTAGCCGCAGTGGTCTTCTTTTTCGCATAATTTTAGTGTAACAAAAATAAACCCCTTGACAAAACTTTGGCAGTCATGGTATATTACTGCTAACCTCGTTGGAACGCTCACTTTCAAGCGGAAGTTTCTACACCGCGGGCGTTTAACGGGGAGAATTTATGCACGATTTAACGCAAAGACAGGTCGAAATATTAAAAAGTCTAATCGAAGAATATATCGAGACGGCCGAGCCTGTGGGTTCGGAGACTTTGGAAAAAAAGCATAATTTATCTGCCAGTCCTGCAACCATCCGAAACGAAATGGTAAGGCTTACGGAACTCGGCTATCTTAAAAAACCCCATATTTCCGCAGGAAGAATTCCTACTCCGGCCGGCATGAAATTTTATGTTAAACAGCTGATGAAGGAAAAAGAGCTTTCGGTTACGGAAGAAGTTGCCTTAAAGGAAAAAGTATGGGATTTAAGAGATAGGGAAAACGATTTTTTAAAACAGGTCACAAAATCTTTGGCAGATAAAACAAAAGCTCTTGCTTTTACAACAACCGCAGACGGAAATTTTTTCTGTTCCGGTTATGCAAATATATTGGATATGCCTGAGTTTTTCGATATAGACTTAACGAAAACTCTTTTATCTGCTATAGATGAAAGTGATTATTTGGTAAATTTATTTTCGGGACAAATTGACGACGGGGAAATACATATACTTTTGGAAGATGAATTAGGCCCTAAATTAAGCGGTCCGTACGGCTTTGTTTTTACAAAATACCAGACTCCCCAGCATTTGGTAGGAGAAATCGGAGTTTTAGGTCCGAGCAGATTAAACTATAATTATATTGTTCCTGCGGTAAGATATTTCGGGGATTTAATAGCAGAAATAGCCAAAGGGTGGTAGGACCGGAAGATAGAAACTAGAAATTAGAAGTTTGATAAGATGAAAAAAGATGAAAAAGATAAAAAACAAAATGAAGAAAACGAAGAATTTAAGAACCTTGAAAACCAGTTAAAAAGGGCGCTTGCAGATTACCAGAATCTTGAAAAAAGGGTTCACGCAGAAAAATCGGAGTGGGTAAAAACGGCAAATAAAGGACTTTTACTAAGAATTTTACCTGCGCTTGATAATTTAATGCTTGCCCAAAAACATACTCAAGACGAAGGAGTTAAGTTAAGCGTAAACCAGATTCTTACAGCTTTTAAAGACGAAGGAGTCGAAAGAATAGAGACTTTAGGTAAAGATTTCGACCCTACTGTTATGGAAGCGGTTTCGACAGCAGATGGGGAAAAAGGAAAAATTGTCGAAGAAATAAGAGCCGGTTATACTCTTTTTGGACAGGTTTTAAGGCCGGCGCAGGTCATTGTTGGAAGCAACAGCGACAATTAATAATATAGAATTCAAAATTTAGAATTAAAAATTATAAAATTTTAATAATATGGGAAAAATAATTGGAATAGATTTAGGTACAACAAATTCAGCAGTTGCGGTAATGGAGGGCGGAAGCCCGAAGGTTATCCATTCTGCGGAAGGAAGAAACGTAATTCCGTCGGTAGTTGATCCGATCACTCACGTTGTGGGAGATGTTGCCAAAAGACAGCTTGTCTTAAAGCCAAAAACGACAATTTTTTCTATAAAGCGGCTGATGGGAAGGAAATATACCGACGAGTCTGTCCAGTACGACATTAAATGGCTTCCTTACGCAATAAAGTCAGGCCGCGACGGAATGGCAGATGTTGAAGTAGGCGGAAGAACATTTACTCCTCAGGAAATAAGTGCCATGATTTTACAAAAAATAAAAGCAGACGCGGAGTCCTACTTGGGCGGAAAAGTTACACAGGCAGTAATTACGGTACCTGCGTATTTTGACGATTCACAACGTCAGGCAACCAAACAGGCAGGAGAAATTGCGGGGCTGGAAGTTTTGCGCATTATAAACGAGCCTACGGCAGCGGCTTTAGCTTACGGATTAGATAAGAAAAATGCCCATACAATCGCTGTTTATGATTTAGGCGGCGGAACTTTTGATATTTCTATTTTGGAACTCGGAGACGGGGTTTATGAAGTAAAATCTACAAACGGAGATACTCATTTGGGAGGAGATGATTTCGACAAGGCGATAATTGATTATATCGCGGAAGAGTTTAAAAAAGAAAATGGAGTTGATTTAACAAAGGACCCGCAAGCCCTGCAAAGATTAAGAGAGTCAGCGGAAAAAGCAAAAATTGAACTTTCAAGCTCTACGGAAGCACAAATTAACCAGCCTTTTATAACCCAGGGAAAGGAAGGCCCGCTTCATTTAACGATGACGTTAACAAGGGCAAAACTTGAGCAAATTGTTGATCCTCTTATCCAAAAAACATTAAAACCTGTTGAAACAGCCTTAAAAGACGCGAAAGTAACGGTTAAAGATATAGACGAAGTAGTTTTGGTCGGAGGAATGACCAGAATGCCGAAAGTTATAGAAGTTGTAACCAAATTTTTTGGCAAAGAGCCCAATAAATCCGTAAATCCCGATGAAGTTGTCGCTGTCGGAGCAGCGGTCCAGGGAGGAGTTTTAGGCGGAGAAGTTAAAGATGTTTTACTTTTGGATGTAACGCCTTTAACTTTGGGTATAGAAACATTGGGATCGGTTGCAACGCCGTTAATTTCTAAAAATACTACTATTCCTACATCTAAATCCCAGGTTTTTTCAACAGCCGCAGATAATCAGACCCAGGTTGAAATAAACGTTTTGCAGGGAGAAAGGCCAATGGCAGCAGATAATAAGTCTTTGGGACGATTTGTCCTGGACGGTATTCCTCCGGCGCCAAGAGGCGTTCCCCAGATAGAAGTTGCCTTTGATATTGATGCAAACGGAATTTTAAATGTTAAAGCAACCGATAAGGCGTCGGGAAAAGAACAAAGCATAAAAATAACCGGTTCAACAGGCCTTACAAAAGAAGAGGTTGAAAAAATGACCAAAGAGGCGGAAATGCATGCGGCCGAGGACGCAGCGAAAAGAGAGTCGGTGGAAGCAAAAAATCAGGCAGATTCATTAATTTTTACTGCAGAAAAGTCGCTTAAAGACGCAGGGGACAAAGTTTCCGAAGAAGTAAGAAAAGACGTTGAAGCAAAAATTGAAGCACTAAAAGGAGTACTGGACGGTTCGAAAGAAGATATAGAAGCAAAAACAAAAGAGCTTTCGGACGCTTTGACAAAAGTAGGAGAAGCGATGTACCAAAAACAGGGGCAGCCTCAAACAGAGCCTCGGGAAGAAGCTCAGGCAACAGGAGACTCCGAAGCAGATTCAGCCAACGGACCTAAAAAAGACGAAGAACCTGTTGAAGGCGAAGTGGTAAATTAGCAGATGGCTAATGGTTCATTGTAGATATCTATGAACCTTGAACTAATAACTATGAACAAAAAGCGCGGTAAACGCGCTTTTATAATATAATACGCATATGGCAGACAATAAAGATTATTATCAGGTTTTAGGGGTTTCAAAATCGGCAACTGCCGATGAAATAAAAAAAGCTTACAGAAAATTAGCCCTTCAGCACCATCCCGATAGGAATAAAGGCGATAAGACGGCAGAAGAGAAATTTAAAGAAGTTACAAAAGCTTATGAAGTATTATCAGACCCGCAAAAAAAGCAGACTTACGACCAATTCGGTGCGGCTGCTTTTGAGCAGGGAGGACCGACCGGCCAGGGTCCTTTCGGGGGATTTGGCCAGCAGCAGGGACCGTTTACTTATACCTATACAACCGGCGGCGGAGGGGGCGGATTTGATTTCGGAGGTTTTTCCGACCCTTTTGAAATTTTTGAACAGTTTTTCGGAGGAGGTTCTCCTTTTGGAAGACAGAGGCGTGAAGTTTATTCTTTAAGGATAAACTTTATGGAAGCTGTTAAAGGCACACAGAAAAAAGTAAATTTGGGGGGGAAAATCCAGACGATAAAAATTCCGGCAGGAGTTGACGAAGGTTCCAGAATAAGATTTGGAGAAGCAGACGTAGTTTTAAGCGTAGAACCCGATAAAAGATTTAGAAGACAAGGCTACGACATTGTTTCGGATTATGAACTTTCTTTCCCCGAAGCGGCATTGGGTACCCAGATAGAAGTTGAAACCGTGGAGGGGAAAGTAAAACTAAAAATACCCCAGGGGACGCAACCGGAAACCTTAATAAGGCTTAGGGGAAAGGGAGTCGTTCATGTCCATGGTTCGGGGCACGGTGACCATTATGTCCACATAAAAATTACGGTACCAAAAAACCTTTCTTCAAAGCAAAAAGAAATATTAAAGGAGTTTCAGGGTTCCAAAAAAAGCGGCTGGTTTTAAATTAAATCCGTTACCCACTTTTTAAAATCCGAAGCGGCAGAATAATTAGGTTCTTCTTTTAAAGATTCATCCAAAAAACCGCCTACAGCTCTTGCGGCAAGTAAAATCCTTAATTTTTCAATATTGTAATTTCTTTCAATGAGCATTCCCAATATTTTTTTTGCAAACTCCGGGTTTTCCAAAACACTGTAAACTCTTTGGATAAGGTACGCAGCATCATAATATTCAACCGAATTTTTCATTGCATGTTCCCCGTCGATTAGTCCTATATTGCCATTTAAGTCAAACATATGCCAAGGAGTAAAGTCTCCGTGCCTTGCTCTTTTTTTAAGAATTAAATACCCTTTTTTTACAATAGTAAGAAGTTCTTCTGTTTCAAACTTTTCTCTTATTTCATGCGGAATTCCCTCAAACCATGAAACTGTTTTTGCCAAAAACCACTGCCTATATTCTTCAAAATCTTTTTCGGATAATTCATGAATAGGTAAATCCTGAATAATTTCCGACAGCCCGATAATTTTTTTGATGTATTCTTCAAAAATTTTAGATGTGTAATGTTTTTGAGGTCTTTGGGCAAGCATTTCCCCTTCGAAATAATCAGTAATAATGTAAAAAAGATTTTCTTTATAAAATCCGCTGTCTATATTTTTCGGGACCCAAAACCCTGTTTCTCTTGAAACGGAATTATTAAATTCTTCGTTCCATTTATATTCAATTTGCGTGACCGCGCTTATTCCTTCTGTCGGAGAAAGTTTTAAAAATAAATTCTTATTGTTTTTTTCCAAGAGGGCAACAACGTGCCTTTTTTCCTGTCGGATTTCCAAAACTGAATAATTTTTAGAAAAGAAATTCTTTACCTCTGAAAGGTCCAGATTTTTACCGACTCTGTAATCCAGGAGTTTTCCTCCAACATTAATTTCAAATGCCTTCACGGCTTAATTATAGCAATTTGAAGGCTTAAGTTCTTTGGGCCATAGCAGCAAGAACCTGACCGTAATGTTTCACCAGAAATTCTCTTGTGAATTCGGGCCTGGCAGATGTTGGAGCTCCGTAAAAGCTCAACTCTCCGCTTCTAAGGTCATAAGTCGCATCGGTTGTAAGGCTGGAATTGGAAAATACTTTAATTCCATGCAAGGTAATTCTTGAATCTCCCGGCCTTAATAATTTCGAATGTTCCCTTAATGTTTCCTGAATTTCGCTGCCTGCCTGGGATATAACGCTTTGAATTCTTGCTTGAGTTTCCAAAACAGTAATTGTTCTCTCCTGGTTTCTTATCAATGTTTCTGTCATTTTAATCACCTCCTTTTAACCACAAAAAAACCCCTTTTTAAGGGGTCTTGCCAAAATATCTAAAGGTTAATAGGTCATCGGCAAAAACCCCTCACAGAGGAGTTCTTCTTAACCTTCTTAACTATCAGATTTTTTACCATTTCGAATGATTCTATTCTAATTGTCTATTGATGTCAATATATGCTACGATTAATTTATGAACTGTACTCCTACGGATTTAGGTTGCATTCCAAATGACGTTCCCGGATTCGTAGCTAAATTCTACGGGATTGGCCTTGGTTTAATAGGAGGAGTAGCGGTATTATTTATTATTTACGGAGGATATATCATTCTATCTTCCCAGGGAAATCCCCAGAGCTTAAACAAGGGGAAAAGCTATATAATGTATGCAATTATAGGTTTACTTCTTGCAGTATTCGGATTTGTGTTTATTCAGATAATAGCGGGTAACGTTTTGGGAATTCCGGGTTTTAAATGATATGAAAAAATTTCTGCCCAAATTATTTCTGGTTTTATTTCTGATAGCTGCTTCTTATTTTTTCCTCCACGGGGCATCCCACGCATTTGCCCAAACGGCTCCAAGTCCTTCGGCTATTCCCGCAGACGGAACTTGGGTTTCCGACCCCGACGTTACCTTTGTAGGCAAAGTAGGGGCAAGGGCCGGTTCTTTTCTTGATTGGACTCTGCAAAATTATAACTGGTCTTTTGTTTCGGGAGGACAAAACCCGCTTGCGAGTTTTTGGGCCACAATAAGAAACATCGTCTATGCGTTTCTTACCCTTTTTGTTTTAGTAACCGCATTTATTCTTATTATCACAAGAGGAAGAAATATCACGGTAATGAAGTTTATCCCCAGATTCATATTAATAATCGTTCTTATTACTTTCTCTTTTGCTCTGACTCAATTTATTTATCAGATAATCGATGTTGTTCAGGGTTTTTTCCTAAGAAATCCGGATCCTTCGACCGCTCTGGCCCATCCGTTTATATGGCAGGGGAACCTTTTGTATATAGGTTTTGATTACCAGAACTTTTTGGGTTACCGGATTTACGGAGCGGCTTATGACGAGTCGGCGTTTATTTCTCTTTTACTAGTAAAGCTTACTGCAATCACATATTACGTTATGGTCGGGATTCTTCTTCTAAGAAAAATAATCTTATGGTTTTTCATTATTATTTCTCCGATTTTTCCTCTTCTTTTGCTTTACTCTCCGATAAGAAATACAGGTAAAATTTGGATTGGAGAATTTTTCAGGTGGCTCTTATACGCCCCTTTGTTTTCTATATTTTTGTCAGGACTGGTTTTTATATGGAGAAGCGGAATTCCTCTTAAATTTAATTTTAATCAGGCAGTTGTGTATCCGACTTCTATAAATATACTTTTGGGCGGACCGGGACAGGTTCTTTCTCTTACCAATAGCCTTAATAACAGTAATACTTTTGCACAGTATATCGTTGCGCTATTAATGCTTTGGGTAGTTATTATTTTACCGTTTCTTCTTTTGCAGATATTCCTTGATTATTTAAATACAATTTCTATAGGAGACAATGCTTGGGTAAAACAGCTAATGACAACAGGCTCTTCTTTTATCGGAAGAGGACCAATCCCTCCTCCCGCTCCTTTGCCGTTGTCTTCCCAGCCTGCCGGAATGGCTAGGAGCATTCCTTTTACCGCTAAAGTGGAAATACCGCAAATGCATTCGGAAAATATCTCTTCCCAGATTGCAAATCTGCGCTCGGTGCAATCCGGCAACGAAATTTTGCGTCTTACAAGCCTTTCTGTTCCTACGATGCAGGATATTGCAAGGTTTGAGACTTCGGCGATTTCATCCGATATTTCAAGGCATGCGGAGATAGCAAAAATGCATGAAACACTTGAGCGTATTGCCAATCCTTCGGTAATAAGCTCTCCCATGGAAAAACAGCGTTACGCGATGGTCAAAGACAAACTTGTTTCCGAGGGGCAAAAAGGCGACCCGCTTGCAACTTCAATACTTTCCGCTGCAAATACAGTTTCGACGAGCTCAACTTCTATTCTTTCCAAACAGCAAGAGCTGTCTAAGCTTAATACGGCTTTAGCGCATATTCAAAATCCGGATTTTGCAGACCCTGTTGAAAAACAAAAACTTATAGCGATAAAACAGCAGCTTTCGGAAGCCGAGAAAAGAGGCGACCCGCTTGCAACTTCAATACTTTCCGCTTCCAAGAAAGGAAAAGGCGCAGATGAAGACCTTAAACAAAAACTTAAAGAAGCCAAAGAGAAAGGAAATGCTCTTGCTTCTATGGTTCTTGCGGAAGCAGGAATACTTGAGCTTAAAAAAGCTTCCGCAGATTCCTTCCCGGTTGTAAACAGGGTCCAGTCCGTAAACCTTGACGACTATGAATCGGTTAAAAAATTGTGGGTAGAAAATTATCAAAAACTTGAGCCTCCGAAAGCATTAGGCAAAGAAAGAAACAGGAAAGAATGGATTTCATCGGATGTAGATAAAATAACGGAAACAATAAATCTTCTTGTTTCAACCGACCCCCAAAATGTTAAAAAAGGAATGGAATCGGTTGGAAGCATTCTTCCTTTCCTTCTAATCGGAGGGTTTTCCCAAACCGAAGTAATAGCTTATCTTAAAGCAAAGCTTGAGGCCGCAAAAGAGGTATTATCTGGACTTAGTAGTAAAGAGGAAGAAGAAGATACTACTTTGGAAAACGGACAAAAACCTATAGAAAAACCTAAGGAAATGGAAGAACAGGAAGAAATTAAAGAAGAAACAAACGGAAATAACTGATATAATTATTAAAACTGCCTATGCTTGGAAATTTATTTACAACAAAAAAATATGTTGAAGATCAAAAACAAACTCCTGCGGAAAATACACCTGTTGTTCCCGTAGTATCCGATCCTATCCCGTCACCTGTTATACCCCAGACAGACCTTGTCGGGTCTTCAATGAAACCTGTTACAAGACAGGATTTATCCGTTCTTTCACATCTTGACAGCAGAGCTTCGGCCGTATTAAACCAGGCAGAAAAAGAGGCAAAAAGAATAAGACAAAGCCTTATCGAACCGGAACAGCTTTTAATAGGACTTACATTTGACGGGGAAATATTTGCCCTTTTATCAAAGTTTTCTGTTGATGTGCCGGCAATGTCCAAAGAAATCAGCGCAAAAGAACAAATTGGGACTTTTGACGGTAATCCGACTTTAAGCGGCATTACAAAACAAATTTTTGAAAAAGCTTATTCGATGGTAAAACAAAGAGGAGTGGAATTTGTAAGCCCGGAGGACTTGTTAGTTGCGCTTTTCGAACAAAATGTAACAGTCGCTTCGCTTTTACAGTCACAAGGCCTGGAAAAAGAAAAAATAGAAGCCGAGTTATCGAAATCTTCAAATTTTGTTTACGGAAAAAAATCCGCTTTGGAAACATACGGAGTAGATCTAACGGAAGAAGCTAAAAACGGAGGATTGGACCCTATAACCGGAAGAGACAGGGAAGTTGAAAGGGTTGTTCACATACTTTTAAGAAGAACAAAAAATAACCCGATTATTATAGGAGAAGCGGGTGTCGGGAAAACAGCGATTGTAGAAGGATTAGCCCAGAGCATAGTTACCGGAAAAGCTCCTAAAGATTTATCTGCCAAAAAAATTATACAGCTTGATTTATCTTCTATGGTTGCCGGCGCCTCTCACAGGGGTGAATTTGAAGAAAGGCTAAGAAGCGTAATCAAAGAGACCCAGGCGGCAGGAAACGTGGTCCTTTTTATAGACGAAATACATACTCTTATCGGAGCAGGCGATACGGAAGGGGCTTTAGACGCTTCAAACATAATAAAACCGTTTTTGGCAAGGGGACAACTTCAGCTAATCGGAACCACAACAACTATGGAATACAGGAAACATTTTGAAAAAGACAAAGCATTCGAAAGAAGATTCCAGCCGGTTATCGTTGAAGAGCCGAGCGAAGAAACAGCAGTAGAAATGCTAAATGTTTTAAAGCCAAAGTATGAAAATTTTCACAAGGTTGTAATTACTCCGGAGGCAGTAGCCGCCTCGGTAAAACTCTCAAAAAGGTACATAGGAGAAAGGTATTTACCCGATAAGGCTGTTGATCTTTTAGATGAAGCGGCAGCAGAGGTACGTTTAGAAACACAAAACGGAAAACGTGCGGATAACCAGGTAAGAGAGGAAGATGTCCAAAAAATTGTTTCCAGCTGGACAGGGATTCCGATAACAAAATTAACCGAAAACGAAAGCGAAAAACTTCTTCATCTGGAGGACTTAATACATAAAAGGCTTATAGACCAGGAGGCGGCGGTAAAAACAGTTGCAGAGGCCGTAAGAAGGGGGAGAATAGGCCTTTCAAACGCTAACAGGCCGATTGCCTCGTTTATTTTTCTGGGACCTACAGGTGTCGGTAAAACAGAACTGGCAAAAACGCTGGCATCGATACTTTTCGGTAAAGAGGAAGCGATGATAAGGCTTGATATGAGTGAATACATGGAAAAACACGAAGTAGCAAAACTGATAGGCGCTCCTCCCGGATATGTCGGATACGAAGAAGGAGGACAATTAACAGAAGCGGTAAGGACAAAACCTTATTCAATAGTCTTACTGGATGAAGTTGAAAAAGCCCATCCGGACGTTTTTAATATACTTTTGCAGCTTCTTGAAGACGGAAGGCTTACGGATAACAAGGGAAATACAATTTCATTTAAAAATACCATTGTAATAGCAACCTCAAATATAGGAAGCGCTTTAATACAGCAGCAGCTTTCCCAAACCCAAACCCCAAGTCCCGGAGAAACGCCGGAGGAACTGGATAAAAAGAGATTTGAAGATTTGTCAAAAATACTGGTCGGAGAGCTCAGGAAATTTTTCAGGCCCGAACTTTTAAACCGTTTTGACGGAGTTGTTATTTTTGAACCCCTTGCCCAAAAAGATATGGTACAAGTAGCAAGGCTCGGAATAGAAGCGACAAGAAAACTTCTTCTTTCCCAGGGAATAGACCTGGAAATAAGCGAAAACGGTTTGGCTCAGCTTTCAAAAGAAGGATACGACCCTCAGTTTGGAGCAAGACCCTTAAGAAGGCTGATACAAACGGGAATAGAAAACCCGATCGCGGTTTTAATAATAAACAAGACTTTTGCAAAGGGAGATAAAATCCTCGTTGACTACGACGGTACAAAAGATGAGTTCACTTTTACAAAATCGGTCCAAGTTGCACCGCAGGAGACTCCCCAAAACGGAGTCGGCCCTTTTGTAAGTCCCGCTTCTGCCGCAATTGGGGAAAATCCGGTCCCGAATAACATTCAAAATCCGCCTTCTGTTGGCGCTGACGGAACTCAAATGCAGCAAGACAGTCAAAGTCCGGTAACTTCCGTATGAACCTTCAAAAGTTCAAGGCCTTTTTAATAAATAAAAAAAATTATTTAATAGCCGTTTTGGCAATTCTTATAATTCTCATTTTATCGGGGATATATTTAATAAACAGTATTAAAACAAAAGAGGTTACCGAGAAAACCTGGCAGCTGGAATTAACTTATAATCAGACTTCGCAAAAATTAATTTTGGATAAGCTTAATTTAATAAACGGCCAGTATATTCCCGACCAAAGAAATTCTTTATACTCTCCTTATAAACTGGAAGTTCTGGATAGTAAGGGAAAAGTAATTTACAGCGCAAAGATAAATATTACCGAACAAATACTTTATGATTTTTTTCCCAATGCCACCGCCGGTTCGTCTTTAACGGAAAACGCAAAGTCCGTTATTTTTGTTCCTTTTCAAAACACTGCTTCCAAAATGATAATCTTAAGGAATAATAAAAACGTTTTGGAGGTTAATCTCCCGGGCCTTACGTCATATAATTTTGTCCAAAGTGCCGATGCGGCAAGCAAAAGTATCTCATGCGGCCCGGTTACAACGGTTTTTATTAACGATAATTATACAAATATAGACCGGTTTAAAACGGACGTTTCGTATCTTGAAAATTTATATAATACAACCCCTCCTTATAACGTTAACCCCAGTATTTTTGATTTTAAAGAAGTTGATTCTTCTCAAAACTTCGGCTGTGCAACATCAGGAATAAAAGCATGCATAGAAAATAAACTCACAGCTATAAAAAGTTCCGGTTTAAGATATTATCCTTCTGCTCAAAAATTCATAGTTTTGGTAGATAACCCCAATGCCCTAAGCGTTGACGGAGGACTTGCCGGTTTAGTAAACGGGGTTGGAGGAGACGTTATTATTTATACGAATTTTGTATATCCGGGCCCAACCGGAGGAAAACCTTTTGCCGCCGCTTCACACGAACTTGAAGGCCATGCAATCGGATACCTTTGGGACAGATATGTTTCAAGCGACTCAAATTATTCGGTAATACCTTCGGGTTATCCCCAAAGCAATTGTTCGGTTAATTCTTCCGGTGAAGGCTTTTGGCCTCTCGCAGGGTCAACGGGAATATATAAAGGATGCGCAAATACAAACCAATATGCCCCTTTTCCGCTAACCTGCCAGTCTTTTACAAAAAGTTTAATAAGCGGAGGAACAAACGATACGATAATGAGCGCGATAGGCTGCGCGCCAAACGAGTTTGATTCTGTTGAAAAGAGCTGGATAACAAATAATATTCTGCCTTTTTACAAGCCCTGTTCCGGAGGGCCCCAGTCAACCATTACTCCAACGCCTACCCCTGCCGTTTCGCCAACTCCGACACCTACACCTACGCCTACTCCTGCCCCGATTATCCATAGCGTCACGGGCACTGCTTTTATAGATTCGAATAATAACGGGCAAAAAGACCCGGGGGAATCTGCTTTTCCGAATTTAAGCGTAAATCTTAGCGGTTTGTATTCGGGCACATCGGTTACCGATTTTTCGGGGAATTATACTTTTGGCAATCTTCCTGTAGGAAACTATTCAATCTCGGCAAAAAGTACTTATTATAATTTGAGTTTTGGTTCTAAAAGTTTTACTATTACCCAAAATACAATAGGATATACAATTAACTTTCCTATTCCCCCTTCGGCTTTAAATACGCCTACGCCTACTCCGGCGCCTTTGGAAAATCCGACTCCAACGCCCGCCCCAAGCTCACAGCCTT
The DNA here is from genome assembly GCA_021824155.1 of bacterium. Taxonomy (GTDB): domain Bacteria; phylum Patescibacteriota; class Microgenomatia; order Levybacterales; family UBA12049; genus JAKALS01. Next base: position 78,590 of record JAKALN010000001.1, on the reverse strand, counting down.
TTCCTACAATTACCGCAAACCAGGCAACCCCGACGCCTGTTCCGGTTAATCCTTCGGCAACTTATACCTGTGTTTTTGACCCTTCGTGCGTTACGGGACAAAGTTCGATCCAGATTTGTCCCTTAAAGTGCACTCCAAACCCTTAGCAGAAATATTTTTTTAATTTGTACTATAATTGACTCCTTAAATGAAGATTTTAATTTTAACAGGCGGTAATTCTTCCGAACGGAAAATTTCTTTTATGTCGGCAAAAAACGTTGCCAAAGCCTTAAAAGAAAACGGGCATAAGGTAAAAGTTTATGACCTTAAAAACGGTTACGGGCCCATTAAAAAAATCGCAAAAGATTTTGATGTTATTTTTCCTGTTTTGCACGGAGAGGAAGGGGAAGGAGGACTTCTTCACAAATTTATTTCAAAAATAAATATTCGGGTGGTCGGAACAAATAATTACATAGGTCTAAAAAAAGCCTGGTACAAAATCCCTTTTAAAAAATTTTGTGACAAAAATAAAATATTAACGTCTTTGTGGAAGCCAATTAAAAAACCGGAAGACGTAATTAAATTTGGTTTCCCTTGTGTTGTTAAAACTTCAAGCGGAGGGTCGTCTCGGGAGGTTTTTATCTTAAAATCAAAAAAGGATCTACTTAAATTTAAAAAGGAAATTTTTAAACATAAAGACCTTTTTGTTGAGCAGTATCTTACCGGAATTGAAGTAACGGCTGCCGTATTAAATAACAGAGCCCTGCCTATTTTGGAAATTGTTCCTCCCCAAAAAGGATGGTTTGACTATAAAAATAAATATTCCGGGGAGACTAAAGAAATTCCAAATGCGCCTTCTTTAACCGGGGAATCAAAAAAAGAGGTGCAAAAAATTGCTCTTAAAATTCACAGGTTTTTTGATTTGGGCTCATACTCAAGGACGGATTTTATAGTCGATAAAAAAGGAAAGCCTTATGTTTTGGAAATAAATACGATTCCCGGAATGACGGAAGGTAGTTTAGTTCCTAAAGAGGCAAAAGCCGCAGGATTAACATTTAATCAGATGGTCGAGGAACTTATAAAAAGCGCTCGATAATTGCAATTTTTTCTTCAATTACTTAAACTTAAATTAAACCCCGTACCCTACGCGGTACCGGGGCAACTGCCCTCCTGCGCATAAAGCTTCGGAAGGGCGAGTTCTATGAGTATATTTTTATTGCCTCTATACTTTTTAAAATTCTGGTTTCTGGAAGCCCCTTTATCCATGATTTCTTTTTTCAAGTCGTTAAATATAGCATTTTTTGAACTTTTTTCCCTCCCCCTTCTGATAAAAACATATTTTAAGCCTTGGAAAAATGAATACAGAAAAGGGCTTATCGGGTTTTCAAGGGCAATGGGAATTTTTATAAAAAGCTTTGTGATAATCGCCGATTTGATGCTTTTTATGCTTCTTCTTTTTGTTGAAATTTTTGTATTTATTGCTTTTATAATCTGGCCATTTGTAACAATTTACATTTTATTTATTTAATATGGAAACATACGCAAAACTATATTATTTTTACGAGAATTTACGTATTAAAATTTTAAGGTTTTTAATCATTGTATTTTTGTCCCTTTTTATAACAGTAGAGTTTTTAAACCATTCATTTCCCAAAATCCCCATATTTATTTTTTCTCTATTTGTAATGCTCGAAGTTTTTTTCGAGTTTAAAGTTGCAAAAGTATCTCCAAAAGAAAGCGTTTTAAAAACAAAAGAGCCGCTTAATGCTTTTACTCTTCCCGCATTAAGCGCATTCTCTGGGAAAAATACTGCGAAAGATGTTACAAAGAGTTTATTCGGAAAACCTCAAATTGAATTTATGCTTAAAAAGGCCGATATTTCCAAAAAAGAAATTGAATTTATAGATTTGGATAAAAAAGAATTGGCCGAATACGCATTGGAATTAGTTAAAACATTAAAAGGAAATTATATTACAACAATGGATATTTTTGCCGCTTATATTATTCTTTCCGAAGATAAAACAAAACTTCTGTTTAATAAAAAACTCAAAAAAGAGGAATTTATGCAAATTTTATACTGGGCAAGGGCCGGGTATAAATTTGAAGAAAACAGAAAACCCTTACGGGTTAATTTCTGGGGCGAGGGAATTGCCGAGGATTGGGTTTTCGGATGGACAATAGAAACAAAAAAATATATGTCCGACATAACCCCCCTTGCTTTAAGCAAAAAGCCTATGCTTTTGGGAAGGGAAGAAGAATTAGCGCAAACGATAGAAGCTATGTATAAAGGCAGCAGCGTAATTTTGGTAGGAGAACCGGGAAGCGGAAAAGAGTCAATTGCCGAAGCTCTGGCTTACGAAAGCTTTGACAAAACCCTGGGAGGAAGCCTTTACCATCAAAGACTTTTCCGGTTAATGGTTGATGCTCTTTTGGCCGGGACCCAAAACCAGGGACAACTCCAAGAGCGTTTGGATGCTGTCATAGAAGAAATATCCCACGCCGGAGATGTTATTATTTACATTCCGGAATTTCAAAGCATTTTGGGAGGGTCAACTTTTGGCATAGACCTTTCAGGAGCGCTTCTTCCTTATCTGGAAAAAGGAGCCCTGAAAGTTTTAGGAAGTGTAACTCCCGAAGTTTACAAAAAATTTGTGGAACCGAGGAATACTCTTTTGGATGTTTTCGAAATAGTAAAATTTAATGAGCCTTCAAAAGACATAGTACTTCTTATGCTTTTTAAGAAAGCTTTTGAACTTGAACAAAAATATAACGTTTCCTTAACTTACAGGGCGGTTATTGCGGCTTTCGATTACTCTTCAAAATACAGCAGGGAAAAAGTTTTGCCGGGGTCTGCAGTTGACCTTTTAGATAACACTTCAAATTCCGTCAGGCTTTCCAAAAGAAAGACAGTAGAAGCGGAAGATATAGTTACGGAGGTAGAAAGAAAAACAAAAATTCCCGTAGGCGTCCCCAAAGAAGCGGAAAAAACACTGCTTTTAAATTTGGAAGAAGAACTGCATAAAAGGATTGTCGGCCAAAATGAAGCGGTTTCTGCAGTTTCGGAAAGCTTAAGAAGACTGCGAACAGGGCTTTCCGAAAGCAGAAAACCGGTTTCATTCCTATTTTTAGGGCCTACGGGTGTAGGAAAAACAGAAACAGCAAAAGCGCTTTCCGCGATTTATTTTAAATCGGAAAATTCAATGCTAAGGTTTGACATGAGCGAATATAAAGGGGAAGAGGGAATTAAAAGGCTTTTGGGTTCGGCACCCGGAGAGGGAGACGAAAAAGGTGAGATAGAAAAAGTTTACGATAATCCATTTTCTTTAATACTTTTGGACGAGTTTGAAAAAGCAGACCCTAAAATTTTGGACCTTTTCCTTCAGGTTCTAGACGACGGCAGGCTTACCGATAATAAAGGGAGGACAATTTCTTTTGTAAATTCAATCATAATAGCAACTTCAAACGGGGCTTCGGAATTTATCCGCGAAGAAGTCGGCAAAGGAACAAAAATTGATAAAGCATTCAAAACAAACCTTTTGGATTATCTTCAGAAACAGGGGATTTTTAAACCGGAGCTTTTAAACCGTTTTGACGATATTATTACCTTCAAACCGCTCGATGGGAGCCAGATTTTAGAGGTCACAAAACTTATGCTTACCGAAGTTATAAAAACGCTTAAAGATAAAGACATAGAAGCTGTTTTTGACGATAAAATAATTCAAAAAATTTCGGCAGAGGGTTTTGACAAGGAATTCGGGGCAAGGCCGCTGAGGCGTTTTATTCAGGACAATATAGAAGATTTAATAGCTCAAAAAATGCTAAAAGATGAAATAAAAAGAGGGGACAAAATAACAATTTCCACATCGGAAAGCGGAGAAATTATAATTACCTCATAACTCCATTGGTTTCTTAACCGTTGAGGTTTGAATTCAAATCTGGTATACTTAAACCCATTATGCCGGCGATACAAAGAAGTGAATTTGCATTAGCATTAAATCAGGTCTCTATGGAAAGAGGCATCGACGCGGCCGTTGTTTTGGAAACGGTTAGAAATGCTATTTTGGCAGCATACAGAAAAGACCACCCCGGAATAGAAGTAGAAGAATATAGGGCGGAATTGGATTCAAATTCGGGGGAAGCAAAAATTTTCCACAAAGATGAGGACGTTACTCCTCCCGGATTTGGAAGAATTGCGGCTCAAACCGCAAAGCAGGTAATACTTCAAAAGATAAGGGAAAAAGAAAAAGAAGCAATAATTACTGATTATAAACTCAGGATGGGTACGATTGTAAACGGAATGGTTTTAAGATTTGCAGGCCCCAATATTATTGTTGATGTAGGAAAAACAGAAGCAATAATGCCCCAAACCGAACAAATTCCAAACGAAAAATACCATTTAAACCAAAGGCTTGTTGTTTATCTTTCGGAAATTAAAGAAGGGCTAAAAGGGGAAGAAGTTATTGTTTCAAGGACAAACAGCGGGATTTTGGAAGGATTATTCAAAAGGGAAGTTCCCGAAGTTGCCCAGGGTTCTGTTGAAATAAAACAGATTGTCAGGGAACCGGGAAACAGAAGCAAAGTTGCCGTTTATTCTACACAGTCGGGAATTGACCCTGTAGGAAGCTGCGTAGGACAAAAAGGAGTAAGAGTCCAGGCAATAATCCAGGAGTTTAACGGGTTGGAAAAAATAGACATCATCCAATGGCAGGAAGACCCTAAAAGTTATGTTGCGCAGTCTTTGTCGCCGGCAAAAGACATAAAAGTGGAAATTGACGAAAAAGAGAAAACAGCAAAAGTTACGGTTCCGGAAGAAGAGCTTTCTTTGGCAATAGGAAAAGACGGACAAAATGTAAGGCTGGCTTCGAAATTAACAGGCTACAGAATTGAAATAGAAGGAAAACCCGGATTAAAGCCTAAGGAAGAAGCAGAAGAAAAACCTAAAAAAGAAGCAAAGAAAGAAGAGGAAACCAAGGAACCCGAAGTCGCCAAAGAGCAGGAAGAAGAAGTAAAAGTTGAGGCTACTGCAGAAGAAGCCCAGGCAAGCGCCGGCGACCAAGCAATTGCTTCGGATGAAGTTCAAACTGAAGGCCAGTCGCAGGCTGCAGGTGACGCTCAAACAGTAAGCGTCAACGACCAAACACATCCTTCGGATGACGGAAAGAGCAATAATGAAAAAACCCAAGCAGAAGAACCTGTACAAGAAGAGAGTAAAGAAAAAGATACGACAAGTGATAAAAGCTAAAATATGAGAAGTATTTTTTCAAACAATAATAACTTGTCAATTAAAATACTAAATATATGGCAAAAAAGACTAATGAAAAAGCTGAAGATAAAGTTTTAGACTACCCACCTGTTGTTGCTGTTTTAGGCCACGTTGACCACGGAAAAACCACGCTTTTGGACACAATAAGAAAAACAAGCGTTGCCCAAAAGGAACACGGCGGAATTACACAAAAAATCGGCGCTTCAACCGTGGAAGTAGAGCACGAAGGTAAAAAAAGAAAGATAACTTTTATAGATACCCCCGGACACGAGGCATTTTCTTTAATGAGGGGAAGAGGAGTTCAGGCCGCGGATATAGGAATTTTGGTTGTTTCATCTGTTGACGGGGTAATGCCCCAGACAAAAGAAAGTATCCAGCTTCTTAAAGCTTCAAAAATTCCTTTTATAGTTGCTCTTACAAAATCCGATGACCCGAATAAAAATCCGGAAAAAGCAAAACAGCAGCTATTAAAAGAAGAAGTGCTGTTGGAAAATTACGGAGGAGATATTCCCGTAATTGAAGTTTCCGCCAAAACAAACACAAACATTAAAGAGCTTTTAGAACTAATCCTTCTTGTTTTTGATATGAAAAAACATGCAGGATTTTATAATTTTTCCTCCGATAATCCTTTCTCGGCAATTATTATTGAATCAAAACTCGACCAAAAATCAGGTCCGCGGGCAACTTTAATAATTAAAAACGGGATAGTCTCTTTAAGAGACGAAATAGAATGTGAAAAAGCCCCGGGAAGAGTAAGGACTATTATAAGCAGTTTTGGGGAAAGACTTGAAAAAGCAACGGTGGGAGATGCGGTTGAAATCCTGGGTTTTGAAAAAGTCCCAAAAGTGGGAGGCGTAGTAATTAAAAAAGGCATACAAGACAAAGAGCGTATTATACAAATTCCCCAGGAGCCAAAAACAGAAGAAGAACTCCGCATGATGGGCTCTGTGGTTGACGAAGATGTTTTATCTATAGTTCTTTGCGCGGACAGCCAGGGTTCTTTAGAGGCAATACAAAACCAGATGCCCGAAAGGATAAAAATTGTTCTTGCAAAAACCGGAGACATGGAAACTTCGGATGTTTTATTCGCAAAATCCGTAGGGGCAATTATTTTGGGTTTTAATATAAAAATTAAACCCGAAGTTTTAAAGCTTGCTACAACGGAGAAAGTACTTATTAAAAACTATATGATTATTTACGAAATGTTAGATGAAATAAAAGATTTCCTGGAGGGAAAAATTCTGTCACTGCAGGAAGAGGTATTCGGAACCGCCAAAATTTTAGCAAGATTTCCCTTTGAAAAAACCGAGGTTATGGGAATTTCGGTTTTGGAGGGCAGAATAGCAAGAGGCGACCGGGTAAGACTTATGCGCGGAGAAGAAATTTTGGGCGAAACCAATATTTCATCCGTAAGACAGGGAAAAAATACAATATCAAAAGCGGAAAAAGGCCAGGAGGCAGGAATTATCGTTTCCCCATTCCTTGACTTTACTATAGGAGATGTGCTAATATCCCATCGTTAAAATAATATGGATAATTTAACCTTCAGACAAATAGGCGAAGCTATAGGGAAAAATAACACTATAGGTATTATTACGCCTAAAAACCCTACATTAGATGAAATGGGCGCGGGCCTTTCGTTGTATTTGGCATTAAAAGAATTAGGAAAAACGGTAACTATTGCAACGCCCGATAATCCTCTTGTTGAAGTTTCATCCTTGGTTGGGATAGATAAGGTCCAGACATCTCTTTCCGGTGCATCGGGAGACTTGGTAGTTTCTTTCCCTTATGAAGAAGGGGAAATAGATAAGGTTTCTTATACTCTTGAAAACGGGCTTCTAAATATTGTCGTAAAAGCGGGGGAAAAAGGCCTTTCTTTTGAGGATAAAGACGTAAAGTTTACAAGAGGAGGAAATGGCGTTCCTACCCTTCTTTTTACAGTCGGTGTACAAAGGCTTTCCGATGTTGCAAAGCTTTTTGACGTAGCCGATCTTAAAGATACTATGGTTATAAATATAGACAACAAAGCAGATAACCAGGGTTTCGGAGATATAGTTATGGTTTACCCAATGCTTTCTTCTGTTTCCGAACAAATTGCAAATCTGATTTTAAGCCTTAATTTTAAAATGAATACCGATATAGCGCAAAATTTAATGTACGGAATTTCTTTTGCAACCGGGAATTTTCAAAATCCCAAAACAAGCGCTCTTGCTTTCGAGATGGTAGGACTTTTAATGAGGAACGGCGCTATAAGGGTCGGAAGTTTGAAAAAAGATGAGCAAAAGCTTGAAGTCGACCCGTTTTTTCAAAGACCTATCGAACAAAAACAGGCAGAGCAAAAACAACAGCCGGTTAAAAACGAAGAAGCCCAAAAAAAGGACGAAAAGAATCCTCCCGATGATTGGCTTGCGCCAAAAATCTATAAAGGTTCGACTAACTTCTAATAACCATTGATAAAATTTTTGAGAACTGATATAATACTCACTACGTTTGATTTTAAGAATTTAATAAAATTATGCCGCTAAGTACTTCGGAAAAACAAAACATTATAAAAGAATTCCAGACTGTTAAAGGCGATACGGGAAGCCCGGAAGTGCAAATCGCACTTTTGACTACCAGGATAACGCGTTTAACGGAACATCTTAAAGAACATATCCATGACACGCACAGCAGGCGCGGCCTACTGTCAATGATTGCAAAAAGAAGAAGGCTTTTAAATTTCTTGGTAAAGGTAGATAAGGCAAGAGCCTCTGATATTGGTAAAAAGATTGGACTTAAGGACTAAATTTAATGGAAAAAACCTCAGTAAGTATTGAATTAGCAGGGAAAAAATTGACCCTTGAAACAGGTGAATTGGCAGAACAAGCTACAGCTTCGGTTTTAGCAAGACTCGGAGACACGGTTGTTCTGGTTACCGTTGTAGAAGGCGGACCGACGGAGCTTGATTATTTCCCCCTTTCCGTAGATTATGTCGAAAGACTTTATGCAGGCGGAAGAATAAAAGGCTCCAGGTGGGTAAAACGTGAAGGACGCCCCTCCGACGAAGCCATTCTTGCGGGACGTCTTATAGATAGAAGCATAAGACCTTTGTTTCCCAAAGCATTTAAAAACGAAGTACAGGTTATTGTTACCGTATTATCTGTTGACGGAGAAAACGAGCCGGACATCTTGGCAATAAACGCGGTTTCGGCGGCTTTGGCAATTTCCAGAATTCCCTGGAACGGTCCGATAGGAGCTGTAAGAGTAGGATACGTAAAGGAAAACGGAAACGCAGCGGAATATCTTATAAACCCCGGAGGACCCGAAGCCCAGTTTTCGGAATTAGACATTGTCGCATCCCAATCAAAAGATAAAACCGTAATGATTGAAGCCGGAGCAATGCAGATTAAAGAAGAGGTTCTTGTCGAGGCAATTAAAAGAGCACATAAGGAAACAAAAGAGATAATTTCCCTAATCGAGGATTTAACCAAAAAAGTCGGACAGAAAAAGCTTGAAGTTTCGGAAGAGAATCTTTTACACGAAACGGTTGTCTTAATAAACAAAACTTATAAAGACGACGTGGAAGCACTTATAAAATCAAGAGTAAATAAGGAATCGGGGGGAGACGAAATGGGAGATTTGGTAACTAAAATTTACGAAGACCAAAAAGCGGCAAGTTCGGAAAACGAGGCAGATAAAAAAGTAATTGTAAAAGCTATAGAAAACGTAATGTACAAAATTATCCGCTCAAACGTTTTGGAAAAGAAAAAAAGAGCAGACGGAAGAAAAATGGACGAAATAAGGCCCCTTGCTATGAGTCTTGGTATTTTACCAAGAACCCACGGAAGCGCTATTTTTCAAAGAGGAATAACACAGGCCCTTTCCATAGTAACTTTGGGAAGCCCCAGAATGGAGCAGTTAATTGAATCAGCAGAGGGAGAAGAGACAAAAAGATATATACACCACTATTCCGGACTTCCTTATTCATTCGGACAAACAGGAAGAGTCGGAACACCTTCAAGAAGAGAAATAGGCCACGGAGCATTGGCAGAAAGAGCGCTTCTTCCAGTAATTCCCGGCCAGGATGTTTTCCCTTACACGATTAGAGTTGTTTCCGAAGTTTTATCGCAAAACGGCTCAAGCTCTATGGCATCTACCTGCGGTTCGACCCTTGCCTTAATGGATGCAGGAGTGCCTATTAAAAAACCTGTTGCCGGAATTTCCATAGGAATGATGTCCGATGATTCAAAATACGAATTGTTAACGGACATAATTGGTCTTGAAGATTTTTCGGGAGATATGGATTTTAAAGTTGCGGGAACAGACGACGGTGTTACCGCAATACAGCTTGATGTAAAAATCCCCGGACTTACGGTAGAACAAGTCGAAGCTATTTTGCAAAGGGCAAAGGACGCAAGGCTTCAAATCCTTGAAAAAATGCACGCAGTTATTCCAACCCCAAGGGCAAACCTTTCGCAATACGCGCCAAAAATTGAAATGCTTAAAATTCCGGTTGAAAAAATCGGAGAATTAATAGGGCCGGGCGGAAAAATAATTAAAAATATTATCGCAACAACAGGAGCAACGGTTGACGTAGAAGACGACGGTTCGGTTGCAATATCGGGAACAACCGATGAAGCAGTTGATAAAGCGCTTGAATGGGTTAAGGGATTAACAAGGGAAGTAACAGTCGGAGAAAGTTTTGAAGGAGAAGTAAAAAGAATTTTGCCTTTCGGAGCATTCGTAGAATTTCTACCGGGCAAAGAAGGAATGGTTCATGTTTCCAAAATGTCAACGGAATTCGTAAAAGACCCTAACGACGTCGTAAAAATAGGAGAAAAAGTAAAAGTAAGAGTTGTAGAAATAGACGACCAGGGAAGAATAAACCTTTCTATGCTGCCGGAAGGTTCGGACGAGTCAAGAAGAAGGCCCCCTTTTAACCCGGAGGGCCACGGACCGGACAGAAGAGGACCCGGAGTTGACGCAAGACCGCGTTCGGAACATCCTTTGGCAATGCAGCTAAGAAGAGAAAGAGGAGTAAGCGATTGGAGAAATAAAGGCCCTAGAACAGGCGGATATAACAGAGACAGCCGAGACAGAAAACCCCGCTACTAAATCCTAATTTCTAAACTCTAAATCCTAAATAAATTGAAAATTTTAAATCCCAAATTCTGCATTTTTGTCATTGGAATTTTAATATTTATTTAGAAATTAGATATTAGTGCTTAGAAATTATTTGTATGTTATTATTATTGTATGGATTCTGCCCTTTCTTTAGATAGCCAAATACAAAAACTCCAGGAGAAAACAAAGGCCGCCAATTTGCCCCCGGAACTTTCGGAAAAAATAAACGGAATGATCACCCTTTTATCGGCAAGTTTAAAACAAGGCGGAGGGTCTTTTATAAGCTACGAAGGAATATCCAGTTATATAGACTGGGTGGTTTCACTTCCTTTTAATAAAGAAACAACGGATATTTTGGATATTAACAGCGCAAAAACGGTTTTGGATAAAAACCATTACGGGTTAGAAAGCGTAAAAAATATTATTCTTGAGTATTTGGCATCAATTATTTTAAGTATGAAAAACAATTCGGAAGATAAAGTTATAAGAGCCCCCATTCTTTGTTTAATAGGACTGGTTGGAACGGGAAAAACGACTCTTGCCTATTCTATAGCGGAAGCTCTGGGAAGGAAGTTCGAAAGGATTCCTTTCGGAGGCATGGGAGACGCAAGGGCATTAAGGGGACAGTCAAGAGCTTTTGCGGATGCTGAACCGGGCGCAATAATCAAAAAAATAGTAAACGCACAAAGTAAGAATTCCGTAATTTTACTCGATGAATTAGACAGGGTAACAGAGTCCGCAAGGTCCGACATAATGGGTGTTTTGGTAGAACTTTTGGATCCCGAACAAAACAGGGCTTTTACGGACCATTACATTGATTATCCGTTTGATTTGTCCCACGTTTTGTTTATAGCAACGGCAAATAATACCACAAATATTTCAACTGCAGTTTTAGACAGGCTTGAGATTGTCCAAATGCCTTCTTATACGGATTTGGAAAAAGAAACTATTGCCAAGAAGTACCTTTTCCCCAAAATAAGACAAGGCGCAGGGCTTGCCGAAAACCAAATAGTCATAGACGAGGGCCTTTGGCCTGCTATAATAAGGCCACTGGGTTTTGATTCGGGCATAAGAAGTTTGGAAAGGACAATACAGGGAATATGCAGAAAATCCGCAAGACTTATTGTCGAGGGAAAATCGCCCCAGGGAGTCCATATTACAAACGAAAATATTAAACAGTTTTTACCGGTATAAATTATGGAAGAAAAAATAACACTTACACCCCTAGGAGGAATCTCCGATGTAACAAAAAATATGTATCTTTATGAATATAAAGACGAGATTTTAATCGTTGACTGCGGTATAGGTTTTGCAGACGAAACAATGGTCGGAGTTGACCTTTTACTGCCTGACGTGTCATATCTTTTGGAAAGGTTAAAGCGGGGCGGAAAAATTATAGGAATGCTTTTAACTCACGGACACGAAGACCATATCGGAGCTTTGCCTTTTATTCTTCCCCAACTTCCCCAGTTTCCTATTTATGCAACACCGTTAACAGCCGCTTTAGCAAACGAAAAGTTAAAAGAGTTTGAAGTCGGAAATAGGGTAAAACCCGTGGAATTCGGCGGAGGAAAAATCACGCTCGGAAGTTTTTCGGCGTCTTTTATAAGAGTTACCCATTCGGTTCCGGATACTTCGCATATTTTTATAAGGACTCCGATTGGCAATTTTTATCACGGAAGTGATTTTAAATTCGATCTTACCCCCGCTGACGGCAAAAAAACCGAGTTCGATAAAATAGTTGCCGCGGGAAAAGAAGGGGTAATATGCATGATGTCCGATTGCCTTAGGGCGGAAAAAGAAGGATACACTCCTTCGGAATTAAGCCTTAGCAAAAGTTTTGAAAGAGAAATAGAAAAGGCGGCAGGCAAAGTAATAATTACAACTTATTCCTCGAATATTTCAAGGCTTAACCAGGCAATTAAAGCTGCCGCAAAATCCGGAAGGAAAATCTGTTTTGTTGGACGTTCTTTGTATAAGGCAAGGGACGTTGCGGTTAATTTGGGGTATATGAAAATAGATAAAGGTATGGAAATTTCCCTGGAGCAGCTTAAAAATTATAAAGACAGCGATATAGTTTTGATAGTTGCCGGAAGCCAGGGCCAGGAAAATTCCGCACTTTCAAGAATTGTAAACGACGATAGCGACGAAGTAAAAATAAGGCCAAACGACGTTATAATTTTTTCTTCGGATCCGATTCCCGGAAACGAAGTTTTGGTAAATAACGTTGTCGATGCTATTTCAAAAAAGGGGGCAAGGGTTGTTTATTCGGAAGTTTCTGGTGACTTTCATGTTTCCGGCCACGCCGCGTCAAACGATTTAATGCTTTTAATGAATCTGGTAAATCCAAAGAAAGTCCTGCCGATAGGGGGAACTTTCAGGCAAATGGTTGCTTATAAACAGCTCGCAAAAAGACAGGGATTTACAGACAGAGACATATTATTAATAGACGACGGCCAGCCCGTAATTTTTGACAGAGTATCGTCAACCTTTGGAAAGAAAGTAAGCCTTAAAAACGTTTACGTGGACCAAATATCTGGAGAAGAAGTAGAACAATTTGTTTTAATAGACAGGAAAAAAATTGCAAAAGAAGGGGTAGTTGTAATAATGGCCGAAATAGATTCGGAAACAGGTAAAATTATAAACGACCCGACGATTATTGCAAGGGGATTTTCTACCCAGGAAAACTCGCTTATTTATAAAAATTTAAACAGGGATTTAAAAAATAATTTTTCCGGCAAAAAAGAAAGAATAAAAGACTGGATATATGTCCGGAAAACAGTTGCACAAATTGCGGAAAAAAGTATTTTTAAAACCCTCCGCAAAAGGCCCCTTGTTTTGCCGGTAGTAATCGAAATTTGAGGATAGACGCTTGACGCTGGAAGCTGGATTTTGAAGTTCGAATCTGGAAAATGGATTTCTAACTTCTATCTTCCAACTTCAAATTCTAACCTCTAACATCCATTGTCTACCATCAAATTCACCTTCCTAACTTGTAGTAATACGGCTATCCGTATATAATAAGGTGTATGCCTAGAAGAAAGCATTATAGGAAGCATAAATTCAAGTTAAAACTTAAAAAAGATACTATTTATTCTATTTTTGCTTTCGGTCTCATACTTTCGGGACTTTTGTTCCTTCTGTCTTTTTCCAAAAGCGGTGATTCTTTAACGCTCGTAAACGGCGAATTAAAAAAATATTTTGGCATTTTATCAATCCTTTTTCCGTTTTTAATCATTTTTTTCGGACTTCTGTTTTTAAGGCTGAAAATGTTTCTTTCAAGGCCTAACGTTGCAATAGGTTTTTTGCTGTTTTTTGTTTCTTCAGTTGCTCTTTTTAAAACAGGAAGTATTGGGGTGCAGCTTTATTTGCTTTTAGCATCAACTCTAAGCGGGTTGGGTGCAAGTCTTGTGTATCTGGCAGGAATCCTAATAGGGCTTTTTGTTTTCTTTGATACTTCGGTTGACGAACTTTTTATGTATCTACAAAATATCACAGCAACAATGAGAAGGTTTGTCCCTTCAAAACTTATTTCATTTTTCAAAAACAAAAAATCCCCTGAATTTGCTACCAATAAACAGATGAAAATAAAAGGAATGGACAAGGAATTTCCAAGCTCCGCATCGCTTAAAGACGTTCCGATAAATGTTCCTTTGCCTATTAAAAAAGAGCCTCTTATTCCGGAAAAACTTGTCGTCAATACGGTTGGGGCAAGCGGAATATGGGAATATCCTTCCCTTTCCCTTTTGTCCGATTCCTCAAGCCAAAAAGCAGACAGGGGAGACATTAAAAAAATTGCGGCGACAATCGAAAGGACTCTTCAGTCGTTTGGTATAGGCGCAAAAGTCGTAGAGGTTAACCTGGGCCCGGCAGTTACGCAGTACGCTTTAGAAATTGCCTTAGGCACAAAGGTTTCCAAAATAACATCGCTTGCAAACGATTTAGCCCTAGCAACGGAAGCGCCGACCGGACAGATAAGGATTGAAGCGCCTATTCCGGGAAGAAATTTGGTGGGAATAGAAATTCCAAACAGAAGTTTAGAGGTAGTAACTCTAAAAACAATGCTTGCATCGGATGTAATGAGAAAAGCAAAATCCAAACTTACCGTTTCTATGGGGCTTGATGTTTCCGGCGCCCCGGTTGTAGCGGATATTGCAAAAATGCCCCACGTTTTAATAGCGGGAACCACAGGTTCGGGAAAATCCGTTATGATTAACTCTTTTATTTCTTCGCTTTTGTTTAGGGCCTCCCCGGATGAATTAAAGCTTATTTTAATAGATCCTAAGCGGGTAGAGCTAACCGGTTACAACGGAATACCGCATCTAATGACTCCCGTTATTGTAGAGGTCGAAAAAATTCTTGCTTCCTTAAAATGGGCAATGGACCAGATGGACCAAAGGTATAAAATTTTTGCGGAAAACGGAGTAAGAAATATCGAAGGATATAACGAGCTGGCAGGTTTCCAAACCCTTCCTTATATAGTCATATTTATAGACGAATTGGCAGATTTAATGGCATTTGCTCCGGTTGAAGTCGAAGACGCAATTGCCCGTTTGGCGCAAATGGCAAGGGCAACCGGAATTCATCTTGTTGTTTCCACGCAAAGGCCCTCGGTTGACGTTATAACCGGTCTTATTAAAGCAAACATTCCAACAAGAATTGCGTTTAACGTTTCTTCAATGATTGATTCCCGGGTTATAATCGACGGGCCGGGAGCGGAAAAACTTTTGGGAAGAGGAGATATGCTTTATATTCCTCCCGACCAGGCGAAGCCGACCAGAATTCAGGGGGCTTTTATTTCGGAAAAAGAAGTAAAGAGACTTGTTGATTATCTTAAATCCAAAGCTCCGGAAATCCAATACACAGACGAAGTAACGTCCGCCCCTCTGGTACTTAAAAAAGGCAATGCGCCTTCAACAGGCAGTGACGGAAGGGACGATTTGTTTACCGAAGCGATAAGAATAGTCTGCCAGTATGACAGGGCTTCGGCTTCACTTTTGCAAAGACGTTTATCGATAGGTTATTCAAGGGCCGCCCGCATTTTGGACCAGCTTGAAGAGGCTCAAGTCGTAAGTCATGCGGAGGGCTCGAAACCAAGGGACGTTTTGGTAAGAAACGCCGAAGAACTTATCAGCAGTTTAGAGCAAAACTCTTAATTTATCCGAAAAAAGCCTCATTTTTATGATAAAAGTAGGACAGAAATTCCAGGAGATGCGGCTTGAAAAAGGCCTGACTTTAGAGGACGTATCAAAAAATACAAAAATAAAAGTTTCTTTTTTAGAGGCTATAGAAAACGGGGAATACGACAAACTTCCCTCAGTTACTTACGCCCAGGGGTTTGTAAGAAATTATGCAAGATTTTTGCAAATGCCCGAAGCAGAAACCCTGGCACTTTTTAGAAGAGAATTTGACGAAGAAAAGTCAATGAAAGTCCTGCCTCCGGGGTTTTCCAAAACCAAAGAATTTCCGCTTTCAAGATTCAGGCTAAGACAAACATTTTTCTTGGCTATTTTTGTGTTTGTGGTTTTTTTAGGATATATTTTATTCCAGTATAGGGGAGCTTTGGTTAATCCGTCCCTTTTTGTATCTTCGCCTTTGGAAAATGCGGTTATTTCTTCTTCGGTAGTTACGGTTGTGGGAAAAACAGATTCAAACGCGACCGTTTTTGTTTCAAACTATCAGGTTACGGTTGACAACAACGGCGTGTTTTCAAAAGTAATTAACGTTTTTCCGGGCAAAACTACGCTTATCATAAGGGCCGTAAACCAGTTTGGCAAACAAACGGTAATAAAACGCGATATCGAAGTAAAACCCGGTTCATAATGGGTGAACCCTACGCAGTTCGCCCCTTGACAGAATAGGGTAATTAAGATAACTTATTTATACTATGATAGACCCTGCCCAGACAGCGCTTTTTTTAGTAATTATAGTTTTGACTATACTCCTTGTTGTTTTAGGAATTCAGGTATTCTTCATATTAAGGGAACTAAGAATAACTCTTACAAAAGTAAATAAAGTATTGGATGATACAAGTGTTATTACCGAAAGCGTTTCCAAGCCTATTTCCAACCTTTCTTCGTTGACAATGGGTTTAAAAACAGGTGCTACTATTGCAAAATTATTCGGAAACGGAAATAAAAAAGGCAAAAAATAAAATAATATGAGCGAAAGCAGATTTTCGAACGGATTTTTTTTGGGCCTTATTATAGGAGGAGGGCTTGTTTTTCTTTTAGGGACAAAAACGGGTAAAAAAATCCTTAAAACAATGTCGGAAGAGGGACTCGAAGGCTTAACAAGTTATCTTGATGAAATGGGTTTGGAAAATCCGGAAGAAGCTCTTGACGAAGTGGAAGAAGAAATGGAAGAAGAGGGCGAAGAAATCCCCGAAACAGTAGAAGAAAAAAAAGAAACCTCAAACGGCCAGCCAAAAACAGAAGACAAAGTTTCCCCAAAGAAAAGGTTCTTCAAGAAAATTAAAAGAAGTTAAATAGTGTGCTGAGGTCGCTTGCGAAAATTTTCTTGTTTGCGTGCGCGCTAAACTCAAAGCTGTTCATAAAATTAATCCCGCTAATCCGCACTGCGAAAATTTTGTAAGCTCCCCGCACAATCTTGCTTTAATAAAGGTTACTCGTATTTCTTAATATTAGCGTTGTGTCCCTCAAGAGTTGTTGCAAAATGCAAATGTCCCTGTTTATCCGCAAAGAAATATAAGTAATCCGTTTTTGCCGGATTAAGTGCCGCCTCAATTGCGGAAAGCCCCGGGTTTGCTATCGGACCGGGAGGAAGCCCTGCATTTTTTCTTGTGTTGTACAAAGAATCTATGTTTAAGTCGTCAACGGTTAAATCTTTTTTCCACCATGTTTTGGTATCTGCCTGGTAACCTAAGGCGTACATTACGGTCGGGTCGGAGCCTAAAGCCATTCCGATATTTAGTCTGTTTACAAATACAGATGCAACTAATGGCCGGTCCTGCGGGAACTTTGTTTCTTTTTCTATTATCGATGCAAGAATTATTGTTTGGGCATCGGTTAAATTGGTTGTTTTTGTATTTTTTACGCTGTCGTATTTTTTCTGGAAATTATTCCTCATAAGGGTAATAACCGTATTTACATCGGCGTCTCTTGGTATTAAATAAGTGTCCGGGAAAAGGTATCCTTCGTTTTGGTCAAGAGACTGCCTCCATGAATCATTGTAGTTTGGCAATTTACTTTTTAAAATATCCGCAATTTCTTCGGCCCTTAACCCTTCGGGTACCGTTACCCAAATATCTAAAGTTCCGTGCGTTAAATTTGACGCAAGTTCGGATGCGGACATAGAGGGGTTAATCCGGAAATCTCCGGCCTGAATTTGTTTATCCAAACCGTTTATTCTTGTATAAAGGAAAAATACAATCGGGTCTTTTATTAACCCTTCGGATTTTAAACGGTTTGCGATTTCTCTTACTCCTTCTCCTTTATTTACAGCAAATATTACCGGTGTTTTATCGCCGGGGTTTGCCGCGGACAGACCCCTGTTCCACCATAAAAAAAGCCCCGCCAGAATAATAAATAATAGAATAAGTACAACGCTTAATTTTTTCATTGGTATAGCATTGCGGGAAAGTTTTTTAAAGAATCCTTTCCTTCCTTTAAATTATACACATTTTCGCTAAAAAGTGTATATAGCACGTCTCCTTTTTCCACTTTGTCTTTTAATTTCCTGTTTAAATATATTCCCGCGCCTTTTTGTCCGGGAGCGCCTAAAATTCTTGCGATTATTGTTATATTTTTGCTGTTTAGATTTTTTATTTCTCCTTTTTTATCGGCCTTTACTTCGTAGGAATATTTTCCCGGTTTTAATTTTTCGCTGTCTAAATCGGGATCTCCTCCCTGGGCTTTTACAATGTCTTTGAACTTATCAAATGCTTTTCCGCTTTTTAAAATATGGGTTGCAAGGCCGAAGGAATTCCCATAATTTTTTTTAATTTCTTCCTGTAATTTTTTGGGGGAATCTTTAATGCATATATCCAAAAGAGTTCCCGCCAGGTTTATGCTTCTGATTTCCAAATCAAGCGGCCTGTCTTCTTTTTGCTGCAATACCCTTAAAGACTCCCTCATTTCCAAAACAGGGCCTATGCCTCTTCCGGCCGGCTCGTCTGTTTTGTGTATTAAAACTTTGATTTTTACTTTAAATTCCCGGGCAAGGAACATAAATTTTTCCTTTAAAACTTCGGCGTCTTTTATCGAATGTACTTTTACCATTTCCCCGTAAGGCAGGTCAATTACAACGTGGTTTGACCCAAACGCAATCTTTTTGGCCATTATGGAGACTAATATTTTATCGTAGCTTTCAAAAAGAAGAGGTTTTTCAACCTGTATCATAATGTCGTCCGCCGGCGCAATGTTAAAACTTCCTCCCCATACAACGCACCCGTTTGTTTTTTCCACAACTTTATAAATCTGGTCTTTAGACAAATTAACGGGGGCCAATATCTCCATATCGTCCGCTGTTCCGTCGGGTGTTGTTATTGCCCTGCTGCTGCTTTTGGGAATTTTAAAACCGGCTGTTGCTACAATGGAAACAACAATAGGCGTTGTCCTGGTTCCGGGGACCCCTCCTATTGAATGTTTATCAGCGACTATTCCTTTAAAATGGAGCCTTTCCCCTGTTTCCACCATTGCTTTTGTAAGATAAAAAAGTTCCTGGTTTGTAAAACCCTTGGAGTAACCCGACGCGGCAAAATATGTGGTTAAAACGTCCCCGAGTTTCTCTTCCGAAATCTGGTCCATTATCGCGTATATTTCTTTATATGTAAGTCTTTTTCCGACAAGTTTTTTTCTTATGGCGTTTAGGGCGAGATTTTTTTCTTCCATATTAGGCTTCTTTAATTTGTTTTATTGCAAGGTAAAAAAATTTTTTAAGAAGGGAAATTACGGAATAAAATAAAATATTTATTATTCTATAAACCGAAGGCCAGAGATTTGTTATAAATTGTTTTATTGCGTTTTTTTCTTCCATATTATATTTGAGTAAGCCTCGAGCGTATAATAAGCCTTTTCCAGATTGTACCCGGAGGGGTACAGGTAATAAGCGTTAAGACGTTATCGCTGTAATCCTGCTCCAAAACCGAAGTATCGTTAGGGTCAACAACGGTAATGCTAAATATTGTATATTTATAAGTTGTTCCCGAAACGGTTACAAATATATTATCTCCTACTTTAAGCTCGTACGCCCGGGCAAAAATAGTCTTGTAATTGTTCGGGTCAAAAAGCTGGGGAAGCGTTGAATGGCCGAAAACCACGGCGTTTCCTTTTTGCGGAGGGATAGTTGTGCCCCCCAAATTTACAAGATGTTTGGAAAGGTCGTCATCGGACGCGGAAACAACGGCATTTTGTATGTTAAGCTTGGGGATTGCCATTGTATAACTGTCAACAGTGGGGGTTCCTTTCTGGTATTTATATCCGGGAAACCAGTTTTCGGCGTTATTGTAGTCAACTCCGCTTAGCCCCTGGGAAGCTTCGGAAATTAAACTCCTAATGGTGTCCCCGTTTACAAGTGTAGCTTTTGGAATCGGGACCGCAATATCCTGGGCTGCGAAGGCGGGCGCAAAATAAATCTGCCACGACAAAAGAGGAAAAAATACATAAAGCGCAATTCCCAAACCCAGTAAAACGATAAAAAGACTAAAACCTCTGGCAATTCTTTTAAGTTTTTTACCCGAAGCCTTTTTGTAATAATATTTACCCATTAAGTTTTATTTCAAAGCTAATATTCTTGGAATTTTTAGGCAGTAACTTGGGAAGAAGCGGAATATGGGGGTTAACCGTAATATTAACGCTTGAAACATGGGAAATGCTGCCAAGAAGGCTTTGGGCTTTTCCGGACGGTTGTCCCGCTATTTGTTTTGCCAAAGAGCCTTGGTCGATTTTTGGAAGCAGGAAAGCCTGGATATTAAGATCGGCGCTAACATTGCTTTGGTCTTTGGATTTTATATTTTTGACGTTAACGTTTAAATTGTCTTTGTTTATTGTTATATCGTTTGAATTAAAAAGGTTAAGGGCTAAATTAACAATGTCGTTTTTACTGTAGGAAATTGCCTGGTATGTAACTGTTCCGGTTAAGGTAACATTATCGGCCTGGTCTCCCGCATTTTTATCAAAACTTTGTTTATCGACCGTTTCGGAAACAAATCCCGGTAAAAGAGCAAAGTCTGCCGATACCTTGCCGTTTAAGTCGTTTTTTGCTTTATCTTCAAGTTTTTTTGGAAGGTCTGTTAAAAGTTTGGCAGTGTCGTCTTTGGAAACTACGGTAATATTTTTGGTTGTCCCTCCCGAAAAAGGATTGTCGTTTTTTGCCGCAATCGTCGGGTTACTTCCTATGGAAAATACGGTACCCGATGGAAGATTATAGTTTGTCCCGAAAGTAGATGCCGTAACGTTTACATTTGCGGTTGCCGGCTTGGTACCCGAAAAAGGGTCTCCCGACGCCGAGGCAACAGAAACGCCGCTGTCCAAAGTAAAATCAAGGCCGTTTGAGGACGTTATTTTTGTCCCCTGGGAAAGAGTTACCGGTTCTTGGGCGTTGTTAAATACCGTAACCGTGCCTTTTGCTATATTTCCGGTTTGTTTTTGTCCCGTTGTTTGAGTTGTATCGGTTCCGTCTTCGGAAACCGTTACAAATTGCGCGGCAAGAACATTGTTTTTAACATCGGTAGGAGAGTTGGCCGAAAAAGTTACGGTTTGGTCTTTTTCGGAGATATCCGGCTTAACGTTTAAGGTAACTATTGCATGGGAGGCAAAAAGGTAAAAGAAAAAGAAAAGTAAAATTACAAGGACAATAAGCCCTCCGGGTATTGCCAAAAGAATTCCTTTTCCTCCCGCAGTATTTTTTAGAAAAGGAATATTTAGATTTTTAACCGGAATTTTTTTAAAAGCTTTTAAAAGTTTTTCAAAAGTTTGTTTTGCAAGAGGCAGGACGGCCAAAAATCTTCCGGAAACCTGTTTTTTTTCTTCTTTAAGCATTAAATTTTGGGGAATTTCTTCTATTTCTTCTGCCCGGGATTCCTCCCTGTCAAAACCTTCTATAGAATCCGAAGACAGTTCATGGTTTGCAGTTTTAATTTCAGGCTCAATTTCTGCCTCCTCCGGCCGGGGTATTTTTGCTATATCCTCGTTTTCCAAAAATCCGAAAAATTCGGGCGAAACGGTATCGTTTAAATCCTGAATATTTTCTTCTTCAAGTTTTGGCTCTTCGGTTTGTTCGGTAATAATTTCTTCGGCTGTTTCTTCTTTTTCCTCGGTGTCGGCAATTTCATTTACAAGTGCGGGTTCAAGTCTTGTAACCTCGCCTTCTTCCTTTTTTTTGTAGCCTGTTATTATTCCAAGCCCCATTTGGGCTCCCGTCCCAAGAAGCATTGCGTTTGCGTCAAAATTCGAGTCAAGGTTTACAACTTGGGGAAGGTGCAAAAACGGAAGGCTTTTGCTCCATTGGTGGCCTGTTAATTCCTGAACTGTTTCTTCCTCTGCCGCATAAACAATAATTCTTGAAGGAAGGATTTCCGGTGATTCGAAATGTTTTAATAAAGTGTCAATTGTATAAGAAGGGGATTCGTGTATTTCCGAACTTTTTGTTTCGATAATTTTCCCCGCTTTTACAAGGGAAACGCTCATATATTTTGTTCCGATTTCTGCAAGGACTGCGGTAATAGGGGCCCCTTCCTCTTTTTGTATAAGGCTGACAACAGCCTCGTTTAAAACAAGAAATCCAATAGGTGTAAGGACTAACTCGCTTCCTGCTTTTTTAAGTTTGTCCAAATATTCTTTTTTAATTTTATTTTCTTCGACCCACGATGCTTTAAGCCCGAAAATTGTTTTTTGGGGTTCAACGTTATTGGGAAGCGTTTCTTCGGCTTGGGAAATTGCTTTATCTAAGGTATTCAAAAATTCCTCGGTTGTGGCGTTTTCAACGGAGTCCGGAAAAGATTCTTCGCCTGTTGAAATTACTCTGAGTTTTCTTTCCAGTTCTTCTAGAATAACCGCGACAGCTTTTTCGTTTCGAAGTACTAGCGCAAGGTAATATTCGGGTTTTTCTTTTTTATCTAAAAAAGAAAGTTTGGGTAAGTTCATAGTTTATTCGCCGACCACCGCATAAATTCTTCTTTGGCGGTTACCTATATTTTCCTGTTTTATTATCTTAAACCTTTTTAGCTTCGATGTAAAATCTACATGCGGGCCTCCGCAAAACTCTTTTGAATAATCGCCTACAAAATAAACTTTTACGTCATTTTCGTACTTTTCGTCAAAAAGGCCTATTGCCCCCAGTTCTTTTGCCCTTTTTAACGGCATTATTTCAAAATGCACCGGAAGGTTTTCCTTTATTTTTCCGTTAACAACATCTTCCAATTTTTCTATTTCTTCCCCGGTTAATTTTCTGTCAAAATTAAAATCAAACCTTAGCCTCTCTGTTGTAATATTGCTTCCTGTCTGGTGAAGTTGGTCTCCAAACATATCCCTTAAGGCTTTATGTAAAAGGTGGGTTGCCGTATGTCCCATTATTGTCCGCTCATTTGTATCCGCAAGCCCTCCCCTGAATTTTTGTGAAGCACCAAGTCTTGATAATTTTTGGTGCTCTTCCATTAAAACCGCAAAATCTTCTTCCTTAAAAACGTACCCCAAACTTCTTATTTGGGTTGGGGAAAGTCCGTGGGTTGAATACAAAAGGAAAGCATCTTCGGCGGAAATTTCTTTAACGCCTTCCGCTTCTTTTCCGGGATATTTTTTGTCGATAAAAGTTTTTGCCCGCGAAAGTGTTCCTTTATAATTTTTTTCTTCCTCCAAAATTGTAAATTTAATTTCCTCAAAATTATTTATCAAATACGGATCCGTATCTTTATATTGCTGGACTATTGTTTCAATTATAGGTTCTAAGTTTTCAGTTTTAAGTTTGTATAAGTTATCAAAGCTTCTTCTAAGCAACCTTCTTAAAATATATCCTCTTTCTTTGTTTGAAGGCTTAACGTTTGCGCTTGAAATAAAAACTCCCGCAACCAAATGGTCGGTCATAATTCTTAATTCATAATTCTTAATTCCATAAGAAGCTCCCGTTTGTTTTTCAATAGTTTTTATAACGGGATAGAGCAGGGAGGTTTGGAAGATATCCGGTTTGTCTTCAACTGCTGCCAAAAGTCTTTCGACTCCTCCTCCAAAATCTACGTTTTTCTGGGGTAATTCCTTAAATCCTTCTTCTGTTTTTAGATACTGCATAAAAACAGAGTTTGCGATTTCCAAAAACTTTCCGCATTCGCATTCAACGGGGTTATCTTTGCACTCAGAGTTATGTTTTAAATCGTCAAATCTGTAATAAACTTCGGTATCGGGCCCGCCAGGTTCGCCTACGGGCATATTATCCGGCACTCCGCTTCTAGACCACCAATTTTTATCAACTCCCGCAAAGAAAATTTTATTTTCGGGAACAAGCGTTTTCCAAATTTCAAAAGCTTCGTTATCTTTTCCAACCCCTCCGTCTCCGGCAAATACTGTTATATAAAGTTTTTCTTTGGGAAGGTTTAGTTCTTTAGTTAAAAATTCCCAAAGCATTGGGATTTCCTCTTTTTTAAAATAACTTCCCAGACTCCAATTTCCAAGCATCCTGAAAAAAGTTGTGTGACGATTATCACCAACTTCGTCTATATCAACTGCCCTAAAACAATTTTGTACGTCAACAAGCCTGTCTCCTTGGGGGTGTTTTTCTCCCAAAAGATATGGGATTAAAGGCTGCATACCCGATGATGTAAAAAGGGTAGTAGGGTCGTTTTCCGGGACAAGCGGAGAATTTGCAATTCTCTTATGCCCGCGTTTTTCAAAAAAACTTATATAAACATCAATAATCTCTTTTATATTCATCGAAAATATTTTGAGAGTAGACAGTAGATGCTTGAAGTTAGATATAGAAGTTGGAAGTTAGAAGTCAGATTCAAGCCTCCATCTTCTAACATCAAGGTCCAGTTTCTAGCTTCCACTGTCCATCCTCAATTAATACTCATTATACCAGATTCCAAAGCCCGATTTGATTTATTTGAAGTTAGAAGTTTGGTCTATCATCAAATTTCTTGTATATAATTTATGCGATGTCTAAACCTTTAAACCCTTCCCAAATATCAGTTACGGGATAAGGGTATTTCTGGTTTTGTATGTTATCGGTTTTTTTCCGGCGGGCTCTTTGGATTTCGAGGGAAAAATTTTCGTCCCTTTCTCCCATATACCTTAAGCCGATCTGGTCTAACAGATAAATTTCTATGTATGCAATGTTTCCCGATCTGTTTACCGCTTTTATTGCGTCCAGATGAGCGTTTCTTCCTTTGCCCAAATCGGACCTAAAAACCAAATCTTTTAGGCCGGCGCCCCTTAATATCCTTTTTAAAATCATTCTTCCAATTCTTCCGTTTCCGTCCAGGAAAGGATGTATTCTTTCAAAAGCGTAATAATATCTTGCGGCGTTTTCTACTATAGAATCAATATTTCCAATAGGGTTTCTTGGTAAGTTTCGGAGTAAATTATCAAGGTCTTTGGTATATTTTCCCATAGCGGGGGCAACGTCAAGGCCAAATGCGTAGTAATTTGCAGGTTCCCCGTCGGTTGCAACGTCTATATTCCTGTAAACTCCGGGCGGTACTGGTAATATCCCTTTTTTTGCGTAGTCGTCACTTCCGTCCATAAGCTGTTTATGCAGATGGGGAATAATTTGGCTGCTTGGGATATGGTCGCCAAGCCATTGATTAACCAATTTCTGGCATTTAAATTCGTTTCCTAATTCTTGCAGCTGGTGGGATGGCTTATCTGGACTCATCTTTTTGGACTTTCGTAAGGCAGCTTGAAAAAATCAAGAACAAGCTCTACTTGCTCCTGCATTAAACCTTGGCCTTTTAACCTCTTTCTTAAAGAACTGATGCTTCCTTTGCTGTTTTTAAATTCGTTATAAACGTCTGCTTCTAAAAAACTTGTGGATAAAGAGGCTATAAGGTTTTGGGTTGCTTCGGGAAAGGAGTCCAATGCAAGATAAAAAGCCTTTTCTTTTAAATTTAAAGGCTTTTCTTTTTCAGGTATTGGAGGTTTTTTCCAAAAAGCCTCATCCGGTGTAATATGGGCTTCCAGTCCTTCTGCCATGCGCTAATTATACCATGCGGAGCATAATTTGAATGTAGACGGTGGAAGATAGAAGTTGGATTTCGAGGTTAGAGGATAGACATTTGATTAGTATGTTTTCCAGTTTCTTTGCAGATTTCTTAATTTCCCGCCTAGTTTTTGGTATCGAACCAGAATATCGTTTGAAAAATTTTCTTGTAAATATCCCAAGTCTCTTGCGGTTTCTATATGTACTTCCATTTCGTTTGCTGAACCGATTGCGCTATCCAAATGGTGTTTAAATTCTTTTTCAAATCTCCTTTTAGCCCAACCCTCTGCAATATTAGCAGGACAAGATTTTGAAGCTCTTCTTATTTGAGAAGCCAAATCATTACGTTCATAGACGGGAAGAGTTTTTGCTAATTTGTGAGCAAGAATCATTAAGGAGTAGGATTCGTTGTAAACCTCTAAATCACGAAAGGTTTTAATCACTTTAACTTATTATCTACCTTCTATCATCAAGCTTCAAGTTCTAGCTTCCAGTTTCCATTGTCCACCATCAAAAGTTTATGTTATATTTAAGGTATGGCTAGTGCTCAAGCCAAAGATAAACTCAAAGGAGAAGTTGCATCTTCTCGTCCCCGCGACGAGAAAGGTCACTTTATTAAAGTTCCCGGTCTTTCTAACCTCCACGATCCACTGTCTACTTTCCTTGCCAGCCACACCGGCAATTACAAAGATCAGGAAGACCTCCTTGATATTAGAATCGGAAATCCGCTAAGACGTGTAATAGAGCTTTTGGAGGAAATAAAAAACCAAAAAGCTTTTTCTTTTACACTTAAAGGCAGTTTGGGAATTGCAGGGGTTATTTTAGTCCTTTCGGTTTTCGGACTTTTTGGAGGAAACCGGGTAATCTGCGATAAAGGTGTGCAAACCCACATAGGAACAATAAAAGTTTTAAATTACAGGGAAATATATAATGGTCCGCTTTCGCTCATCGACACAATTCTTATGGTTCATAGTTCATCGAAAATTATCAACAGGACAATTTTGGTAAAGACCGACGGAACGACTTTAAATATTCCATTTAACGAAAACATAAACCTCGTTCCTTTTAATAATACTTCGGTTTTGGTTACGGGAAGTTTCAACAGTTGCAGTGAAACTCTTTCCATCAATGATGCTTCGGGAATAGAACTCAATCATTAGGTTAATGATTGCTCTTTACCATTTTTTCTTTTTGAAGTCGTCTAAGTATGACATCCTCAGAGACCTTAAAGATGTCAGAAAGATCTTGAATTACAGGATAAAGAGACTCAGGATTTTCTTCGCTTGGTACTCTACCCAACTTTTTCTTTATTTCGTCAATTAGTAGTTTTTTTGGAACTAATACATGGCCTGCAAAAGAATAAGCTTGATATTCCATCCATCTATACTCGTTATCACTTATTGACTCTGAAATTTTAAATAAATCCTCTATATTAAAGATTTTAAGAGACTCGAACAAATCTTTATGTAAGATAAGATGGCCAATCTCATGAGCAATTGTAAATCTACTTCTATTTTCACGATTCATATAAAAGTTATAGTCAATGAAAATTGTATTGAAATTAGAGCAGAGAGATGCATCCATGTCATAATCCTTTTTTATTCCAACAACGGGAACAATTTGAATATCAAGTTTAGATTCTGCAATTTCTTCGATGGGTACAGAGAGAGAAAAAGAAGGATGATATTTTGATAGAAAATCCTCTGCTAATTCTCCTATCTTTCTATAAGAGATAGGTTTTGTAGTAAAGCTCATGATTCATTTAGAAGCTTTACTAGCTTTTCAAGTTGTTGTTTAGAAAGCCTCTTTCCTCTGATAGTTCGAAATAAGAGTGGGAGATGATCATTTTTGCCAATATCTTCAGGGATTTTTCCTTTCGACAAGTAAGCTAGGTCAAAAAATTCAACCCAATCTGGGCTATTTTTTTCTATGGATAGAGCATTAGCCAATGCCTCAATTTTTTCCTTGCTTTCAGGAGCAGGCATTAAATTTCTTTCCAGCCTACTAATATAAGCTGGGTCGTACCCAAATCTTCCACAAAATGTACGGAGAGTGAAGCCAAGTGCAATTCTTTTTTCTCTGAGTAGTTTGCCAAAAGTTTTCATAGCATGATTATATCAGATCTTATTGCTTGACTTTTTAATTCTATTGTTGTAAAAATAATACAACACTTTTTACAAAAATTCAAGTAGTAAAAAGGAGGTGAAAAGAAAAATGGGAAACGGGCCAAAATATTTTATTGAAATTGAGGGAACTGAGTATCCTTGGGATAAGGAAACTATTACTGTCCCAGAAATAAGAAGTTTGGGAGGATTACCCTCCGAACAACCAGTAATTGAAATAGATCCTCAGGGAAATGAGAAAACTCTTGCGGAAGATGACATTGTTACTCTTAAACCCGGTCATAGGTATGGAAAAAAAGTTCAATATAAAAGAGGATGAATGAAAGAATTAAAAAAGAATTAGAAATTCTAAAAAAAGAATTTGGCGATCTCGAGTATAAAGATGGCTGGATTTTTATTAACAATTTTAAAATTTCTAGTAATGCTTGGAATAGGGATATTGTGAATATATGTTTCCAAATTCCGATTGGATATCCCGGAGAGCCTCCTTATGCTTTTTATGTTCCAAGGGGAATAAGAATAAAAGCAAATGAACAGTCCATCCCAGGAAGTTATACCGAGCCGGTATCTACACCTTTTGGAAACGAATGGGGGAAATTTTCCTGGGTTCAAGATAACTCTTGGAAACCAACTTCAGATATAAATTCAGGAAGCAATCTACTAAACTTCGTTAGAAGTTTTAAAGAAAGATTTAAGGAGGAATCATGAAAAGTATATTTCTCAAATTTAAAAAAAAAGACTTCTTAAAAATCAAAAAATTTTTGGATGAGAGTAGATTTGAACAAAATATTTTTTTGTTCTTGACTTACTCAGAAAACACTACGTCTTTAATTTTTGAGGTCGGAGATTTTATATATATTGATGACAATGAGGATAGGTATTATTTAGAAACAAAGGATGAAATAATTTCCAAAATAATAAAAAAAGCTTTTTTGAAAAATTTTTCCCTTTGTGAAATTCATTCACATCCGTTTTCTTTTTCCAATACTACGTTCTCTGAATTTGATTTGTCTGAGCTGGCAGAATTTGTACCTTATATTTTCTGGAGATTAGAAAAAAAACCTTATATTGCACTTGTTTTTGGACGAAGCGATTTTGACGCCAAAGTGTGGTTGAAAGATGGCAATACTTCGGTTAGGTTAAATTCAATCATCGTAAACAAAAAATTTTTAAAACCTACAAATATTTCCTTTCAAAAAAAATATGGATGAGAACAATAAATATAACAGAAATATATTATGGGTTGGCATAAAAGGTCAGATGGAAATTGAAAAAACAAGAGTAGCTATTGTTGGCTTAGGCGGAATTGGATCTCATGTTGCTCAACAATTAGCGTATTTGGGGGTTAAGGATTTTGTTTTAATTGATGCTGATATAGTAAGCAAAACAAATCTAAATAGGTTGATAGGTGCTAATGAAAAAGACATAAATAACTTAAAGGTTAATATTGCAGAAAGAAACCTAAAATTTATATCAGAAGATATGTCTGTCTATAGTGTTGGAGACAGCTTTATTTCGGAAATTAGTATAAAAGCATTAAAACGTGTAAATTACATTTTTGGATGCGTAGATAAGGACGGAGCTAGATTAGTTTTAACTGAATTTTCAAAAGCTTATAAAATAAATTATTTTGATCTAGCCTCTCAAATCTCAAAGGATGATTGGGGCGGAAGAGTAGTTTTTTCAAACTCTGAGCCTGGTTGCTTATTCTGTAGAGGCTTGTTATCTTCAGAGGAAATTAGAAGAGATTTATCAACCCCTGCGGACCGCTCAGCAGAGGATAACATATATGGAATTCCAAAAGAAGTAATAAAAAATACGGGTCCAGCTGTAGTTTCATTAAATGGTACTATAGCTTCAATAGCTGTTTCAGAATTCATATCAGCAGTTACTAGTATTAGAAAAGTAAATAAATACCTCACCTATAGAGGAGATTTAAGTATTTTAACCAAAAATATAGATCCAATTCAGGATTGTTACTATTGCAAAACTGTATTAGGAAATGGAGATAAAGCAGATATTGAACGTTACCCCAAAAATGGAATTGATAAAATCCTAAGATAATATGAAAGCCTTAAAATCTGAACTTAAAGAAATAAGAGAAAAGGAAAGAAACACGGGCTTATTTATTCTTGCCTTGTTTTTTGGTTTATTATTCGGTATTACCGGAAATATAATTTACGACCTTTTTGTTAGAGGTAATTTTTCTTTTCAAATATTTTTCTTAACTTTGTCTGGTGCTTTTATTATTTTTCTTTATAAAGAAATGCAAATTGCGGAAAAACGGATGAAAAAAATGGAACGAAAAATAAAAGAATTGGAAAAAGGAGTAAAGGTATAAAGATTAATGGAAAGTGGCATAGAAAAAAATAGGATGTAGGTAAAAAGGACGATGTTGAGCTAGAAAGTCGAACCATAAAGTGCTATTATCCACCTATAGGCTTTAAATGAATAAGGAACAAGCTAAAGAAGAAGTTAAGAAATTAATTGCTAAATACGAGCAAGTGAAAACCTCTGGGAAAATCAAGAGCTACACAGAAGAAGAAACAAAAAATGCTTTTATAAAACCACTATTTGAAGTATTGGGTTGGGATTTCTCAAATAAGGAGGAGGTTTCAGCTGAAGAAAGTATTTTATCATCAGGTCGAGTTGATTTTGGGCTTTATATAAATGGGAGAGCTAAGCTTTATATTGAAGCAAAGCCATTAAAAGCCGATTTAAATCAGGAAGAATATGCAAGGCAAGCAATTAGATACTCTTGGAATAGAGATGTTACATGGGCAATTTTAACTGATTTTGAGGGACTGAAGGTTTTTAATGCAAAAGCAGCGTCAAAGTACTTAGGAGATAAATTATTTTTTAGTATTAATTATGATGAATATTTAGAGAGATTCGAACAACTCTGGCTTTTGTCGAAGGATTCTTTTTTAAATAACCTTCTAGATAAAGAAGCAGAAAGAGTTGGCAAAAAAATTATAAAATCTCCGATTACGGATTCATTGTACAAAGATTTTAATAAATGCAGAGAAATATTAACAAATGATTTAAATGTCATGAATGAGGGAATAGATAAGGAATTATTAGATGAAGGAGTTCAAAGACTTTTAGATAGATTAATTTTTATTAGAGTTGCGGAGGATAGAGGTATTGAACCTTCAACGCTAATTCCACTTTTAAGATCTTGGGAAAATAGTGATAGAAAAAAGCCCCTTTATGCTTTTATGATTTCAAAATTTAGAGAGCTTGATAAAGTATATAACTCTAATCTTTTTTCCCCACATCCTTTTGAAAATTGGGTAGACTATGGAGATTCTACAAAGAAGGTCATAAAAATTTTATATGGAACTGAGGGCTATAATGAATATGACTTTAAAGTCATTCCGGCTGATATTCTAGGTAGTGTATATGAGAATTATTTAGGATATAAATTATCTCAATCGCAAAAAGGTTTAAGCTTAGATAAAGCTGCGGGAAAAAGGAAAGAACAAGGTATTTATTATACGCCTGCTTTTATAGTTGATTACATTGTAAGAAATGCCCTAAAACCAGTTTTAGATAAATGCGTTAGCGTTAATGATTTAAAAAAAATTAAAGTATTAGATCCAGCATGCGGCTCAGGTTCTTTTTTAGTAAAAGCCTTGGAGGTAATTGTTGAAAAATACATAGAATTTAATTATGAGGACGATGAAAATTTAAGAAAACAAATTCTCTTAGATAATATTTTTGGAGTTGATTTAGATGAACAAGCTGTTGAAATTGCAAAACTAAATCTATTGATAAACACATTGAGAGAAAAAGGAGAATTGCCTTCATTGAATAGTAATATAAAAAACGGGAATTCTTTAATTTCAGGAACAGATAAAGAATTAGAAAAATATTTCGGTAAAGACTTCAGAAAGAAAAAACCTTTTAACTTTAAAGAACAATTTCCAAAAATTTTTCAACAAGGAGGCTTCGATGTGGTAATAGGAAATCCGCCTTACGTAAATATGTATTCTTTAAAGAAAGAGGACGTAAATTTTTTCAAAAACAAATATATTTTAGCTTCAGGTTATTTTGATCTGTTTTCGATTTTTATCGAAATGTCTATTAATAATTTAAAAACATTTGGGAATTTAGGGTTCATTATTCCTAGTTTATTCTTAAAAGGTTTAGAGTATCAACCTCTAAGAAAATATATTAATGAAAATTCAAAAGAAGTGACTTTAAAAGAAATGGGCGATAGAGTTTTTGCTAACGTAAATATGCCAACTTGTATTTTAAATTTAACTAAACAACAAAATGAATCTAATAAAGATTTTTTTGAAAGTAAAATAGATATTTTTCGTAGGCATCAAATGGTAAAATTGGGGGCTTTAAGTATTATTCGAAGGGGTCTTGAGATCGGACAAGATAAAATAAAAAGTGAAGGAAAAATTAAGTGCTTTTCAGGAAGAGATATAGGTAGATATGTTATAAAATCCTCTGGTTATATCAACAGCGAAACCTTTGATAAATATCAAAAAACAAATAATATTTTTTCTCCTCCAAAAATAATTGTAAGAGAAACAGGAGATTCAATAATTGCTTCTTATGAGGAGGAAGGAGTTATAACCACAAGAAGTTTGTATAATCTTAAAACAACAAATAATTCTTCTTTATTATTTGTATTAGCAATTTTAAACTCTAAGCTTTATAGATTTTATTTTAAAACCTACATTTCCCCAGACACTAAAATTTTCCCAAAAATTAGAATAGAACAGTTAAGGGAAATTCCAATAATTTATCCTAACGAAAAACAAAAAATTAAGATTTTTGAGGACCCTGTCAGTAAAATGTTGAAGTTGAATAAGGAACTATTCAGTTTTCCCGAAGGATCAAATAAATGGAATTCAATAAAAGAAGAAATAGATAAAACTGATAAAAAAATTGATGGAGAAGTTTACAAGCTTTACGATTTAACTCCAGAAGAAATAAAAATTGTAGAAAATTCTTAAAATATCCCTTGCAAACCCCCGAATCCTTACGGTAAAATATTACTACAGGGGATAAACCTCTTGCTAACCTCTTTTCAATTGCTAGCGCTCAAAAGAGATTTAATTCTCTAAACTCACGCTTTAAAGCGAGAAAGGAGGTTGATATGACTAAAAAAGTAGTAGTCCATACGGGTGAAGAAGTACCTGTTTCAGGTATTTATAGACCCTCTGGAGGGAGTGACGAATTTACCTTCGTTGAAGGTAAAAAAGTCCCACCGAATCCGGTAGGAGTACGACAACAATTTACTCTCGTTGAGCGAACGCCTCATGAGCGTAAAAAATAAGTCGTCTGGCAGGGGTTTACCCCTGCTTTTATTATTGTAATATTTAAAATATAATTGCAAATTTTAATTTGACTTCTTAAACTCTAACTTCTATACTATCGGACTGAAATGACTATCGAACGGTTACATTTTGAAGGCGGTATTCCTTTTGAATTTACAAAGCGGGACCCGCAGAAGTGGGCAATAGAAACTATAATAAGGAATATGGAAAGGGTCGTACCTCTTCCCGAAGGAGAATACGATTTAACTCCTGCCTCCTGGACAAGAAATACTCACAGGCATAATTTGCTTGTTAAAGAAGACGGAACTGCCATTTATAGGGCTCTTCCCAAAGATAGTAATGTTGGATATTTTAATAATTCATCGGGAAAAAGAGAATTTGTTCCGGGAGGAAAAACGCAATTAATACCGCAAGATGCTGCCACGGTTTTAGTTTCCGGACCTTCGGAAGATGGCAAAAGTATCAGAGTCCATGAAATTATTTTTCATCTTCCGGGCCCTTCCCCAAGAAGAGTTTTTTCCGGAAGCTAATTCGACTTCTTGGTTTACTGGTTACTGTATCATAGGTTAGTGCATGATACATTGCAGATATACTAGTATATCTGCTTACTACAGGGTTTTATTTACTCTTTTTAGAGTATTTCTTTATGAATGTTAATACTTTTTTAAATTCTTTTTTATGGTCTTCTGAAGAATTTGCCATTTCAATTGCAAAAGAATACATAATTTTCCATGGGGCTGAAAATATGTAGCCGTTCACCTTTAAGAAAACATAAGTCGTTACAATTGCCATTCTTTTATTACCATTTAGGAAAGGATGATTTTTGATAATAAAATAAAAATAACAAGCAGCTTTATCAAATAAAGTTGGATAGAGTTCATCCTCTCCAAAAGTTTGTCTTGGAGTTTCCAGAACAGATTCAAGTTTGGCAGGGAATCTTGTTTCAAATTCGGGAATTGGTTCCTGGAATTGTAATAATTCAGTTACAAGATTAAAACAAAGCTCTTTTATGTCTTCGAGGTTTAAATAATAAATATCCCTTGCCATTTAGGTATAGGCCAATTTACGAAGAGTTTTTTCGTACAAAGAAACAGCTTCTTTAGTATATTGTTTAATCTCTCTTTTTTTACTAGATTTATTTTCTTTTAGGAACTTTATGCTTTTCTTATTCATGGCAAAATTATACCATAATTATAGAACTATAAAAAGCCTCGCTTTGACTTCTTGGTTTTTTCTTCATAAACCATAAATCTTTAATCTTTAATTTAATTAGTGCTATAATTCCTCCTTGTTATGACAGAGAAAGGCACAAGGCATGAAACTCCCGAAACCGTTATGGGAAATTTGGTTGCAATAGCCGAAGGCACGGAATGGATGTTTATTGCAAAAACTTTTGCAAAAGACGGTTTTGACGTTATTTCGGAGGCAAAATGGTATGCAAAAAGAGGAGTTTTGGCCGGTGCTGTTTCTTTTGCTTCCGTTTCCGGCTTGCCCGGTCTTGAAAGGATTGGGCTTATAAAAGATTTGGCAACGGAAGTTTCGGATTATGTTTTGGCAAAAGAGAAAAAATCGGACCGCGATAAAGTGACTGCACAAAGAGCGCAGGCGGTAATTAAGGTGAGTACGGATTTTTTAAATAGTAGAGCAAAAGCTTCTTGACAAAAGATTGATATAGTATTAAATTCTAAGACATGGGAGAATTTTTAAGACGTACGCTTGAAGCGCAGGGAAAATCTGTGCCCGCCCCCGACGCAAATATAACCCATACACCGCTAGCTCCAACAGCATCACGTGACGCCGCTATGGCAAGATTGGAAGATTTAAAACAGCAGGCGGCTTTTGGAGGACTTACAATTGAAGACAGAAGAATGATAGCTTCTTTGGAAGCCCAAATAAGCAGTTTTGACAGCGAGCCGGCAGTATCCTTAAAACCGGACACCGTTTTAGAACAAAGGGAAGCCCGAAAAACTCCAGTTGTTCTTTCTCCCCTTAGGGCTTTATTAACAGGAAAACTTTAACTTTACCTTTTTAATCCTGTTTTTCAGGCCGGGATTTTTAAAATTTTCCCCCAGTTTATTTTTCCTATTAAAATAACAATAATAAATCCTATCAGCTCTACCGCTATTACTCCGATATTATTTATATGGCTTGTAAAAATATCTTCAACTCTGCTAACAGCATAATGTGAAGCGGCAACCCAAAAAGAATAACTTATAAGCCTTCCCACAAAAAACGAAGACGCAAGAATTTTTATGTTTATTTTTGCAAGTCCCGCCGCAATATAAACATAGTTTGAAGAAATAGGGAAAAAAGCATAGGTAATAAAAATCGGAATGGAAAACTTTTCATTTTTTGTAACAAATTTTCCCAAAACGTCATAATTCTTAAGGGATTTTTGGGAGAAGAACCTTCTGAAATATCTTTTGGAAAGATAATAAAGCGTAATTCTTCCCAGAGTTGCTGCCCCCGCTCCTAAGACAATTACCGGGATAAAAGGCGGATGGTAATTTATGTAAAAAAAGGCAAGAATAGTCCAGGTCGGAGGCATAAGAAACGGAATTACATTAATAATGTAAATAAAAAGGGCAAGCAGAATTAAAACTGTAAGAATATCCATATTTTAATTATAGATCTTTTAAGAATTTTTTCCGTGATATAATTTTGTTTGTGAAATTAATAACCTTAAACATTTGGGGCGGACAAATTTTAGAACCTTTAAAAAAATTTATATCGGAAAATAAAGACACCGATGTCTTTTGCT
Source organism: bacterium (assembly GCA_021824155.1). Lineage (GTDB taxonomy): Bacteria > Patescibacteriota > Microgenomatia > Levybacterales > UBA12049 > JAKALS01. The sequence goes on along the minus strand of JAKALN010000001.1, from coordinate 42,914 downwards.
TCCAGGAAGTATTTAACGGAAGAAAAAATCCTGTTACTTTTCAGGATGCTGTCCCAAATGTTTATTCGATAATAGAAAATTTATTGCCCCGACATAAAGGATTTTTTAAAAGACAGGAAAACATGGGTCTTTCTATATTTGTTAAAAATACTATAAATATAGAAGAGGAGGGGGATTTTTTCATTTACCGCTTTCAGGACGCAATGATAGACAATGATCCCTCAACCCAGGGAAGAAATCTTCAGTTTATAAAGTTTAAACTAAACGGAAAAGACATTATTGTTTCCCATATGCACGGCCTTTGGATAAGAGAGGGAAAAGGCGATACGCCGGAAAGGCTTGAACAGTCTAAAAAAGTAAAAGAATTTTTAGACAAACAAAAAGGCGCAAAAATTCTGGCTGGGGATTTTAATTTGTTGCCGGATACGAAAAGCCTGTTGATATTGGAAGAAAATTTAAGAAATCTTGTTAAAGAATATAAAGTAACTTCTACAAGGACAAAACTTTACGACAGGTATGATATGGGGGATTTGTTTGCGGATTATATATTGGTATCTAACGGCGTTAAAGTTTTGGATTTTAAAGTTTTGCCGGATGTTGTTTCCGACCATTCACCGCTAATGCTGGAATTCACCAGTTTATAAAGTTCATTAGTTGATGGTAGACAATAGATGATAGAAGTTAGAATTTGAAGTTCGATGATGGAAGTTAGATTTCCAATTTCTATTTTCCAGCTTCAAGGTCGAACTTCCAGTTTCCAGTGTCCATCCTCAAATAAAATTCCCCCTTGACACCCCATAATTATGTATGGTATAAAAACAACACTTTATATATAAAGGATTTACAAGGATAAGACTCTTGCGCCTTTTTTTTGGTGTTGTGTGCCCTACGATAAATCCTACTTGAATTCTAATTACTAATGCCTAAAAATACCGACAAGAAAGACAATAAGGATAACATTACCGTAACAAGAAAGAACTGGGGTAAAACCCATTCTCTTTTACCGCAACTTGATTTACTTGCTATTCAAAAACAGTCATATCAGTGGTTTTTGGAAAAAGGTATTTCCCAGGTCCTTCAGGAAATTTCCCCTATCGATGATTTTACGGAAAAAAACTGGAGTCTTGTCCTTAAAGATTACAGGCTTGGAAAGATAAGCAATACCCCCGACATTGCTCTTTCCAAAGGTTTAACCTACGACGCCCCCCTTTACGTAAACGCAACTTTAATAAATAAAAAAACAAATTCAACAATAGACCAGGAAGTATTCTTGGGAGATATTCCCCAGATGACGGAAAGAGGGACCTTTATTGTAAACGGAATAGAAAGAGCAGTTGTAAACCAGCTGGTAAGAAGCCCGGGAGTTTTCTTTACGGCTCTTCAGGACAACGTTACGGGTAAAAACTTATTTACCTCCGAAATCAGGCCCGTCCACGGAAGCTGGCTTGAATTTACAACAACAAGGCACGAAACAATAATGGTAAAAATAGACAGAAGAAGAAAGTTTTTGGCATCAACCTTTTTAAGAGCTCTGGGAATTTCTTCAAACGAAGACATAAAAGAAAAATTCAAAGACTTGGAAGCGGACGGAAAAACCTCATTTATAGAAAACACACTTCAAAAAGACGAAACCGGAGACTCGACAGACGCTTTAATAGAAATATTCAAAAAAATGCATCCCGGAGAACCGGTTGTTTTGGAAAAAGTAAGGGAAAACTTTAACGGAATGTTTTTTAACAACAGAAGATACGATTTGGGAGAAGTGGGAAGATATAAGATAAATAAAAAACTTGCGGGAACACCCGGATTTGAACCGGCGGATAAAGATACAAAGATATTAACCGTTAACGATATTATCGGGGCAATGAGCTTTTTAATAGGTTTGGCTCAGGGGAAAGACGGAGTTGACGATATAGATTCGCTGGCAAACAGACGTGTTAGGTGCGTAGGAGAATTGGTTGCCGCAACGGCATTTAGAATCGGAGTATTAAGGTTAGAGCGAAGCATAAAAGAAAGAATGACATTAATCCAGCCGGACGTTCCGGTTTCCATTGCAGGACTTATTAACGCAAGGCCTATTATGGCAGCAATTAACGAATTCTTCAGGACCTCCCAGCTTTCCACAATTTTAGACCAGACAAACCCGTTATCCGAAATAGACAACTTAAACCGTTTAACAGTTATGGGAACGGGCGGAATTTCAAGAGAAAGAGCGGCTTTTTCTATCCGCGATATCAATTCTTCCCAGTACGGAAGAATTTGTCCCATCAGAAGCCCCGAGGGACCGAATATCGGTTTGGTTACATATATGGCTTTATATTCAAAAGTTAACGAATTCGGATTTTTGGAAAGCCCGTACAGGAAAGTTGTCCACGAAAAACACGGCAATAACATTGTTTCCAAAGCGACAAACGAAATGGTTTTTATGGCCGCAGACGACGAAAGAGAGCATTATATAACCCATTCGGGAGCATTAACGGATAAAGATACAATAGAAGAAGACAGAGTCGCCGCAAGATACAAGGGCGAATTTATAGAAACCGAAAGGGAAAACGTTGAATATGTTGACGTTGCCCCAAGGCAGGTTGTAGGTTCTGCCGCATCTTTAATTCCTTTTATAAGCCATGATGAAGCAAACAGGGCTTTAATGGGTACCCATATGCAGTGTCAGGCTGTTCCCTTGGTAAAACCCGCAAGTCCTGTTGTAGGAACAGGCATGGAAAAAGCAATTTCCGCGGTTATGGGAAGAGTTATAACTGCACCCTATGACGGGACAATCACTTTTGCCGATGCAAACAAAGTTACAATCAAAGGAAAAAGCCCAAAGGAAGAAGCAACATATTACGTAGATTCATTTAAAAGGACATCCCAGGCAACTTCTTATACGCAGACAACGGTAGTTAAGACAGGCGCAAAAGTCAAAAAAGGAGATTTGCTTGTTGACGGACCCGCTTCCGACAACGGAGAACTGGCTTTGGGACAAAACCTTACAATTGCTTACACATCTTTTGACGGATTAGGATACGAAGACGGAATTGTAATTTCGGAAAGGCTTGTTAAAGAAGATATTTTGTCTTCCATCCACATTGAAAAATACGAAGCAGCGGTTGTAGAGACAAAATTAGGGCCCGAAGAAACAACCAGGGATATTCCAAACGTTTCCGAGGAAGATTTGGCTAATTTGGACGAAGACGGAATAGTCGTTGTCGGAAGTTTGGTAGGGCCCGGAGACATAATTGTCGGAAAAATAGCTCCAAAAGGCGAAACCGAATTAACAGCGGAAGAAAGACTTTTAAGAGCAATATTCGGAGAACAGGCAAGAGAAGTAAGGGATACATCTTTAAGAATGCCCCATGGAGAAAGAGGAACAGTTATAAGTGTTCAGATATTAGACAGGAAAAAAGGCGACGAATTGGAGCCCGGAACAATAAGAAAAATACTCGTTGAAGTAGCGCAGTTTAGGCACGTTGTAATCGGAGACAAGCTTGCCGGAAGACACGGAAATAAAGGAGTCATATCAAGAATTTTGCCCGAAGTCGATATGCCCCATTTGGCAGACGGAACAGCGGTTGACATTATAATTTCGCCTATTTCGGTACTCGCCCGTATGAATTTGGGACAGCTCTTGGAAGCGCATTTGGGCTGGGCGCAATCGAGCTTAAGCTCAAAAGTCGGAGTGCCGGTTTTTGAGGAAGTTGAAGAAAACAGGATTGTTGACGAGCTTAAAAGAGCAGGTCTTCCCGTAAACGGAAAAGCAATTCTTTACGACGGAAGAACAGGAGAACCCTATGAAAATCCCGCGGTTGTAGGGATAGAATACGTAATGAAGCTTATCCACATGGTCGAAGACAAAACCCATGCGCGTTCGACAGGTCCATATTCTTTGGTTACTCAGCAGCCTTTGGGAGGAAAAGCGCAAATGGGAGGACAAAGGTTGGGGGAGATGGAGGTCTGGGCCTTAGAATCACACAGGGCAAGGTACACTTTGCAGGAAATGCTTACAATTAAATCGGACGACGTTGTCGGAAGAGCAAAAGCTTTTGAAGCCATTGTTAAGGGGACAGATATTCCAACACCCAAAGTTCCGGAATCGTTTAAAGTTTTGATAAAAGAACTTCAGGCACTGGGGCTTAACGTTGTTCCTATGGGGGCTACAATTTCGGATAAACCGCTTGATATTCCGGTGAATGAAACACCCGCCGAGGAAAAAGCCGAGGAAAAAGCAGAAGGAGAAGCAAAAGAACTCCAGGAAGAGCTTGGAGGCCAAACCGAAGGAGTATCCGGAGGGGAAGAAGGGTTAAGTTTAAGCGGAGAAGAAACTCCCTCCGATGAAAAAGCCGTAGAAGATGCCGAAGAAATAGCGGAAGAAGGAGAAAAAAATGAATAACGATAATAAAAAAATGAAAGATATTACAGTTTTGGATTTTAAAGCCTTAAAAATATTATTGGCAAGCAAAGAAGATATTCTTTCCTGGTCGTACGGAGAGGTTACAAAACCGGAGACAATCAATTATAGGACATTAAGGCCTGAAAAAGACGGACTTTTTGACGAAAGAATTTTCGGACCCACAAAAGACTGGGAATGTTACTGCGGAAAATACAAAAGAATCAGAAACAGGGGGATTATCTGTGATAAATGCGGAGTCGAAGTAACACTTTCAAGGGTTAGAAGAGAAAGAATGGGCCATATTACAATTGCGGCTCCCGTTGCGCACGTTTGGTTTTTTAAAGGTTCGTCTTCTCCTTTGTCTTTAATTCTGGATATGTCCCAGAAAAATTTGGAATCTGTTATTTACTACGCTTCATATTTGGTTGTCGGAATAGACGAAGACAAGAAAAAAGAGGCCCTTTCCACCCTTAACAAAACAATAGACGATAGAAAAGCCGAGCAGAAAAGGGAAATGGACGAAGAAGAAAAAAAGGTCGAGAAAGAAATGGCGGAAAAGAAAAAAGATTCAAAAGACGTTAAGGTTAAAGGCGAACAAAAAACCTTAATAGCAGAAGAGCTGGAGCTCCAGAAAAGGCAAAGGCTGGCAAGGCTTAAAGAAAGATTTGAAGCGGAAAACAAAAAACTCGAAGAAATTTCCGACGCGCTTTCAAGGCTTTTGAAAAGCCTTAAAGTCGGAAGCGTTTTATCCGAAGACGAATACTACAAAATTCTGGAATACGATATTCCCGTTTTCTTCACAATAAAAACAGGCGCGGAAGGACTAATGGAGCTTGTAAATAAAATCGATTTGGCGGGTCTTATTATATCTTTAAGAGCGGAAGCGGAAAAGTCAAAGGGACAGAAATACTTAAAGGTTATTAAAAGATTAAGGCTAATAGAGGCCATGAGAGAAGCGGGAGTATCCCCGGCCAACATGGTATTTACGGTTTTGCCCGTTATCCCTCCGGATTTAAGGCCTATGGTACAGCTTGCGGGAGGAAGATTTGCTACATCTGACTTAAACGATTTGTACAGAAGAGTAATTAATAGAAATAACCGTTTGAGGCATTTAATTTCCTTGGGGGCTCCCGAAATAATTTTGCGAAACGAAAAAAGAATGCTCCAGGAATCCGTTGATTCTTTAATTGACGCATCGCAACGAAGCGGTCAGTTTGTAGCATCGCCTTTAAGGTCGTTGTCCGATATGTTAAGAGGAAAACAGGGAAGATTCAGGCAAAACCTTTTAGGAAAAAGGGTTGATTATAGCGGCCGAAGCGTAATTGTTGTAGGGCCCCAGCTTAACATTTCCCAGTGCGGACTTCCCAAGGAAATGGCATTGGAAATGTTTAAACCTTTTGTTTTGCGGGAAGTAATTTTAAGAGGTTTTGCCCCAAATATAAAGTCTGCAAAAAGATTTATAGAAAAAAGGCCTCCTGAAGTATTCGATATTTTGGAAGAAATCACAAAAAACCATCCTGTTTTGCTAAACCGCGCACCCACTTTGCACAAACTTGGTATTCAGGCTTTTTATCCGGTATTAACCGAAGGTTCTGCAATTTCTTTGCATCCTTGTGTCTGCGCCGGATATAACGCGGACTTTGACGGAGACCAGATGGCAGTACATATTCCTCTTTCGCAAAAAGCCCAGGAAGAGGCAATACAGCTTATGATGCCAAGAAATAATCTTTTAAAGCCGGCAGACGGAAGCCCGATTACTCTTCCCAACAAAGAAATGGCAGTCGGAGTATTTTATATAACGTCTCTTGATGAGACTTCCAGAAAAGAAGAATTGCCGACTTTTGCCGATTATCACGAAGCGCTTTTGTCTAATTCCTTCGGGAGAATAACTTTAAGGGAACCGATAAATGTAAGGGTTGAAGGAAAACTTGTTGAAACAACGCTTGGAAGGCTTATGTTTAACGAAAGGCTTCCCGAAGCTCTGGGCTTTATAAACGAACCCGTTAAGGCATCGGGAATAAAAAAGCTTGTTACAAAAGCAATTTCTCTCTGCACGTCCGATGAGGTAGCGGATTTAATAGATAATATAAAATCCTTAGGTTTCTTCGGTTCCACAATTTCGGGAATTTCGGTTTCGGTTTTTGACAACACAATGGTGCCCCAAAAAGGAAAATTAATAAATGAAGCCGAAGGTAAAGTTTCGGGAGTAGAAAAAGATTATCAGGAAGGTCTTATTACAATTGACGAAAGAAAAAGGCTCTCAAACGAAATATGGCTAAAAACAACAGATGAGCTCGCAAATCTTACATGGAATAACCTTAACAAAGAAAACATGATTAGGGTTATTATCGATTCCGAGGGAGCAAGAGCAGGAAAAGAACAGTTAAAACAGCTTTCCGCCATGAGAGGACTTATTCTTGATCCTTTGGGAAAGATTGTTGAACTTCCTATTAAATCAAACTTCAGACAGGGACTTTCAATCTTTGAGTACGTTGCAAGTGCAAGAGGTTCGAGAAAAGGACTTACCGACTCTGCTTTGAAAACCGCAAATGCCGGTTATTTAACAAGAAGGCTTGTTGATGTTTCCCACGACGTAATAATAAGGTCGGATGACTGCGGTACAAAGGACGGAATATTAATATCCGCAAACGAACTCGACAGAACGGCCGCATTCGGAGACAGGCTTTTGGGAAGATTTGCGGCAACGCATATAGTTTCCAAGAAAAATAAAAAAGAAATTGTAAAAGCGGGAGAAGAAATTACCGAAGCAAAAGTAAAAGCAATTCTAGACAGCGAAATTGAGGAAGTTGTTGTAAGAAGCCCGATTACCTGTAAGCTTGAATACGGAATTTGCGTAAGATGCTACGGCTGGGATTTTTCCAACAGGAAAAATGTAGAACTTGGAGTACCCGTAGGAGTAGTTGCAGCCCAGTCAATCGGAGAGCCGGGAACACAGCTTACAATGAGGGTCAGACATTTCGGAGGGGTTGTAATGAGCGACGTTACGCAAGGTTTGCCAAGGGTTGAGGAACTTTTCGAAATGAGAACTCCCAAAAACCTTTCTCCTATTTCCGATGTAGCAGGAAAAGTAAGCATAGAAACAACAGAAGACGGATATGTAATAAGGGTTAAAAACTCAAGGGTAAAACCAAACGAAGAAAGAGAATATTTTGTTCCCCTTGCTTCGACTTTGATGGTTTCCGAAGGAGACGAAATAGGAGTTGGAGCCCAGCTTGCCCAAGGATATCTTGATCCTAAGGAAATATTAAAAGTAAAAGATTTGCTCGGTGCGCAAAGATACATAATAAACGAAGCCCAAAAAGTTTATGAATCCCAGGGAATCGGTATAAACGATAAACATTTTGAAGTAATTTTGCGAAAAATGTCCGACAAAGTAATAGTAGAAACTGTCGGAGACACAGCCCTTATTCCCGGAGATTTCATAACCAGGACGAGGTTTGAGGAAATAAACGCCGAAGTATTGTCCCAGGGAGGAGAGCCTGCAACCGCAAGGCAGATAATCCTTGGTATTACAAAGTCTTCGCTGTTCTCGGATTCATGGCTTTCGGCATCTTCGTTCCAGGAGACAACAAAAGTATTAACAGAAGCAGCTTTGGAGGGAGCAGAGGATAAGCTTGTAGGCCTTAAGGAAAACGTTATTATCGGAAGGCTTATTCCGGTTGTAGCCAACGAAGCCGTTGAGGTATAATAGTGCGAAGCACTAAACACCAATATCTAAACTCTAAACTTTTAGGATTTAGGATTTTAAATTTAGGATTTTAAAAAATATATGCCGACATTATCACAACTTGCTAAAAAAGGAAGAAAAAGAAAGACTAAAAAAGTAAGGTCAACAGGCCTTAGGCGTCTTTTTAATGCAAAAGACAGAGTTTATACCTCTGTTGCATCTCCTCAAAAAAGAGGGGTTGTTACATTGGTTAAAACGATGACTCCTAAAAAACCTAATTCGGCTTTGAGAAAAGTTGCAAGAGTAAAGCTCTCAAACAGAACCGAAGTTACCGCGTATATCCAGGGAATAGGACATTCGCTTTCCGAACACGGAATAGTTTTAGTCAGGGGCGGAAGGGTTAAGGATTTGCCCGGAGTTAAATATCACATTGTAAGGGGAAAATTTGACTTGCAGGGAGTAGAAGGAAGAAAAAGATCAAGAAGCAAATACGGAACAAAGAAAGGCGGAGGAGCCGGTCCAAGAGTTGCGGCAGGAACGCCTGCGCCAGCAGCACCGGCGGCACCCGCAGAAGGAGGAGCAGCCTAATATGCGTCATAAAAAAGTACAAAAAAGACAGATTGAAAACGACAAGCTTTACGGAAACCTACTTGTTGCCAAATTTATTAACGATATAATGAAAGACGGCAAAAAATCGGTTGCGGAAAAAGTTTTTTACGATTCTTTTAAAATATTGGAAAGCAAAGAAAAAAACGCCCTTGAAGTTTTTGAAACAGCAATTTCAAACGTAGGCCCTAAGACCGAAGTTAAATCAAGAAGAGTCGGAGGAGCAAATTATCAGGTTCCTACGGAAGTAAGGGGAGACAGAAGAACTTCTTTGGCAATAAGGTGGATTGTGGAAGCAGCCCGCGCAAGGTCCAACAAAGACTACAAAACTTTTTCCGAAAAATTGGCAGCAGAATTTTTAGATGCTTCAGAAAACGCCGGCGCAGCTGTTAAGAAAAGAGACACCGTTCTTAGGATGGCCGAGGCAAACAGGGCCTTCTCCCATTTTAGATTTTAATCTTCAGAAACCTTCATCACATTTTGACTTTTAAAAATATAGGCATATAATATTTTTATGGACAACGAGCCAAAAGGGGAAGGACAATCACCTAATGAAGCGCAAAAGCCAACCGAGTGGTTAACAGTGGGAGAGCAATTGAAGGCTCGAGCAAAAGAACTTAAGGGGTCGTATTTAAAAGCTTTAGAGGCTATGCGCGAAAGAAAATTCGCACTTGAAGACGAGTCTGGAATCTCTTTTAGGGCTACAAGAGGAGAAACAGAATATGATTTTTCCTATTCTCAAGGAGAAGACGGATTTTTAAAAGTAAGGGCCGATACTCCGGAGGCTCCGGGAAACACAATAGAAGAATCCTTAGACATACAACTTGCTCCTTTACCAACAGAAGCATATGTAACTTTTGAAAGAACAAGAATCGACCCATATTTGGGTCCTGAGGATACAATCACTACCCTGGACAAAGGCGAAGACGATAAATTAGCTGTAACGGAAGCAGAAAAACTTCTATCCCGCTTAACCGCTGAAAACACTAGCCAATAGAGTGGTATTTATGCTATAATTTTATGGCTCTTCCAGGAGGGAGAGTTTTTTTAAGGTTATTATATGGCACAAGAAGACAGGCTTAAAACATTAGACAAAGTAAGAAATATTGGTATCATTGCCCATATTGACGCGGGTAAAACAACTACTACCGAGCGTATTCTTTTTTATACGGGAAAAACCTACAAAATAGGAGACATTGACGAAGGGAATACCCAGATGGACTGGATGGAACAGGAAAGAGAAAGAGGAATAACAATTGTCTCGGCCGCTACAACCGCATTCTGGCACGATTACAGGATAAATATTATAGATACTCCCGGACACGTTGATTTTACGGCAGAAGTAGAAAGGTCCCTTAGGGTTTTAGACGGAGGAATTACTGTTTTGGACGCGGAAGAAGGAGTACAGTCGCAGTCCGAAACTGTCTGGAGGCAGGCGGATAAATATAAAGTACCGAGGCTTTGTTTTGTAAATAAAATGGATAAATTAGGGGCGGATTTCTTAGCAACCGTAAAAAGTATCGAGGACCGCTTGGGGGCAAACCCTTTGATAATGGTTTTGCCAATAGGCGCTGAATCAACATTTAAAGGGATAGTTCATCTCTTGGATATGAAGTCTTATATTTGGGGAGGGGAAGAGTTGGGGGCAAAATTTGAAGTAAAAGACGAAATTCCCGAAGAGATGAAAGAGCAGGTAAAAGAATACAGGCATAAACTGGTTGAAAAAATAGCGGAAACAGATGATATCTTAATAGAAAAATATTTAAATAACGAAGAAATTTCAAACGACGAATTAAAAGCGGCCTTAAGAAGAGCGGTTATTGCTTATAAACTTGTCCCTATTTTTGCAGGCTCGTCTTTAAGGAATAAAGGCGTACAGCCTTTACTTGACGCGGTTGTAGATTATCTTCCTTCTCCTTTAGATGTAGGAGAAGTCGAAGGGCATAACCCAAAAACGGGGGAAACAGAAAAAAGAAAACCGGAAGCAACAGAGCCCACGGCAGGACTGGCTTTTAAAATACAAATTGACCCTCATGTAGGAAAGTTAACTTATTTCAGAGTTTATTCCGGAAAAGTTGTGGCAGGTTCTTATATTTATAACAGTTCAAAAAACCAAACCGAAAGAGTCGGACGTATTCTTTTAATGCACGCAAACCACAGGGAAGAAATTAAAGAAGCTTATGCCGGAGAAATAGTTGCATTGGTTGGCCTTAAAGAAACAGGAACAGGAGATACTCTTTGTGAAGAAAAAGCCCCGGTTATTTTAGAGCAGATTACTTTTCCGGAGCCGGTTATTTCGCTTGCCATTGAACCTAAAACAAAAGCTGACCAGGAAAAGCTCGGATTTGCCTTAAAAAGGCTTTCCGAAGAAGACCCTACATTTAGAATAAAAACAAACCACGAGACCGGACAGACAATAATTTCGGGAATGGGAGAATTACAGCTTGAAATTATGGTTGACAGGATGAAAAGGGAATTCAGTGTTTTGGCAAATGTAGGAGCGCCCCAGGTAGCATATAAAGAAACAATCAAACAGGAAGCCGAAGGGGAAGGAAAATATATAAGGCAGTCCGGAGGAAGAGGCCAGTACGGACACTGCTGGTTAAGGATTAAACCTAAGCCAAGAGGTGAAGGATACGAATTTGTGGACGCAATTAAGGGAGGAGCAATTCCGGCAGAGTTTATTAAAGCGATTGAAAAGGGAGTAAAGGAAACACTGGAAAACGGAATACTTTTGGGTTACCCGGTGGTGGATATGGAAGTGACGGTTTATGACGGTTCTTTTCACGAGGTTGATTCTTCGGAAGTTGCTTTTAAAATTGCCGCATCTCAGGCTTTGCAGGCAGCTTCTAAAAAAGCGGATATGGCGCTTTTGGAGCCTATTATGAAAGTTGAAGTAACAACTCCAAGTGAATTTATGGGAGACGTAATAGGAGATTTGTCCGCAAAAAGGGCACAGATTATGGGAACCGAGGAAAGAGGAAAAGCAACAGTTATTTTGGCAATGGTTCCTTTGGCAGAGCTTTCCGGATACGCAACAACGTTGCGGTCTATGTCCCAGGGGCGTGCCTCTTATTATATGGAACCTTCTCATTATGAGGAAGTTCCACGAAATATTGTCGAGGGGATGCTTGCAAAATCCACATTTACGGGAAGAGTAGAATAAAAAACAATGCGTTCACCGATAGAAATAGTAACTCAAGATCCTCAGGAGGCTTTAGATGTAATTATTAGAGAGCTGCCGGAAATTACCTCACGCGCGTTAAGCGGCGGATCAACAAATAGAGATATCGATAGATATAATGATTTCAGAGCTCAACTAATAGAGCATAAAGACGGAACAAGGGGACATCTTCGAATAGGAAGAGAAGCGCGCGTTCATGTTCCTAAAATATATCAGATTATTTTTAGAGCTCCCGAAACAATTATATTTAAATCGGAGAAAAGACAAGCTTGGCGTCCTATTAGAAATCCTAAATCCTAAGCTACTTGGGCAACAACTCTTTGTATTTTTTTGAATTGTAACAGAAAATTTCTTGCAATATCATCTCTGCTTCTATTTCCATTTAAAAGTACGAGTCTTCTTCTGGCAAAAGATTCTCTTACAGACATTTTAATACCAAGTTTTGATAATCTTTCTCCTTCTTGAGCCATAAAATCTTCCATTCCTTCCTCGCTTGATTTAACCTGAACCCAAACAGGTCCAATAACTGTTTCCAGAGTTAAATCGTGACCCATTGCATCTTCTTCTCCTCCCCATTCATTTCTTGTTACGCTTTCAATGACCCTTTCTCCATTTACTTTCAATCCTTCAAGAGCAGATGCTGCTTTTATTTCAGACTTTCTTCCCAGCCTATGAGCCCTATTGCCTTGTTCGATTCTTGCTAATTGTTCTTGAGAGAGAGCAGATATATCCCGGTAACCGGGAAAGAAGTTTCCTGGGGCTTCTGCAATAGCCATCTGATTTTATTTTTAAATATACTGATAACTTTGTCAAGACGGCAAAGTGATATAATCCAATCGTGAAAGAAAGAATTGCGATTACGGGTTCGAATGGCACAATAGGTACCATTCTTAGGAATGGTTTATCCGGAGATTTTGAAATAAAGGGGATCGATTTACCTCAAACAGATGCCACAAATTATCAGGAATTATTAAAAGCGCTGGAAGGAAATACCGCCGTAGTTCACCTTGCTTGGTCAAATAATGAACATTTAAGAAATGAGATTATTGACCCTAGTAATGCACAGATGGCCCTTAATGTATATAAAGGGGCAAGGGAAGCAAAAGTAAAAAGAGTAATTATTGCCAGTTCAATTCACGCTGATTCTTTTTACGGAGAAGCTCCATTTCTTTCCACCGGACATACTCCGGTTCCCGACAGCCCATACGGCGCGGATAAAATTTTTATAGAAACCTTGGGCAGGTATTTTGCAAAAGGGGGGTTGGAAGTAGTTGCTATACGTTTTGGGGGAATAAATCCTGCAAATATACCCCCTTCCGTAGAAAAATATCCAAAAGAAGAAAGAGCAGCATGGCTTTCTCATAATGATTGTATTTCTTTGGTTAGGAAAGTTTTGGAAGCGGAAAAAGTTCCCGGAAATTTTGTGGCAATATATGGAGTATCGGATAACCGGGACAGAGTTCATGATGTATCAAATCCTTTCGGCTGGAGCCCTAAGGAAAGAGCGGAAGACTTTATTTGATTTAATTAGTATAATAAAAATATGAAAGCAATAAAAACCGCGATATTATACGGATTTTTACTCTGGATAATTCCATTTATAGCTTCCGTCGCAATTTTTCCGCTTAAAAAATCGGATCCATTGTTTTTTCAATCCCTGATGACTGTATTTTCAACTATTGCCGTTGTTGCCGCAACTGCTTTGTATTTTAGAAAAATAGACGGCAACCTTAGGGAGGGAATTTTCTTAGGACTGGTTTTTATAGCAATGAGCCTTTTCTTCGATTATTTCTTTTTTATCTGGGGGCCGATAAAAATGAGTCTTCCCGATTATATTAAAGAGATAGGATTAAATTATCTTGTCTATCCTATGATTACAATTAGTACCGGATTCCTCCTCTCGTATAAAAAAACGCTTTAACGTTTTTATTCATTTGTTATAATCCAAACATATGAAATATGTTTTTCGGGGCAAAACTAAAACGGGCAAAGAAATTATTATCAGGTATCCTAGAATCGGCGACCAAAATGAAATGTGGAGGTATATTAACGGACTTTCCAAAGAAAAAACTTTTGTAAGGTTTCAGGGGGAAGAGATTCTATTTGAAGACGAAGAAAACTATTTGAATGCACAGCTTAAAAGAATTGAAGAGAAAAAATCCGTTACTCTTTTGGCTTTTTGGGGAGAGGAATTAATTGCTATTTCGGGTATAAATATGATGGACAAAACCGAAAAACACGTAGGAGTTTTCGGGATTTCCGTTGCAAAAGAATACAGAAACGAAGGCTTAGGGAAACTTTTAATGGAAAAAGTTATTGACGAAGCAAAAAAAGAAATGCCGCAGTTAAAAATTGTGACTCTTGAAGTTTATTCAAAAAATTCGATAGCAAAAAGAATATACGAGGGTTTTGGTTTTAAAGAATACGGACTTTTGCCAAACGGAATAACAAGGGATAATACTTTTGAAGACGCAATTTTAATGTATAAAAATGTATGAAATTGATTGATTTTTTTAAAGTTATTGGTAAATTAAAAAACATAAAGAGGACCGGATGGGTAAATCACAATGTTCCAAATCCGGAAAGTGTGGCAGAGCATTCTTTTAGAACTGCGGTGATGGCAATGGTTTTAGCACCTAAAGTTGGAGCAGATGTAAATAAATCGGTAAAGATGTCATTAATACATGACATTGGAGAAGGAGAAATCGGTGACATTATTATTATGCACGGAAAGAAAAAATTGAGTAATTTTTTAAGCAAATCAGAGAAAGAACGTGAAGCCGTAAAAATGATTTTTTCTTTGGTAGAGGGAGATGAATATGTTGGCTTATTTGATGAGTTTGAGAAAGATGAGAGTAAAGAAGCGAAATTGGTTAAAGAAATAGATAAACTTGAAATGGCAATGCAGGCCTACGAATATGAAGTTGCACATAAAATAAATCTTGAGGAATTTTTTGAAAATAGCAGAACGTTAATCACAAGTAAAGAAATAAAAGAAATTTTGGAAGATATAGAAAAATTAAGATGAAAAATAATTTCTGCACGATTTATTTGGTAAGGCATGGCCTGACCGATTGGAATATTGAAGGGAAAATTCAAGGGCACACGGATATCCCGTTAAATACGGAAGGAAAAAATCAGGCGCAGGAATTGGCAAAAGAACTAAGGCAAATAAAATTCGATAAAGTCTATTCTTCAGATTTACTTCGCGCAAAACAGACAGCGGAAATCATTTCTTTGGAACATAAACTTGAAGTTGAAACATCAATGGCTTTACGCGAAAGAAATTATGGTCCGTATGAAGGGCATCAGCATGATATTTTAGAAGAAATAGACAGAATTATGGATAAACTTGAGGAAAAAGAAAAATATTCATATAGGCATCATCCTGGAATGGAAAGTGACGGAGAAATAGCGTCGAGATTTTTAATCTATTTAAAAGGAATTATTGTCGAAAACCCGGGGAAAAAAATTTTAATAGTTTCCCACGGCGGAGTTATTAGACATAGTTTAATTAAGCTGGGATTTTATCCTTACAAAGGTTATCTAAAAATTGACAATCTGGCTTATGCAAAAATCGAGTCGGACGGTATGAATTTTTTTCTGAAAGAAACAAAAGGAATAAAATTGGTATTTTAAATAAGTGTTATAATCTTTTCATTATGCCGGAGCAGGAAAATCAGGGGTCAACAGCAGAAATCTTTCCCATAGACAGTAAAACTGTCCAAAAAACTTTGGAACAGGTTCAGGTAGAAATTGACAGAGCCCCGGAAAAATTTTTTCGTGACGAAAGAGAAAAAATGTTTTTGGACGGAAACAGGCCTCTTATTTCGTTTATAGAAAAAAGGTCCAGAATGCATTCCCGTTATGAGCATGATTTTACGGAGGGGGCACTTCTTATGTACAGATTGTTAAGGACCCGGGCAGAGGTTTATGGACAAAGTCTTCCTCCTGTTTCCGAAGAATTAATTTCGGCATACAATCATGATTATCTTGATGCGGTTGATGAAGGGAAAAAATATCAGGAAATAATTGACGGAAAATTTGAATTGATAAGAGCCGAAGGCTCTCCTGTTTTTAGGTTTTTAGACGTTGTATCCCGTTATAGAACCGGAAGAAGAAGTGTAATTTCCGGAGCAATTCACGTTTATGACTTGATAGAAAGAGCAGATGCTAACAGTAGGCTGGAACATTCTTTTTATAGCGCCCCTGCGGGCGAAATCCCCGAAGAGGAAAAACTTTAACCCGAAGTTTAGTTAATTTTACCTATTGACGGAGGTAAAAAAATATTGTATATTAAGTTTAACCTTGAACGGGTTATTTTTTTTGACTTAATATGGCAGATAAATTTGAAAGAACAAAACCACATGTAAATATAGGAACAATCGGTCATGTTGACCACGGTAAGACCACCTTAACGGCGGCTATTGCTACTGTTTTATCTAAAAAGGGACAGGCAAAAGCAATGAAATACGAAGATATTGACAATGCCCCCGAAGAAAAAGCAAGAGGCGTCACCATTAACATTACCCACGTAGAATACGAAACAGACAAAAGACACTATGCCCACATAGATGCTCCGGGACACGCAGATTACATTAAGAATATGATTACGGGAGCCGCCCAAATGGACGGTGCAATCCTCGTAGTCTCAGCCCCCGACGGCCCCATGCCACAGACAAGAGAACACATTTTACTCGCCCACCAAGTACAGGTTCCATCAATCGTTGTTTTTCTTAACAAATGCGACATGGTTCAGGATGCGGAACTTTTGGACTTGGTAGAAATGGAAGTAAGAGAACTTCTTACAAAATACCAATATCCGGGAAATGATGTGCCAATTATAAGAGGCTCTGCTCTTAAAGCTTTGGAAGGCGACGCAGAAGCGGAAAAACAGATATTGGCTTTAATGGATGCGGTTGATAATTATATCCCAACACCCGTAAGAGATACGGAAAAACCGTTCCTTATGCCTGTTGAAGACGTTTTCTCAATTAAAGGAAGAGGAACAGTCGTAACAGGAAGAATTGAAAGAGGTAAGGTTAAGGTAAACGAAGCAGTTGAAATAGTAGGAATCAAACCTACAAGACAATCGGTTGTAACCGGAGTTGAAATGTTTAGAAAACAGCTTGACGAAGGTATTGCAGGAGATAATGTAGGATTACTTCTTAGAGGTGTAGAAAAAGCAGACGTAGAAAGAGGACAGGTTGTTGCAAAGCCCGGATCGATAACACCTCATACTCAATTTGAAGCCGAAGTTTATATTCTTGCAAAAGAAGAAGGCGGAAGGCATACACCATTCTTTACGGGTTACAGGCCGCAGTTTTACATAAGGACAACAGACGTAACAGGAGAAGCAACACTTCCATCCGGAGTAGAAATGGTCATGCCCGGAGACAATGCAAAAATGAATGTTAAGCTTATTGTACCTGTTGCAATGGAAGAAGGACTTAGATTTGCTGTTAGAGAAGGCGGAAAGACAGTCGGAGCAGGAGTAATCTCAAAGATTATTGCTTAATCTTTTGATAAGTGTTAGAATCAATGACCGCAAGGTCATTTTTTTTGTAAAGGATCAGCCAAAGCTTACTTTAAAGCTTTCCAGAACTATTCGTTCACGCTTTAAAGAGCGCTTAAGGCGGACAGGACTTTAAAATATGCCAAAAGGAAGAATAAGAGTACGATTAAAAAGCTATGACGCAAGAGTAATTGACTCTACGTGTCAGCAAATTTTAGATACGGCCATAAGGACCGGAGCTAAAGTCGTAGGTCCGATACCTCTTCCTACAAAAAGAAGCGTATTCGCAGTAAACAAATCCCCATTTATAGATAAAAACGCCAGAGACCATTTTGAAATAAAAGTCCATAAAAGACTGATAGATATAGTTTCCCCAACAGAAAAAACAATAGATTCACTGACACACCTAGAGTTGCCAGCTGGAGTAAATATTGAGATCCGTATGTAAAGACCTCGCTTGTCAGGCAAGCGGACTCCTTCACTTCGTTTCGTCCGATCCTCCCTTGTCTCGCTACGCTCGCAAGCGGACTCCTTCACTTCGTTTCGTCCGATCCTCCCTTGTCTCGCTACGCTCGCAAGCGGACTCCTTCACTTCGTTTCGTCCGTCCCATAGTTGAAAATTTGTACTTTTGGAGCTATACTCCCCATTATGAGTGCAGGCAAAGAAAAATTACAACCGAAAAACGAATCCTTAATGGGTGTTTTAAAGGATTTAGATATTGGCCAAAGAGGTGATTTGGCAATAATTTTAAGAGTAGATGAAAAATTAAGACAAATGGCGTCTAATCCCCAATTTTTGGCAATTGAATCTTTTTCTGTTTCTTCCGATTCTTCCAAGAATTTAAGGCCGCTTGAGTGGAGCCGTGAATATGGTTTTATTAATATTTCTGGCGGTGAACCTCTTACGGCGGTTGAGGTTTTAAAGGGTTTTGTAAACCATTTTATAGAAGGGGGAACCAGAACACGGAAAGTAAGAGAATATTTTAGCTATTTATTGCCTAACGGAGAATTTCCCGATAAATTACGGGATAAAGCGCTTGATGAAATAAATTTAACAGCAGGAGAAGCGGTATATGAGTCTAAACTTGAGCCCCGGGATTTGGTGCTTTTCTTAAGAAGAAATTATCAGAGAACAGCCGAAAGTTGTTTCCGTGGAATAGACAGGCTACCTGTCGGACGTGAAGCTCTTATTTCAAAAATTAAAAAAATTAAGCGCGCTCTTTAAGAATCCCCTCTAATTGTACTTGCATTTAGGCTCGTTGCATTATATAATTAGGCTTAACTTAAATGTTCAACACACAAGGGGTGATTGTAGCTACATAACCGGGCGCATTTAATTTACTTTTTCGCCTAATGAAGCGGCTGGTTGTGGTCGCTTTTTTGTGTTTTTTTGAGAATATGAATTTACAAGGACTTATCGGTAAAAAAAGTTATCAGTCACAGGGGTTCTTAGAAGACGGAACAAGAATTCCTGTATCTGCCGTGGCTGCATCGGATAACTTTATATCTCAGGTAAAATCACAAGACAAGGAAGGCTACAATTCCGTTCAGATTGCATTTGGAAGCAAGAAAAAAACAACGAAAGCACTTGAAGGACACGGAAAAAAAGCGGGCTTAGAAAAAACAGCTCGCTTTTTTAGGGAAATAAGGGTTGAGGAGGTTTCGGATTTTACTCCGGGAACAAAAATAGAAGTAAGCGAAGTATTTAAACCCGGAGATATTGTTGATGTTTCCGGCGTTTCCAAAGGAAAAGGATGGGCAGGAGTTGTTAAAAAATGGCATTTTAGAGGAGGACCAAGAACCCACGGACAATCCGACAGGGAAAGAGCTCCGGGTTCAATCGGACAAACAACAACCCCCGGAAGAGTTTATAAAGGAAAGAAAATGGGCGGAAAAATGGGACACGTGACCTCTACTGTAAGAAATTTGGAAGTGATAGAGGTTACAAATGACGGAGTAATTTTGATTAAAGGATTAATTCCCGGACACATAAACGGACTGGTTATGATAAAAAAGGTCGGAGAAAACAAAAAATTTGTCCCTTTGTATAAAGAAGTAGAAGAAGAGAAGCAAGCAGAGCCACAGAAAGAAGTTCAGGCAGCAGAACCTGTTTTAGAAGAAGACGGTAGTCGTCCATCCGTTTCGGATGACGCTCAGAGCAATGAAGAAAAAGCCCAAGCCGAAGAGCCTGCTTCGCTAAGTGACAGCCAACAAACAGTATCGGAAGAAATAGCGGAAAATACAGAGTCGGCTGTCAGTTCATCCGATAACGGACAGACTCCTACCGTTTCAAGCGAAGAACCTGTACGAGAAGAGAATAAAGAAAAAGAGGAGGTAAACGAAGATGCCAAGTAAAAGTTCAGCAAAAACGGCAAAACCTGCGGCAAAAACAGCAAAAACTGCTGTAAAAAAGGCAGCTCCTAAAAAAGTAAAAGGAGAAGTTAGAGAATTACCGAAAGAAACCGGACTTAAACAGAGCGTTTACGATACAAAAGGAAAAGTAGTTGAAAGCCTTACTCTTCCCAAAGAAATTTTCGGTGCTAAAGTAAATAACCATTTAATGGCGCAGGCAGTAAGAGTTTTTCTTTCAAATAGAAGGAAAGGAACAGTAAAAACAAAATCAAGGGGAGAGGTAAATAAAACAACAAAAAAAGTATACAGGCAAAAAGGTACGGGAAGAGCAAGGCACGGCGCAATGTCTGCTCCTATTTATGTAGGAGGAGGAGTAGCGTTTGGACCAAGGCCCAGAGATTTCTCTTTAAGCCTTCCCCAAAAAATGAAAAGAGCTGCACTTTTTAGCGCCTTAACCGCAAAAGTACAAAGCGGAGAGATTAAAATTTTAACCGGTCTTGAAAAAATCGAGCCTAAAACAAAATTAATGTCGGATGTTTTAAAAAACCTTTCATTGGAAGGAAAAAAGAAAAAACTTCTTCTGGTAACGTCGGATCCCAAAGCGGAAAATGTTAAAAAGGCGGGAAGAAATATTAAGGGATTAAATATTCTGGACGCAAATTTATTAAATACATATCAGGTTTTAGATAATAAAGGAATAATTTTAATGAAAGGAGCAATAGAAGCTATTGAAAAAAGCTTCTTAAAAGAAAAAGTAAAATAATATGGATTATATAATTGCTCCCTTAATTTCGGAAAAATCAATGGCAGATGCGGCAAAAAGCAAATTTACTTTTAAAGTATTAAAAAATGCCGATAAAAATTCTATTAAAAAAGAAATAGAAAGAAAATTTAAGGTAAACGTAATCGGTGTTTCGACTGTGACTACTAAAGGCAGAACCCAAAGAACAGGGACAAGAAGGGTGGAGGTAAAAAAATCAGCTTTAAAAAAAGCGATAGTAACCTTAAAAACGGGCCAAAAAATTGCTTTATTTGATATAGGGGCATAAAAATATGAAAAAACTCAAATTTATAAAAAAGAAAAATTCGGGAAGAGACCAAAGCGGACAGGTAAGCGTAAGGCACCAAGGAGGACAGCATAAAAGATTCCTAAGAGTTATTGACTTCAAACGTGATAAAATGGGAGTCGAAGGAAAAGTAGTTTCCCTGGAATACGACCCAAACAGAAGCGTTGATATAGCACTTATTCATTATGCGGATGGAGAGAAAAGATATATCTTGGCTCCGGAAGGTCTAAAGTTAAACGATACTGTTTCTTCGGGAAAAGATTCAGATGCAAAAACAGGAAACGCTTTGCCTCTTTCGCTTTTGCCTATCGGTACATTTGTTCATAATATTGAGCTTACTCCCGGAAAAGGCGGGCAAATTGCAAGGGGAAGCGGAACAAGCGCAATAATCCAGGCAAAAGAAGGCGATTTTGTCCATTTGAAAATGCCTTCGGGAGAAGTCAGGAAAATAAGGGCAGCAGGCCTTGCGACAATAGGCGTTTTGGGAAATGCTGATTTAAAAAACAGAAATTTTAGAAAAGCAGGCGCAAAAAGACATCTTGGGATTAGACCAACCGTAAGAGGAGTTGCGCAAAATCCGAGAAGCCATCCTCATGGAGGAGGAGAAGGAAGAAGCGGAATAGGGATGTCTTTACCCAAAACCTATGCGGGAAGACCGGCTGTAGGTAAAACAAGAAACAAAAAGAAATATTCGAATAAATATATATTACAAAGGAGGAAAAGCGGAAAGCATAACTAATTATGGCAAGAAGTTCTAAAAAAGGACCATACGTAGATCAAAGGATTCTCAGGAAAGTAATGCAGCAAAAAAACAGTGGAGATAAGTCTCCTATTAAAACATGGTCAAGAGCTTGCCAGATTCCTCCGGAATTTGTAGGCCATGCGTTTGCGGTACATAACGGAAGAGTATTTACAAACATTTTCGTATTGGAAGGAATGGTCGGTCATAGGCTTGGAGAGTTTTCTCCTACCAGGACATTCAGGACACACGGAAGGGTTGTAGCAAGGGAGATTAGTAAGACTTAAGCGTATGGCTTATGGTTCATGGTTAATAGTAGGCCATGAACAATAAACGATTAACTATTTACAAATATTATGGAAATTATAGCTAAAAGCACATCGGTTAGAGTAAGTCCGAGAAAAGTAAGACTGGTAGCAGATTCGATAAGAATGCTTTCGGTTGAAGACGCATTAAGAGCGTTGACGGTTATAAATAAAAGAGGCTCTTATGTTTTGGAGAAAACCCTTACCAGTGCAATTGCAAATGCTTTAAATAATGCACATGCAAAAAGGGAAAATTTGTTCATAAAAAGCATCGATGTTAACGAAGGAATTTCCTTTAAAAGATTTCATCCTTCAACAAGGGGCAGAGTGCATCCTTACAAAAAAAGAGGAAGCAATATAAGGATAGTTTTGGAAGAGAGAGGAGACAAAAGCTAATTACTAATTAACCTAATTGACATAAAATCAATTAGACATTAGGATTTAGAAAATTTCAGGATATGGGACAAAAAGTTAATCCAAGAGTAATAAGATTAGGCCCGGTTTATAACTGGAGCAGCCGCTGGTTTGACGATAAGCGTTACAGCGAAACCCTGCTTGAAGACCATAAGCTAAGAAAGATATTAAACGAAAGGCTTAGAAACGCGGGAATTTCCGAAATTGTTATTGAAAGGTCAATTAACAGCATTAAAATAACTGCTAATGTTTCAAGGCCAGGTATGGTTATCGGAAGAGCAGGTTCGGGGCTTGAAGAACTTAAGGAATTTTTATATCAAAAACTTGCGTTTAAGAAAAACGGCAAGAATGCGCAAAAATTAGATATAAGGGTAGAGCCGATAAAAGATCCGAATTTGGATGCTACTTTGGTTGCACGAAACGTATCGGACCAGCTTATAAAAAGGCTTCCTGCAAAAAGGGTCCTTAATCAGACAGTTGAAAAAGTTATGGGTTCGGGAGCAAAAGGAGTAAGAATAGTTTTATCGGGAAGAATCGGAGGGGCGGAAATTGGAAGAAGGGAAAAACTTCAAAAAGGGAAAGTTCCTCTTTCAACAATTAGAGAACATATTAGCTATGCAAGCGTTCCTGCTTTAACAAAGAAAGGATATATAGGGGTAAAAGTTTGGATAAATAGGGAAGAATAATTATGTTAGTTCCAAGAAGAGCAAAATACAGAAAACAGCAAAGAGGAAGATTAAAAGGAAACGCTTATAGAGGCACAAAAATTTCCTTTGGGGAATTCGGTTTATTAAGCGAAGATACAGGATGGATTTCAAGCAGGGAAATAGAGGCTGCCAGAAGAGCCATTACCCACTATACCCAAAGAGGAGGAAGGGTATGGATAAGAATTTTTCCGGATAAGCCGATAACAAAAAAACCGGCCGAAACCAGAATGGGAAGCGGAAAAGGAGATGTTTTTGAATTCGTAGCACCGGTCAAGCCGGGAAGAATGCTTTTTGAAATGGGAGGAGTTACTCAGGACGTTGCTTTTTCCGCTTTAAGACTGGCGTCGCATAAGTTACATGTAAAAACAAGGATAATGGTTAAACCATAATATGAAAACAAAAGAAAAAAAGGATTTACATACAAAAAGTTTGGCAGAATTAAAGACTCTTTTAAAGAATGCAAAAGAGGAATTGTTTAACGATAGGCTTGAAAAAGCACAAAATAAATTGAAAAATCCCAGGAAAATATTTATAAAAAGAAAAGAAATTGCCCAGATTTTAACGGTAATGAAAGAAAAGGAGTTTGTAAAATAATATGAAAAAAATATTTGAAGGAACAGTAGTTTCATTAAAAATGCAAAACACGGCAGTAGTTGAAGTTTTAAGGTATATTTCACATCCTCTTTATAAAAAGAGGCTAAAAAGAACTAAAAAATTTAAAGCAGACTTGGCGGGAATAACTCTTTCGTTAGGTGACAGAGTAAGAATACAGGAAGTAAAACCTATATCAAAGGACAAAAACTTTAAAGTAACGGAGAAAATAAAATGATACAGCATAGAAGTATATTAAAAGTTGCAGATAATTCGGGGGCAAAATCTTTAATGGTTATCCATATTTTTGGCGGATCAAAAAGAAAATACGGATATATCGGTGACGTTTTGAATTGCGTCGTAAGAGAAGCGAATCCGACCGGACAGGTTAAAGACAGTGAAATAGTAAAGGTTGTTTTAATAAGGTCCAGGAAGGAATTCAGAAGAGCGGACGGCTCTTATGTAAGATTTTCCGACAACGCAGGAGTTTTAATAGATAATATTAAAGATAAGAACCCAAGAGGAACCAGGATTTTCGGTCCCGTAGCAAGAGAGGTAAGGGACAGGGGTTTTGCAAAGATAGCCAGTATGGCAGTGGAGGTTGTATAATATGAAATTCAAAAAAGGAGACGAGGTAAAGGTTGTAAGAGGTAAAGATAAAGGAAAAACAGGAAAAATAGAAAAAGTTTTTCCAAAAGTAAATAAAGTTTTGATAAACAACATAAACCAATTTAAGAGGCATCTTAAAAAAAGGTCGGAAAGCGAGCCGTCGGAAATTGTAACTCTGACTAAGCCGTTAATAGTTACAAACGTTGCATTGGTTTGTCCTAAATGCCATTTGACAACAAGGGTTGGATATAAGATTGAAAAGAACAGTAAGGTCAGGATTTGCAGCAAATGCAAGGCGGAAATATGAGTAGATTAGAAGAAAAATTCAAAAAAGAATTAGCTAAAAAATTACAGACTGATTTGGGGATAAAAAACCCGATGTCCGTACCTAAGCTTTCAAAAATAGTGCTTAACATGGGAGTAAAAGATGCTTTGGCAGACAAAAAGAATATGGAGAAAGCCGCGGAAACTCTTGCTCTTATTTCGGGTCAAAAAGCAAAAGTCATGAAGGCTAAAAAGTCTATTTCTACATTTAAGTTAAGAGAAGGAGACGAAATAGGACTTGTGGCAACTTTAAGAGGAGAGAGAATGTACGATTTTTATGATAAACTTGTTTCTATTGTTTTTCCAAGGCTTAGGGATTTCCATGGAGTAAAAAGAAACAGTTTTGACGGACACGGAAATTATACCTTGGGATTTGCCGAAAGCAGTGTTTTTCCGGAAATAGACCCGGGGAAAATGGATAAAGTACAGGGTTTGGAATTAAGTATTGTTACAACGGCAAAAAACGACAAGGAAGGGGAGGCGCTTTTAGAGGCATTAGGCATGCCTTTTATAAAATAATATGGCAAAAACATCTAACGTTGTAAGATCTCAGCAAAAACAAAAGTTTAAAGTAAGAGAAAAAAACAGGTGTAAGATCTGCGGAAGATCCAGGGCTTATATGAGAAAATTCGGGATTTGCAGACTTTGCTTTAGAGAATTGGCGCAGAAAGGAGAATTACCGGGGGTACATAAGTCCACCTGGTAGATTTATATGAATCATAAAGTTTCCGATTTTATTATAAGAATTAAAAATGCGACTATGGCACGAAGAAAAGAAGTTGTGCTTCCTTTTTCAAACATAAATAAAGAAATTGGAAAGGTTTTGGTTAAAGAGGGATTTTTGGAAAGTATAAAAGAAGAAAGCGCCAAGGGCAAAAAAAGTTTAAAAGCTGTTGTCAGATACGAAAAAAGGATCCCTGTTTTAACGGACGTTGTAATTATTTCAAAACCCTCTTTAAGAGTTTATGAATCCGTAAAACATGTGGGAAATATAGAAAGAAAAGGTAAAAAGACGGTTATAATATCAACAAGTATGGGTGTTATGACCGGACAGGAAGCCAGAAAAAAAGGAGTAGGGGGAGAAATATTATTTACCATCTGGTAAATAGAAACAGTTATGTCTAAAATTGCTAAAAAACCGGTTTTATTAAAAGAGGGAGTTACGGCATCTATTACAAACGATAAAGTTTTGGTTAATGGTCCTAAGGGTTCCCTTTTTTTTCCTATTCCCCAGGGAATAGAGGTTAAAGAAGAGGAAGGAAAACTGGTAATATCCCAAAAAATAAAAAATGATGTAAAAACAAATGCGCTTTTTGGATTAACAAGATCCATGGTGTCAAATATGGTAACGGGTGTTTCTTCGGGGTTTGAGAAAAAACTTGAGCTTTCCGGAGTAGGATACAGGGGGCAGGCATCGGGAAACACTTTGACTCTTTCCCTGGGATTTTCCCACCCTGTTATTATAAAAGGCGAAGAAGGGATAACTTTTGCCGTCGAAGAAAACATAATTACCGTTATAGGAATAGATAAAGCTTTGGTCGGAAATACTGCAGCAAAAATCAGAGCTATAAGACCGCCTGAGCCTTATAAAGGTAAAGGAATAAAGTATCAGGGAGAAAGAATAAGAAGAAAAACAGGAAAAGCTGCAAAGGCAGTAGGAGCTAAATAATTATGAGAAATAAAACACAAAAACAAAGAAGACAGTTAAGGGTAAGGGCTAAGATTATCGGGACCAAAGAAAAACCGAGGCTTTCGGTATTTAAATCAAATAAATATATTTTCGCCCAAATTATAAATGACGAAAAAGGAGAAACAATATTGGGAGTGTCTGAAAAAGACTTAAAAGTAAAGGAAAAAACAAATAAAACCGATAAGGCAAAATTACTTGGAATTTTTATTGCCAAAAAAGTTTTGGATAAAAAAATAAAAAAAGTTGTTTTTGACAGAGGAAGTTATATTTATCATGGTAGAGTAAAAGCTTTGGCAGAGGGAGCCAGGGAAGGAGGACTTGAATTCTAAATGGATAGAAACATTAAACAAATGGAATATCAGAGAAACCAGGACGGATTTGAAGAAGAGATAGTCCAGGTTAACAGGGTTTCGAAAAAGACAAAGGGCGGAAATAAAATAGGATTTTCCGTATTAACAGTTGTTGGAGACAGGAAAGGAAAAGTCGGAGTAGGTCTTGGTAAAGCTCCGGATGTTTCTTCGGCGATTAAAAAAGGAGTGTCTCTTGCAAAAAAACATGCGATTGAGGTTCCTATCAAAAATGGCACTATACCTTTTGAGTTTAATATTAAATTAGGTGCCGCAAAAATTATTCTTAAACCTGCACCTCCGGGAAGCGGAGTTATTGCGGGAGGAGCAGTAAGAAGCGTAGTATCTCTTGCGGGAATACAAAACATCTCTTCAAAAGTTTTGGGAACAAAAAACCAGGCAAGCAATGTTTACGCTACAATAGAGGCTTTAAAGAGATTGTCCGACAGATATAAAAGGGAAAAACAATTGAGGGGAGTTAAAAATGAATCTAAGTAATCTTTCAAAGACTACAAAAAAAGAGAAGAAAAGGCTGGGTCAGGGCCATGGTTCAGGCCGTGTAAAAACCTCGGGAAGAGGGACCAAGGGCCAAAAATCCAGAGGAAAAATACCCCTTCATTTTGAAGGCGGAGCTCTACCTCTTATAAAAAGACTTCCTTTTAGAAGGGGTAAAGGTAAGAATAAAGTTTTCAAGAAAAAACCTATTGTCGTTAACATAAAGGCATTGAATCTATTTAAAAAAGATGATGCAATAGATTTGAAAGCACTAATATCGAAAAAAATAGTAGATGAAAAAGAAGCTGGTATATACGGGGTAAAAATTTTGGGAGACGGAGAGATAAAAATGCCGTTAACCATAAAACTGCCTATATCAAAAAAGGCAGGAGAAAAAATAAAAAAAGCTGGCGGAAAAATAGAAATTTAACTAAATGGATAAAATTCTGGCCATTTTTAAAAACAGCGTAAATTCACCCGATATAAGAAGAAAACTTTTGTTTACTGCTTTAATATTTGCCGTATCAAGAGTATTCGCCCATATCCCCGTTTCAGGAGTTAATCTTCTTCAATTAAAAGCACTTTTTGCACAGAATCAATTTTTAGGTCTTTTGGATATTTTTTCCGGGGGGACCCTTGCTAATTTTTCCGTTATGGCTTTGGGATTAAATCCTTACATTAACGCCTCGATAATATTCCAGCTTTTGGGAATGGTGTTCCCAAAAATCGAAGAACTTCAAAAAGAAGGAGAACAGGGAAGACAGAAAATAAACCAGTACACGAGAATGCTAACCGTGCCGCTTGCAATGCTTCAGGGAGTCGGAATGTATGCGCTTTTGCGAAATCAAGGGATTATTTCCGTTTTAAATCCCCTGGACTTGGTCTCATTTTTGGTAGTTACGACTGCCGGTACAATGCTTTTGGTGTGGATGGGCGAAATGATTACGGATAAAGGAGTAGGAAACGGAATTTCTCTTCTTATTTTTGCAGGAATTATATCGAGACTTCCCGTAATGTTTGGACAGACAGCGTCTACGGTAAATGCCCAGAATTTCTTTAATTTGGGCGTTTTTGCGGTTATGGGTCTTGTAGTTATTGCCTCGATAGTAATAATTAATGAAGCCACAAGGCAAATAACGGTTTATTATGCCAAACAAGTAAGGGGAAACAAAATGTATGGAGGCCAATCAACCCATTTACCGCTTAGATTAAACCAAGCTGGGGTAATACCTATTATTTTTGCCGTTTCTCTTGTTTTACTTCCTTCATTAATAGCAAATTATTTTGCGGTTTCAAAAATTCCCGTTTTGCATGACATTGCAACGCTTATAACTGTTTGGCTTAATCCAAACGGGTTTTTTTATAATGCATTGTATTTTATTTTGGTTGTAGGTTTTACATATTTTTATACGGCGGTTGTATTTAATCCCAAGAAAATATCCGAAGAAATCCAAAAATACGGAGGATTTATTCCCGGAATAAGGCCGGGGGCCCCAACGGCTAAATATTTAAATTACATTTTAACAAGAATTACATTGGCAGGAGCATTATTCTTAGGCGTTATAGCCATTTTCCCTACAATTGCCAGGGCAGCTACAAATGTACAGAATCTTTTATTGGGAGGCACGGGAATTTTAATAGTTGTTTCGGTAATTTTGGAAACAATAAAAGCAATTGAGGCACAGCTTGTAATGAGAAATTACGAAGGTTTCGCAAAGAAATAGAGCTATGAAATTAATCCTTATCGGAATTCAGGGAGCGGGAAAATCAACGCAGGGAAATATTCTTTCTAAAGAATTGTCTATCCCTTATCTTTCCACAGGTCATATTTTTAGGGAAATGGCAAAAGAAAAAACCCCTCTTGGAAGATATATAAAAGAAACAATTAATGCCGGTTATCTTATTCCCGATGATAAGGCTTTAGAAATTGTAAGTGAATACCTGCACAGACCCGAATACAAAAACGGCTATATTATGGATGGTTTTCCAAGAACAACCCAACAGGTAGAAAAATTTGAAAACGGAATAAGTAAAGTCATTTATCTTAAAGTTTCCGATAAAGAAGCTTTGTGGAGGCTCTCGGGAAGGGACGACAACAGAGAAGATGATACTTTAAAGGCAATTAGGAAAAGGATAAGCCTTTTCCATGAATTCACCGAGCCTGTTTTGGAATATTTTAGGAAAAAAGGGATACTTATTGAAATAGACGGAGAAAAGTCTATAGAGGAAATTTCAAAAGAAATATTAGAAAAACTTTCTAAATAAAAAATTATTTTTAATGTCAAAAGGATTTATTATTGCAATAGACGGACCGGTAGCCGCAGGTAAAGGAACAGTCGCCCCGCTTCTTGCCAAAAAATTAAACGGATTTTATTTATACACGGGCGCAATGTACAGATGCCTTGCGCTTTTGTGTATAGAAAAAGGGATAAGCACAAAAGATAAAAAACAAATAATAAAAATTCTTCCCTTTTTTAAAATGCATTTCAATGGGGATGGAATATTTTTAAATTCCAAAGACGTTACAGAAAGGATAAAAAAAGAGGATACGGCAATGGGAGCTTCCGATGTCGGATTAATAAAAGAAGTAAGGGAAAAAATGGTGAATATTCAGCAGGATATTGCAAGGGATTTGGTTAATGAGGGAAAAATAGTTGTTGCCGAAGGAAGAGATACCGGAACAAAAGTTTTTCCAAACGCCGAATTTAAATTTTTTTTGACTGCACAGGCAAGAATAAGAGCCAGAAGGAGGCTTTTGCAAATTGAAGACAGGGGAGATAAAAAGGAATTTGATGATGTTTTACGGGATGTAATATCAAGAGACGAGCAGGATTCAAACAGGGAAATAGACCCTCTTGCTAAAGATCCGCAAGGCTTAGGATATATTGTCTTAGATAACTCCGAAATGTCGGAGAAAGAGACAATAGAAAAGATAATAAGAAGGATAAAAAATGATAAAAATTAAAAATAAAGAAGAAGTAGAAATAATGCAAAAATCCGGCCATATTTTGGCCGAAACTCTTTTTGAGGTTTTAAAACATATAAGGCCGGGAATATCGGAAAAAGAGATTGATAAACTTGCCAACGATTTGATTGTAAAACAAGGCGGTGAGCCCGGATTTAAAAAAGTCCCCGGGTATCATAATGCAACCTGTATTTCAACCAACGAAGTTGTTGTTCATGGAATACCCTCGGATTATAAATTAAAAGAGGGAGATGTTATAGGAATTGACTGCGGAGTTTTTTATAAAGGATTTCATTCGGACATGTCAGAAACAATAAGAGTTAGGGGAGAAAATTCAAAATTAAAAAGAGACGAAGTAGATAAATTTTTAGAAACAGGAAAAATGGCTCTTGGCGAAGGAATAAAAATGGCAAAGTATGGAAACCATGTGGGGGATATATCAAAAACAATACAAGATATAGTTGAAAAACAAGGCGGTTATTCGGTTGTAAGGAGCCTTGTAGGCCATGGAGTAGGCCGTAATTTACACGAGGAACCGGAGATTCCCGGATATTTAGAGGGTAAAATTGAAAATACCCCCCTTCTTAAAGAAGGGATGGTTATAGCAATTGAGGTTATTTACAACATGGGGGCGAGTGATGTTGTGTACGCAAATAATGATGGTTGGACTATAAAAACTGAAGACGGGAGTATTTCCGGAGTTTTTGAAAGGACAGTTGCAATAACCAAAGACGGTCCGCTTGTTTTGACAAAATAGTTGCTCTTTTTAGGTTCGTTTGCTATAATCAGATATACAAAATTCTAAATCCGCAGGCTCAGCCGCAGGATTAGGATTTTATTTTATGGCTCATCAAGGAAGTTTTGAAGCCGAAGGAGTTGTAAGGGAATCTTTACCCAATACTCTTTTTAGAGTTGAGTTAACAAACGGAGATATAATTCTTTGTCATTTGTCGGGTAAAATGAGGATGAACTTTATAAAAATCTTGCCCGGAGATAAAGTTAGAGTCGAAATGACTCCTTATGACAAAACAAAGGGAAGAATAGTTTACAGAAGTAAATAATAATGAAGGTACAAGCAAGTGTTAAACCAAGATGTGCAAAATGCAAAATAATTAAACGCAGAGGCGTTTTACGTGTCGTGTGCGAAAACCCCAGACACAAACAAAGACAAGGATAATTATATGAGATTTTCAGGAGTAAACATACCGGATGAAAAAAGAGTGGACATAGCCCTTTCATATTTATATGGCATAGGAAGGAAAAACGCCGTGGAGATTCTTAAAAAATCCGAAGTGGATGCTTCTACAAGAGTAAAATCTCTTACCGAGGAAGAGCAGAAAAAGATTCAAAAAGTTCTTGAAGGCTATAAAACCGAAGGAGATTTAAGGGCGGAGGTTGCCGATAATATAAAAAGATTGAAAGAAATTGGAGCTTATAGGGGAGTAAGACACGGTAAAAATTTACCCGTAAGAGGCCAAAGGACAAAATCCAACGCAAGGACAAAAAGAGGAAAAAGAGTAACAATTGGAGCTATTAAGAAAGAAGTTGCGGCAAAAATGGGCATTGGAGCACCGGCAGCTTCGGAAAAAGGAGCTAAATAAAAATGGCTAAAGAAGATAAGAAACAGACGAAAACAGCTAAAAAGAAATCAACATTAAAGGTTTCCGCAAACGGAAAAGTTTTTGTTTCGGCAACTTTTAACAACACACTTGTTACAATAACAAACGATAAGGGAGACACTGTCGCATGGAGTTCTGCCGGAGCAAGCGGATTTAAGGGAACAAGAAAATCAACCCCTTTTGCGGCAACAACGGCAGTAGAGTCGGTTGCCAAAAAAGCCGTAGACGCCGGAATAAAAACAGTTGAGGTTTACGTAAAAGGTCCCGGATCCGGAAGAGACGCTGCTTTGAGGGCAATAAAATCTGCGGGATTATCAATATCAATGATAGCCGATGTAACTCCTATGCCGCACAATGGGCCTAGGGCACAAAAGAAAAGAAGGGTTTAAAAAATATGGCACGTTATACAGGACCAAAACATAGATTAGCAAGAAAAGAGGGAGTAAACGTTTTAGACAAAACTTCCAAGAGTTTGCAAAGACGTCTTAATGTTCCTCCGGGAATCCATGGAAGGAAAAGAAAGAGAAGGCTTTCCGAATACGGAACACAGCTTAGGGAAAAACAGAAGGCAAAAACATCGTACGGACTTTTAGAAAAACAATTTAAAAAGCTAGTGCAATCCGTACAAAAGAGAAAAGGAGAAACAGGAGAAATGATAGTAGCCCTTCTTGAAACAAGGCTTGATAACGTTGTTTACAGGCTTGGCTTTGCTAAATCAAGAAATATGGCCAGACAGTTTGTTAATCACGGTCATATATTGGTTAACGGAAAAACAGTTAATATCCCTTCTTATCAGGTTAAAGTGGATGACGTAGTTTCTATCTCGCCGAAAGTTCAAAAGAACCCTTCGGTGGCAGAACTTTTAGGTGATAAAGATTTGCAGATACTTCCTTTTATAAAAAGAGAAGGAGTTTCGGGTAAGCTTTTAAGAATGCCAAAAAAGGAAGATTTAGAGGTTCCCTTTAACCTGCAGTTGATTATTGAATATTATTCCAGATAGTGATAAAATAGAAAACTATGGTCGAACCGACTTTTAAAATTAAAGAACAAAAAGGTACAGATACCTTTGCAGAATTTATCATAGAGCCATTAGAACCGGGATACGGACACACTCTTGGAAATGCATTAAGAAGAGTTCTTCTTGTTTCTATTCCGGGAGCTGCTGTAACGTCCGTTAAAATCTCGGGGGTAAAGCACAAGTTTTCTACCGTCCCCGGGCTTAAGGAAAATGTAGTTGATTTTCTTCTTAACATAAAAGGCCTTAACCTCAGACTTCTTGATTCAAGCACAGAAGCAACAGTAAAATTATCCGTAAAAGGACCCAAGGAAATTACCGCAAAAGATTTGGAACTTCCGGAAAACGTTGAAGTAGTAAATAAAGACCATTATCTTGGATTTTTAACCGATAAAAAACTGGATGTAGAATTAACTGTTGAAAAAGGAATGGGTTATTCATTGGCGGAAGAAAGGAAAATATCAACACTCGGAGTTTTGCCGACAGATGCCGTATTTACACCTATACGAAGAGTAAATTATGAAGTTTCCGCGACACGCGTAGGAAGACAAACCAATCTGGACAAGTTAACGCTTAACGTATGGACAAACGGAGTAGTTACGCCTAGAGAAGCACTTGACGAAGCCGCAAGGATTTTGAGCGCTTATTTCTTCCAGGTTTACGAGCCGAAGGCATCACCATCTACAGAAGCTCCGGCAATTCATTCATCGGTACCGGAAGCAATATTAAGGCTTACAATAGACGAATTGGATTTACCCACAAGGATTTACAATAGTTTAAGAAACGGCGGAATAGAAACGTTGGGACAATTATTGGAAACACCCAGAAAAGATTTGATTTCAATGAGAAACATGGGCGGTAAATCAATTACGGTTATAGAAGAAAAACTTAAAGAAAAAGGTATATCTTTAACGGTATAAGAATAAATTCCGAATTCTAAAGCTTAAATCCTAAATAATTTTCTAATTTCCAAAATTCGAATTTTGAATTTATTTGGAATTTGGGATTTTTAATTAGGATTTTTTTAAATTTATGAGAAAAAATGTTTTTGGCAGACAATTAAAAAGAGACGTAGATGAAAGAAAAGCGCTTTTTAAAGGGCTTATGTCCTCGCTTGTTCTAAACGAAAAAATAGAAACAACAGAAGCAAAGGCAAAGGCTATAAAAGCGGAGGTAGATAAATTGGTTACGAGAGCAAAAAAAGATGATGTTTTAGCCAGAAGGCTATTGTCATCGAAACTATCCCCGCTGGCTTTAGATAAAATGATTAAAGATGTAGCAACACGATTTGATAAAAGACAGGGAGGATATACAAAAACAGTAAGGCTTGGCAAAAGGTTCGGTGACGATTCAACAATGGTTTTAATTGAATGGTCTGAGGCTCCAAAAGCTGTTTTGGCCCAGGAACCAAAAAAGACAAAGCCGGCAAAGGTTAATCCGGATATAAAAGCAAAAAAGCCGGTAAGAAAAGCTCCTGTACAAAAAACCAAAAAGGAGACTAAGAAAAAATGAATAAACAGACAAAGGCAACGAAGGTCTCGGATGTTAAGAGAGAATGGCATTTAATAGACGTCAAGGAGAAAATTCTGGGAAGGGAAGCAACGAAGATTGCAAACCTTCTTATGGGAAAATCAAAGCCCTATTTTGTAAAAAACATGGATTGCGGGGATAACGTTGTTGTAATAAATGCAAAAGAAGTTAAAGTAACGGGAAAAAAAGAATTATTAAAAAATTATTATAGGCATTCTGGATATCCTGGAGGATTTAAGGCAGAGAGATTAATTGATTTGAGAAAGAGAAAACCCGAAGAGATAATAAAAGAAGCGGTCAAAGGAATGCTACCGCAAAACAGACTAAGAGACGCAATGCTTAAAAGACTTTTTGTTTTTGGCACAGAAGTTCATAAGTTTGAGAATAAATTTGAGAAAGGGGACCAAAACTAAATGGCTGAAGTAGCAGACGAAAGACAAAATCCTAAAAAAGATTATATTTTTGCCGTAGGCAAACATAAGGAATCGGTTGCAAGACTGAGGCTTTATCAAACTTTAAAAAGCGGTTTATCGGTTGCAGGACAAGAAGTTAAAAAGGGTGAAATGTATGTAAATAATAAAAAAATAGAAGAATATTTCAGCGGGGAAACTGCGACAGCTAAATATTTGGAACCCTTTAAGCTTACAAATAATTTAGATAAGTTTACTCTAACTTTCAGAATTATTGGAGGAGGCAAAAGCGGACAGCTCGATGCGGCAATTCATGCTATTTCAAGAGCGCTTTCTTTAATGGATTTAAAAAACAGGCAAATTCTTAAGAAAAGAGGTTTTCTTACAAGGGATGCAAGAGTAAGAGAAAGAAGGAAAGTCGGAATGGGCGGAAAAGCAAGGCGAAAGAGACAATCACCAAAAAGGTAAACACTACACCATCTTTTTTTCAATCATTTTTTTAACCCAAGGAGCAAGGTTTTGGTAAACTTTTGATTTCTTATTCAATAGTTGTTCTTTAGTTACAAGAGAATACCCGTAGGCAAAATCGTAATTTGGAACAGGTAGTTTTTTCACTTCGGTTATTAGAATCTCGCATATTTCGTGTTCGGTGTAAATGCTGTTGGGGTCTTTTGCTTTATAATAAATTGACCCTTCATTCTTAGGCCGATAAGCCAAATCTTTTTTTGTAAGGTTCCATTCTCTTTTTAGAGTGTCGTAAGTAGCATCAATAGTAGTCTGGAGCTTCCCGTTTATAAATAGCTGGTGCGAAGAAGATGTAAAATCAAATACTCCGTCAAAAGCCGGATGTTTCCTATGCTGAAGGATAAGTTTATCTTTGTAAATTAAGGCAACGGTTAAGGCTTTGTGTAAAACTCCTTTTTTGTGTGCATCCCATTTTTCAATTTTACCAATGACATTTCCCTTTTTATCCACCCTTGCAATTATTTGTTTTTGTTTATAGTAATTGTTCATACGGCGTATTTTAAATCGATATACCTTTTTACCTTTTCAATCTCGGTTTTCGGAGCAGCAAAAGTCAGTCCATCATATCTTTGGTCATTTTCTCTCCCCACTAAAAACGTAAGCTTTGTTCCTTTTGCTCTAAACCATTCTAAAACATTTACCGTATACTCATCAAGTACGGACGCTCCCGAAGTTAATCCCACCCTTTTAGCTCCCTTAAACCAACCGGCATCAATATCCAAAGGAGTGTCTATTAAAACCGCATTTTGGGGTCCTAAAAAGTTTACTCCAATATTTCTTAGTTCTTGGGAATTATGACTGTTTTGGGAGCCTACTACTATTAAAAAATCTATTGGGTTTTCCAAGTCGGAGAACATACCATATAAAGAATCCTGTCTATTGTCGGTTGCATAGCATATTCCCATAGGATTAGGAAGGTCAATATCGGGATTTAAGCTCCTTAAACTATCTATTTCTTCTGCTACTCCTCTTATCGAAAGAGTTGTTTGATTAAGAACTCTAATGGGAACATTTTTTGGCAGGGTAAGGGAATTAGGGTCTGTTGTATCGGTTATAAAAGTAGCATGGTTAATATCGTTTAAGCCGCCTAAGATAGCTTTCGGTTCCGGATGATTTTGAGCTCCTCTGTAGATTAAATGTTCTCCGCGTTCTTCGGCTCTTTGAGCTTCTCTTCTTACTTTTGTTACAAGCGGACATTCAACGTTTACAACATGTATTCCTTTTTCTTTAGCTTTTTCAACAATATGCGGGTCTGTTCCGTGCGCCGATAAAATCCAAATAGAATTTGCAGGAATATTATTAATATCGGGTTCAATTACCAAGCCTTGTCCCGCAAAAGTTTCGGTTACCAGTCTATTATGAACAGGCTGGTTATTTGCATATACCTTCTCACGCCCTCCGACATAGTCCAGTATGTCTTTTGTAACACTAATTGCCATTCTTACTCCTCCGCAAGGACCCAGATCTCCTGCAACAACCAATTCTTCAACAGGGAAAGGCGATAGCTTTTCGGGCGCAAGGGGTCTTTGTTGGAATCTTTCTGCCAGACGGCTCATAAGGAACTCAAATTATACCAAAAAACGAGGCTGAAGGCTAATGCTGCCTTTGCTCCATTACCGAAACCAAAGACAGACAAATTTTTTTGTGTTCTTTTCCAAGGGTTGATTTTTTAATGATTTCTTTTGCCCGGTTTAAGTTGTCTAATATTTCTCTCTTTCCTTCGTTAATTGAACCCGAATCATTAAAAATTTTAATTACTTCATTTCCTTCTTGGGTATTTAATTCTTTTCCGAAATAGCTTAAGAGTTTATTTTTTTGTTCTTCTGTTCCGTTTTGAAAAACGTAATTTGTAAAAAAAGTGTGCTGTCTGTCGGCAATGTCACGCAAAATATTTTTTTCAAGGATTTTAGGGTTTCCTATAATATCGAGTAAATCATCCTGCATTTGGAAGGCAATGCCAAGCTTTGTCCCTAAATCTTCGCAAAAATCATCCATGTTATTTTCGGGGTCTGCCAGATGGGCCCCTATTTGCATGGGCCGCACAAAAGTGTACCTTGAAGTTTTTAACCTTGTTTTTTCAATAATAAAGTCTTCGCTTACGTTTTCCCTTGTGGTTACATCTATATCAAGTATTTGACCCAAACATACTTCGTCAACCATTTTATAAAAATAATCCTGGGCTTTGGTTATATTTTTATGGGGAAAATTAGAATTTCCTAAAAATAGTTCAAGGGCCCATGAAAAAAATAAGTCTCCCGTAAGTATTCCTTGAGCGTTGGCGACATTTTCCAAATCTCCTATCCTTCCGGCTTCATTTAGTTTTTTAAGAACATAAGCGGGGATAGTATCAACACCGTGCCTTTTATATTGTTTGTCCATTATATCGTCGTGAATAAGCGCAAAATTGTGGAAGATTTCCAAGGACACAAAAAGTTTAAGAGCGTTTTCTACGTCTTTTCCCCCATTTGCAGAGTACATAACATATGCTATATAAGGCCTTATTCTTTTGCCCCCGGCCATTGTTAACTTTTCAGAATATGAAAGAAAGTCTTTTATAAACGGGTCGGAAGAATTTGAGGAAAACTTTTTAAGCCTTTGTTCTATGAAGCTTTTAAGTATCGGGTCAAATACCTGTTTGAACTCTCTTAAATCGTACATATTATGTCGGGGTGCTGAGAATTGAACTCAGTCCACACGCACCCCATGCGCGCATTCTACCGATAAACTACACCCCGCAAGTGGGACAAACCTCACGGTTTTTCCCAACGATTTCCTTTTAAGGTTAACAAAATCGGAACTCCTGAGTCAGCGATTTTGTTTTATCTTACCCTGAAACCGTGTTTAGTATTATATCATCTGAGAGTGAATTTTACGAGGAATCTTATACAGTTTGACCTATTGCATTGATTCTTAAAAATTACTAGAATGGTTTTAATATGGCAAGGGCAGGAAATTCTCATACTCCAAAAACTTCTAACGAACCTTCGGAGGGTGCCCAAAAACTGGAAGCGGTAAAGCTGGCAATGGAACAAATAGAAAAGCAGTACGGCCGAGGTTCCATTATGCGCTTTGGTGAAGCAGGAACAAAATTAGATATTTCGGTTATTTCAACAGGCTGTCTTCCTCTAGACCTGGCTCTTGGAGTAGGCGGAGTGCCAAGGGGAAGAATCATAGAGATCTTCGGCCCTGAAGCTTCGGGAAAAACAACAGTTTGTCTTTCGATTATTGCACAGGCGCAAAAACATGGGGGTGTAGCAGCGTTTATAGACGCAGAGCATGCTCTTGATCCGCTTTGGGCGGAAAGAATAGGGGTAAAACTGGACGAACTTCTTATTTCCCAACCCGATACCGGCGAACAGGCTTTAGAAATAGCAGAAAGTTTAATAAGAAGCGGCGGAGTCGATGTTTTGGTAATAGATTCTGTTGCCGCTTTGGTGCCAAGGGCAGAAATCGAAGGAGAAATGGGAGATTCTATGATGGGCCTTCAGGCAAGACTTATGTCCCAGGCTTTAAGAAAATTAACCGGCGTTATATCCAAATCCAAAACTGTTGTAATTTTTACCAACCAGTTAAGGCAGAAAATCGGAGTAATGTTTGGAAATCCCGAAACAACAACAGGAGGACTTGCCCTTAAATTTTATTCAACTGTCAGAATTGATATAAGGAAAATTGAAACAATTAAGGACGGGGATAAGGCAATAGGTTCAAGGCATAGGGTAAAAATTGTAAAAAATAAAGTCTCGTCTCCTTTTAGGATTGCCGAATTTGATGTTATGGCAGATACGGGAATTTCAAGG
Source organism: bacterium (assembly GCA_021824155.1). Classification (GTDB taxonomy): domain Bacteria; phylum Patescibacteriota; class Microgenomatia; order Levybacterales; family UBA12049; genus JAKALS01. Next base: position 4,033 of record JAKALN010000001.1, on the reverse strand, counting down.
GAAGGCGGTATTATGGATGTAGGAGTTGAGATGGGAATTATTCAAAAATCAGGGGCATTTTTTAGGTACGGTGATTTAATGCTGGGACAGGGAAAACAGGCGGCGGCAATATTTTTGCGGGAAAAACCGGATACTGCCAGAAAAATAGTTGACGAGATAATGAAAAAAAGCAAGACTTCCGGGATGCCCGTTGAAGTAGGAGTTGAAAATGAAGAAAAAGATATCACCGATTCCCAGTGACGATTTTGAAAAAAACCTCAACAGAGTTCTTCGGTTTCTCTCTTTTAGAGTAAGAAGCGAAAAAGAAATAAGAGACTATCTTTTTAAAAAAAACGTCAGTGACATGGTCTCAAAAAAAATAATTGATAAGCTTAAAGAGTATAAATTTCTAAACGATGAGGAATTTGCAAAAATCTGGATTGAAACTAGAAACTCAATAAAGCCAAAGCCATGGAGAATAATAAAATATGAGTTAAGGCAAAAAGGTATTTCTCGGGAGATTATTGAAAGTTTTGAACCGGAACCCCAAGCTCAGGAAGAAAATGATTTAAAAGCGGCGGTAAGAATAGCAGAGAAACGTATATCAAGATATAAAGGTCTTACGAAACAGGAAATTTTTCAAAAACTCGGAAGATATTTAGTTTCTAAGGGATTTGATTACGAAACCGTAAAAAAAGTCCTCGCCTCGACGGAATCTTTGCGAAGTCGGGATTGACGCGGCACTGTCCAGATAGTATAATTAAATGTGAATAGGACACCGGTTTTTATGAAAAAGCTAAATACTTTTCTTCAGAAACTTTTAAAAAGGCTTAAAATATAAGTCTGCTTTCATGTGTCCTCGTAAATTATGTCAGATCAAGATTTAGTAACACTCGAGAAAAAACTCCTTGAAAAACAGGAATCTATCGACAGGCAAAAAGAAGAACTCGAAAAGCAGGAAAAAGAGATATCTAAGCTTAAAGAAGAATATAGAGAAAAACTTTCCAAGACCTCGGGAATGACCTCGGAAGAAGCAAAAAAAGAGCTTCTTAAAGAAATAGAAGATAAAGAATCAGCTACAGTTGCAAAACTTATAAAAGAAAAGGAAGAGGAAGCAAAATTGACCGCGGATAAAAAAGCGCGGGAAATTCTTGTTGACAGCATGAGGCATGGTGCTCTTAACTATATCGCAGAATATACGGTTTCTGAAGTAAAAATTCCGGATGAAGATTTAAAGGGAAGAATAATAGGAAAAGAGGGAAGAAATATTAGAGCTTTTGAACAGGCAACAGGAGTGGACGTTGACCTGGATGAAGAAGGAGTAATAAGACTTTCATCTTTTGACCAGGTAAGAAGAGAAGTGGCAAAAAGGTCGTTGGAGCTTTTAATAAAAGATACACGTATCCAGCCGTTTAGAATTGAAGAGATTGTAATCCAGACAAGAAAAGAAGTAGAGAAAATAATGCTTGAAGAGGGCGAAAAACTGGCCCATGAGGTAGGAGTGTTTAACTTACCTCCCGAGCTCTTGTCTGTTTTGGGGAGATTCAAATTCAGGACCTCTTATGGGCAGAATTTAATTGTTCATACTTTGGAAGACGCGAAAATAGGAATGCATATTGCAGAAGAGCTGGGAGCAAACGTAAACGTCGTAAGGCTTGGATGCCTTTTTCATGATATCGGAAAAGTTGTCGAGGGTGAAGGAAGCCACGTTAAATTAGGCGTGGAGCTTTTGAAGAAATTCAATATTCCCGACCCTATTGTAAATTGCGTCGCCGAACATCATGAAGATATACCTTTTTCTTCTATAGAATCTATTATTGTTCATATTGCCGATTCTATTTCCGGAGCAAGACCCGGAGCAAGATACGAAGACGTTGAGGAATACGGTAAAAGGCTAAGGGATATGGAAGAAATTGCCAAAAAATATGATGGAGTAGAAGACGCATATGCTTTTGAGGCTGGAAGAGAGCTTAGGGTTATAATAAATCCGGGAAAGCTTGATGATTCTCAAACTACTATAGTTGCGGCAAAGATAAGGGATGAGCTAAGTAAATCCCAGGCAGTTCCGGGAGAGATAAAAGTAACAGCAATCAGGGAATTTAGGGCAGTAGCTTCGGAATTTTCCTCATAAATTTTTTATTCTTTTTCCCGCAAAAAGAACCAAAAGCTCTTGCCAAGTCTCACTTCATACGTTCAAACTTTCGTTCACTCATCGGGTGATAACACCCCCTCCGTACATTACGGGTTCCCCTTGATTCGTTCACTCAAGTTTTCAAGTATATTCATCAGCGAAATGGCAAAATACGTTTTAAATAAAGAATTCGGGAGTTCTTGGGTATTGACAAATGATTCGATTACATTGTATTGTTAAGCTAATCATAAAATAATATAAAAGGAGGTGAATAGCATGACAAAAAAAGATTTAATAGAATTAGTTGCAAAAAAATCAAATCTTACAAACAAAGCAGCCAGAGATTCTGTTTCCGCTTTCCTTAATGGAATTAGGGACTCGCTCAAAAGAGGCGAAAAAGTTGTAATTACCGGATTTGGAACTTTCAGTGTCAGGAAAAGAGCAACAAGGCCGGGAAGAAATCCAAAAACAGGAGAAAAAATTACAATCGAAGCAAGAAAAGCTCCGGGTTTTACCCCCGGTAAGACTCTTAAAAAGGCAGTCCGTTAGTTTTAGGGCTGTATTTTGCTATAATATAGGAAGTTCTTATGACGATTAGACTTAGAACGGCATTTTTTATAGCTTTAGGTATTGCACTCGTTTGGTTTTTATATATAGAGAGGGCCATATTAGCTCCTTTCATCCTTGCCGCAATATTTGCCTATCTTTTTAATCCGGTTGTTAACTTTTTTTCTAATAAAATCAAACTGCCCCGTACGGTATCGATAATTATTATTTATGTACTTATTATTGCCGTAGTTATTGCAGGGGGGATAACATTAACAAAAAGGATTGTTGATGAATCTTCGGAACTTACTCAATATGCGACTCAATTAAATCATGAAGCAAAACGGCAAATAAATGTATTACCCGATTGGATAAGGCCTACAGTTAACGAGGCTTTGTATTCTTTTGAAAGTTATAAAGTATTTTCTCCGCCTACTATTTTTTCTTTTTTTCCAAAGGCATTTTCCAGAATTTTGAGTTTTATTATTTTCCTTTTTTCCGCATTTTATTTTCTTAAGGAAGGAAGAGCTATGAGAGATAAATTTCTTAACTTTATTCCCAACGAATATAAATTTGATGTTGAAATTTTACTCAGAAAAATAAATGTTACCTTGGGCAGTTATCTTAGAGGACAAGTTTTCCTGGTTTTGCTTGTTTCGGCAGCATTGTTTATAGCATTGTCTATTTTAGGAGTAAAGTTTTCGTTGATACTGGCTCTTTTTTCAGGATTAGCTGAAATAGTTCCTATCATAGGTCCGATTGTAGCAGCTTCTGTTGCCGCTCTTGTAGCTTTTGTAGGGGGTTCTTCAAATTTTGGACTGGGATCTTTTCAAATGGCAATTGCAGTAATTATAGCCTACACAGTCGTAAGACAGCTTCAGGATTATGTGGTTAACCCCTATTTTATGGGAAAAATTACTAAACTTCATCCTTTGGTAATCCTATTCGCGGTTGTTGCCGGAGAACATACAGCAGGAATTTTGGGATTAATTCTTGCAGTGCCTATTGCGGGTATTTTAAAAATACTTCTTGAGTTTTCTCTCGATAAAGTAAACGGAATAAAAAAAGAGGAATAAAAAAAGTTCTTTGGAAGACAATAAGCCAGATTCTGTTTCAATCCCTTGCAGGATTATAAGTTGCAATCTATCTCTATCGTGATGTTTGGTCACATAGTCCCGATATAATCGGGATGCCCTCAAACTTTGATGCTCCCGTAAAGCAGGTTACAATCCCGATTAAATCGGGATAATCGCATCTTTCGGAGGTTACAGCAGGTAGGATTGCCCGTTTCACTCCCACTCGTCTCTGTTGCTCTCAAGTTTTGTTAATTCAAAACCTGTTTCAAGTCTTATATGTGGGTAAAAAACTTGAAAACCA